>JAGKSX010000162.1 GCA_018993155.1 Hydrogenophaga sp.
CAAAGGCCACCTGTTTGTTCACCCGATCGATGTCGCGGCTGGCCTCGACCTGGGCGAAGGCATAACCGAAGGCACCGAAGTAGTCGGTAAAGGCCTTCACCGTGCTGCTTTCGTCTTCCGCGTTGTAGGCCTCGCCAGCGCGCAGCGTCACGAGCGACTTGAACTCCTCTTCCCGTCCCAGGTACTCGCCCTCGAGCGCCACCGACTTGACCACGTAGCGGTCGCCTTCGGTGATGTTCAGGGTGATGGACATGCTCTCCTTGTCCGGCGCGATCGCGACCTGGGTGGAGTCGATGCGGAATTCGAGGTAGCCGCGCGTAAGGTAGTAAGAACGCAGGGTTTCGATGTCCGCGTTGAGCTTGGCGCGCGAATAGCGGTCGGACTTGGTGTACCAGCTCAGCCAGCCACCGGTGTCGAGGTCGAACAGGTTGCGCAGCGTCGACTCCGAGAATGCGCGGTTGCCGACGATGCGGATTTCCCGGATCTTGGCCACGTCGCCTTCGACCACGCTGAAATTGAGGTTGACGCGGTTGCGCTCGCTCGGGGTCACGGTGGTGACGATCTGCGCGGCGTACATGCTGCGGTTGATGTACTGGCGCTTGAGCTCCTGCTCGGCTCGATCCGCCAGCGCCTTGTCGAACGGCCGGCCATCGGTCAGGCCGATGTCGCGCAGGGCCTTCTTGAGCACGGTGTCGTCAAACTCCTTGATGCCAGAGAAGCTGATGTCCGCGACCGTCGGCCGCTCTTCGACAATCACCACCAGCACGTCGCCATTGACCTGCAGGCGCACGTCGCTGAACAGGCCCAGGCCGAACAGCGAACGGATGGCGGTCGACCCCTTGTCGTCGTTGTACTGGTCACCGATGCGAAACGGCAAGGAGGCGAACACCGTACCGGGCTCGACACGCTGCAGGCCTTCGACACGGATGTCGCGCAAGGTGAAGGGGTCGACAGCCCAGGCAGGCAGGGCCGCAAGAAGGGTCGTCGCGAGCGCCGAAAGGGTCAGGCCGCGAAGTCCGAAGGATTTTATTTTCATGGAAAAGAAGCGTTCAGCCAGCCAGGCGGGCCACATCATTGAACAAGGCGACGGACATGAGCGCCATGAGAACCACGACACCCCCTCGCTGCAGGCGCTCCATCCAGACATCAGACACGCTGCGCCCAGTGACACCCTCCCAAAGATAATACATCAGGTGCCCCCCATCGAGGACCGGCAGCGGCAGCAGGTTGAGCACACCTAGACTCACGCTGATCAGAGCGAGAAACAGCAGGTAAGAGGTGATACCGAGGCTGGCCGATTTGCCTGCGTAGTCCGCGATCGTGAGCGGGCCGCTGAGGTTCTTCACCGATGCTTCACCAATCAGCATCCGCCCCATCATCTTGAGCGTCAGCCAGGACACCTCCCAGGTCCGGACAACCCCGTTGACCAGGCCATCGACCGCGCCGTGGCGCACGGTCGTCATCTCCGGCATGGCGCCGATGTACGCCCCGACACGCCCCACCCAGATGCCAGCCTGCTGCTCGGGCACGGGTTGGACCACCAGATGCACCGCCTGCCCTGCACGCAGCACCTCCCAGCGCTGCTCGACGGGCTGCCCGGCCGGGCCGACGGCCGCCCGGATCAGGGCCCGCAGGCTTTGCCCATCGCCCAGGGCCTGGTCGTTGACCTTGCGCACGATGTCGCCTTCCCTCAGCCCGGCAGCGGCCGCCGCCCCACCCTCCATGACCTCGCCCACCACCGGCGCACTCCACGGGCTGGTGATGCCGATGCGCTGGAACAGCGCAGCGTCGGCTTCCCGCACGTCCAGCTCGCTCAAGGGAAGCGTCACGGGGCGCGTCGCATCACCTTCGCGCGACGACACCCACAGGGTCAAGTCCTCGCTCGACAGAGCGGCCTGCGTCAGGCGCCAGCGCAGGTCCTCGAAAGACGCCACCGCGCTGGCTTCGGCGCCGGCCGCGGCGGTCTGCGCCACCCACTCACCGCCGCGCAAGCCAGCACGCTCGGCGATCGAACCCGCCACCGGACTGGCCAGCACCGGCTTGGGCTCTTCCACGCCGGTCCAGTTGACGACGGCATAAATCGCGATCGCCAGCAGCAGGTTCGCCGCGGGGCCGGCCGCGACGATGGCGGCACGAGAGCGCAGCGGCTGGGTGTTGAAGGCCAGATGGCGCTCGGCCGGGTCGACGGGTGCCTCGCGCTCATCGAGCATGCGCACATAACCGCCCAGGGGCAACGCGCAGAGCACGAACTCGGTGGGACTGCCCTTTTTGCGCCAGGTCAGCAGCGGTTTGCCGAAGCCGACCGAAAAACGCAGCACCTTCACGCCGCAGGCCACAGCCACCCGATAGTGGCCGTACTCGTGCACGGCGATCAGCAGGCCGAGGGCCACGACGAAGGCAACGAGTGTGAGCATGCGAAATCGTTTGAAAAGTGAACGGACGGGGTGACGGCCGCCGGACCGTCAAGCCGCCAGCCGGTCGATCTGGACTTGCGCGATGGCACGCGTTTCCGCGTCGATCGCCATCAGGTCGTCCAGGCCCTGGGGCTTCGAGGGGGTCAGGGCCTGCAAAGTTGCATGGTTGACGACGTGAATCTGGTCGAACCGCAGCCGATGGTCCAGAAAGGCCGCCACGGCGACCTCGTTGGCGGCATTGAGCACCGCCGTCGTGCCCGCCGGGCCGCCCAGGGCATCCCAGGCAAGGCGCAGACCGGGAAAACGCCGGTCGTCCGGCTTTTCGAAACTCAGAGCCCCCAGTGAAGCGAAGTCGAGTGCGGCCGCACCGGAGACGATGCGCTCCGGCCAGGACAGGCCATAGGCGATGGGCCCGCGCATGTCTGGGGTACCCAGCTGGGCCACCACGGAGCTGTCGGTGTACTGCACCATCGAGTGGATCACGCTCTGCGGATGGATCACCACTTCGATCTGCGAAGCGGGCAATCCAAACAGATAGCAGGCCTCGATGACTTCCAGCGCCTTGTTCATCATGGTCGCCGAGTCCACCGAGATCTTGCGGCCCATCACCCAGTTGGGGTGGGCACAGGCCTGCTCCGGCGTCACCTCGTGCAAGGTCTGCGGATCGCGCGTGCGGAAAGGACCACCGGAAGCCGTGAGCACGATCTTATCGACCCGGCGCGACCAGGTCGTGGGGTCTTCGGGCAGCGATTGAAAGACCGCCGAATGTTCGCTGTCGATGGGCAGCAGCGTCGCACCGCCTTCGCGCACCGCCCGCATGAACAGCTCGCCGCCGACCACCAGCGCCTCCTTGTTCGCCAGCAGCAGCTTCTTGCCCGCCTGCGCGGCCGCCAGGCTGGGCGAAAGGCCGGCGGCCCCGACGATGGCGGCCATCACGGCATCCACCTCCGGATCGCGGCTCACGTCGCACAAGGCCTGCGCGCCCGACAGCACCTCGACCGACAGGCCGAGCTCGCGCACGCGGCCGGCCAGTTGCTGCGCATGCGCCGGGCTGGCCATGACGGCGTAGCGGGGAGCAAAGCGCTGGCATTGCGCCAGGAGGGCCTCCACCTGCGTGGCGGCGGTCAGCGCAAACACGGTGTAGCGCTCCGGATGGCGGGCGATCACGTCCAGCGTGCTGACCCCGATCGAGCCTGTGGAGCCCAGAATGGTGATGGCTTGGGGACGGGTCATGGCAATCAGACGGTGATAAGCATCATGGCCAGTGGCAACACGGGCAGCAAGGCGTCGACGCGATCGAGCACGCCGCCATGGCCGGGGAGCAGCTGGCTGGAATCCTTGGCACCGGCACTGCGCTTGACCAGCGACTCCACCAGATCACCGACCACGCTCATGGTGACGAGAAACACCAGCGACAGCACCGCCAGCGCCGGCCCCAGAGCCCAGAGCCGCGCATACAGGCTCGTGCCCTGCGCATCGGCCCAGACCCAGCAAGCCGCCAGCACAAAGACCCCCAACAACCCACTGATGGCGCCTTCCCAGCTCTTGCCCGGGCTGATGGTGGGCGCCAGCTTGCGCCGCCCCAGGGCCTTGCCACCAAAATAGGCGGCGATGTCGGCCGTCCAGACCAGCAGCAGCACGGAGAGCAGAAAGCCCAGACCTTCCAGGCGCGCGTGCACCATGGCCAGCCAGGCACAGGCGATGAGTGCCAGCCCCACCCAGAGGCGCAGGCCGACGGGCCAGGCGCTCCAGCCTCTCACGCCACGGCCGAGCATCACGACAGCGAGCAATACCCAGGCGGCCCCCACGGCCAGCCAGAGCGGGCGCAGCGACAGGCTCAGGCCACCCGCCCACCAGACCACCGCCATCAGGACACCCAGACCCAGGCCCAGGCCCAGCGAGAGCGAAGAGCCACAGCCGTTGAGGCGCGCCCATTCCCAGCCGCCCGCCACGATCAGCAGCAGGGTCAGGGCGGCAAAAGGCTCGATCGAGGGGTAAAACAGCGCGGGCAGCAGAACGGCCAGCAGCAGCAGGGCAGTGATGATGCGCTGCTTAAGCATGTCGCTGGCCCACCGCGACCGCCTCGGGCTCGACCTCGGCCCGTTGCTCGGCGGTCTGGCCGAAGCGGCGCTCGCGCCGGGCGAATTCGGCCAATGCGCGGTCCAGTTCGGCCGCATCGAAATCGGGCCAGAGGCAGTCGGTGAACAGCAGTTCCGTGTAGGCCGACTGCCAGAGAAGGAAGTTGCTGATGCGCAGCTCACCACCGGTGCGGATCAACAGATCCGGGTCGTCCACGTGGGCCAGCGCCATCGCACCTGACAGGCTTTGCTCGGTGATCTCCACGCCTTGCTGGGCAAGGCGCCGGGCGGCCTGGGCGATATCCCAGCGCCCCCCGTAGTTGAAGCACACGTTCAAGACCAGGGTGTGGTTGTGCGCGGTCTCGCGCTCGGCCGCCTCCAGGCCTTGCACCACCCGCGTCGACAGACCTTCCCGGTTGCCTGGGAAATGCAGTTGCACGCCACTCTTTTTCAGGCTGGGCACCTCGCGCGACAACGCCATGGCGAGCAAATCCATGAGGCCCGAGACCTCTTCCACCGGGCGGTTCCAGTTTTCGGACGAGAACGCGAACACGGAGAGCACGGGCACGCCTCGCTCGATGCACGCCTTGACCACCCCACGCAGCGCGTCCACGCCCTGCTTGTGCCCGGCCGCGCGCGGCAGCCAGCGCTTCTGCGCCCAGCGGCCATTGCCGTCCATGACGATGGCCACATGGCCAGGCAGTTTCGCCGGCAAGGAGGGGGGAGTTGCAGCAGATGCCATGGCCAGGATCGATGGAAGGGGCGGATCAGACCGCCATGATGTCCTGCTCTTTGGACGCCACCAGCCGGTCCACCTCGGCAATCATGCGGTCGGTGAGCTTCTGGATGTCTTCCTGCGAGCGGCGGTCGTCGTCTTCGGACGCCAGCTTTTCCTTGACCAGCTTCTTCACCGATTCGTTCGCGTCACGCCGGAGGTTGCGCACCGCGATCTTGGCGGCTTCGCCTTCACCCCGGACCACCTTCGTGAGCTCCTTGCGGCGCTCCTCGGTCATGGGAGGCATGGGGACGCGGATCAGGTCGCCCTGGCTGGAAGGATTCAGGCCCAGATCCGACTCGCGGATGGCCTTCTCGATCTTGGCGCCCATGCCTTTTTCCCACGGCGCCACGCCGATGGTGCGCGCGTCGAGCAACGTCAGGTTGGCGACCTGGGACAGCGGCAGCATGGAACCGTAATACTCCACGTGCACGGTGTCCAGCAAGGCGGGGTTGGGCCGGCCGGTGCGGACCTTGCTCAAACTGTTCTTGAGCGCTTCCACCGATTGAAGCATCTTGTGCTCAGCGGTTTTGCGGATGTCGTCGGTGCTCATGAAAACTCCTCAATGCAGCAGGAAATGGAATGCCGTGTGGGCATCAGACGTGAACCAGCGTGCCCTCATCGCCCCCCAGCACCACCTTGCGCAGCGCGCCGGGCTTGAAGATCGAGAACACCTTCACGGGCAATTTCTGGTCGCGGCACAGGGCAAATGCGGTGGCGTCCATCACCTGCAGGTTCTTGCTCATGGCCTCGTCGAAAGAAATGGTGGTGTAGCGCGTGGCGCTGGGGTCCTTGTTCGGATCGGCGGTGTAGACGCCATCGACCTTGGTGGCCTTGAGCACGATCTCGGCGCCGATCTCGGCTCCGCGCAGTGCAGCGGCCGTGTCGGTGGTGAAGAAGGGGTTGCCGGTGCCGGCGGCGAAGACCACAACCTTGCCCTCTTCGAGGTACTGCAAGGCCTTGGGGCGGACGTAGGGCTCGACCACCTGCTCGATGGCAATGGCCGACATCACGCGGGCGACCAGACCGGCCTTGTCCATGGTGTCAGCGAGGGCGAGCGAATTCATCACGGTGGCAAGCATGCCCATGTAGTCGGCGGTGGCGCGGTCCATGCCGACAGAACCCCCGGCCACGCCGCGGAAGATGTTGCCTCCACCGATGACGATGGCCACCTGGACGCCCAGGCGGGTGACTTCGGCGATTTCTTCCACCATGCGCACGATGGTGGCTCGGTTGATGCCGAAAGCGTCATCGCCCATGAGGGCCTCTCCCGACAGTTTCAACAGAATCCGTTTGTAGGCTGGCATGAGGCAACTTTCAGGAAATCGATAAACAAAGATTCAACCGGCAAGTGTAGCGAGGAGCCCGCATTCACCTGCCGCTTCGGGGCGTAAATAAGCCCCATACGGCACAACGGGCCTTGCGGCCCGTTGTCTCGTCCAGTCTCGGCAGGATCAGGCGCCCTTGGCGGCAGCCACTTGCGCGGCCACTTCCGCCGCGAAGTCGTCGACCTTCTTCTCGATGCCTTCGCCCACCACGAACAGGGTGAAGCCCTTCACGTTGGTGCCAGCGGCCTTGAGCATCGCGCCCACGGTCTGCTTGCCGTCGGCGGCTTTCACGAAGACCTGGTCGAACAGCGACACTTCCTTGAGGTACTTCTGCACCGAGCCTTCCACCATCTTGGCGACGATGTCGGCAGGCTTGCCCGATTCGGCAGCCTTGGCGGCGGCCACCGAACGCTCGCGCTCGATCAGCTCCGCAGGCACGTCGGCCGAGGTCAGCGACACCGGCTTCATCGCGGCCACGTGCATGGCGACGTCCTTGGCCGCCACGGCATCGCCTTCGAACTCCACCACCACGCCGATGCGGGTGCCGTGCAGGTAACCAGCGAGCTGGCCACCGTTGGCCCAGTGCTTGAAGCGGCGGAACGACATGTTTTCGCCGATCTTGCCGATCAGGCCCTTGCGCACGTCTTCCAGCGTGGGGCCGAAGCCGTCCTGGCTGTAAGGCAGCGCGCCCAGGGCTTCCAGGTCGGCAGGGTTGTGTGCCGCCACCAGCTGGGCGGCCGCATTGGCCAGCGCCAGGAAGCTGTCGTTCTTGGTGACGAAGTCGGTTTCGCAGTTGACTTCGATCAGGGCACCGGTGGTGCCGTTGATGGAGCTGGCCACGACGCCTTCGGCGGTGACGCGGCTGGCGGCCTTGCCGGCCTTGGTGCCGAGCTTGACGCGCAGCAGTTCTTCCGCCTTGGCCATGTCGCCATCGGCTTCGGTCAGGGCTTTCTTGCACTCCATCATGGGTGCGTCGGTCTTGGCGCGCAGTTCGGCGACCATGCTTGCGGTAATTGCCATTTCAGTTTCTCCGTTCGCCGTTGTGCCCCAGCGGGCAGAACGGTCTGTTTCAATGATCGGGTGGCCTTATGAAAAAGGGGCTACACGAGCCCCTCTTTCATGCAAGAGTCGGGCTCAGGCGGAAGCGTCTTCCTTGACTTCCACGAACTCGTCGGCGCCTTCGGCGGCCACGGCCTTGACGACATCGTTCACCGCGTTGCTGCGGCCTTCGATGATGGCGTCGGCGATGCCACGGGCATACAGGGCCACGGCACGGGCCGAGTCGTCGTTGCCGGGGATGACGTAGTCAATGCCCACGGGCGAGTGGTTGGTGTCGACCACGCCCACCAGCGGGATGCCCAGCTTCTGGGCTTCGAGCACGGCGATCTTGTGGAAGCCCACGTCGATGACGAAGATGGCATCGGGCAGCGCGTTCATGTCCTGAATGCCGCCGATGTCCTTCTCGAGCTTTTCCATTTCGCGAGCAAACATCAGCTGCTCTTTCTTGGTCATGCTGTCCAGGCCAGCTTCCTTCTGGGCTTGCATGTCCTTCAGGCGCTTGATGGAGGTCTTGACCGTCTTGAAGTTGGTCAGCATGCCGCCCAGCCAGCGCTGGTCCACGAAAGGCACGCCGGCGCGGCGGGCTTCCTGGGCCACGATGTCGCGCGACTGGCGCTTGGTGCCCACCATCAGGATGGTGCCGCGGTTGGCGGAGAGCTGGCGCACGAACTTGGCAGCCTCTTCGAACAGGGGCAGCGTCTTTTCGAGGTTGACGATGTGGATTTTGTTGCGATGGCCGAAGATGTACGGTGCCATCTTGGGGTTCCAGAAGCGGGTCTGGTGGCCAAAGTGGACACCGGCTTCCAGCATTTCGCGCATGGAGATAGACATGAGTTAACTTTCCAGAGGTTGAGTCTAAAATCCAGCCCCGATCACCTGTGCATTGAACGGACCGCTGACGGTCCTGGTGCTTCAGGCAACACCCGGTTGGGCTGGTTTGCGATTTCGCCCTGCAAAGGCGGCAAGAACGGTGTTCGAGTCAGCCATCTGCAAAGCCCATCGATTATAGCAGCCCGACCGATCCCGTCCTCCTTTCGCTCTCTGGACCGCGCTCCGAACGGAACCGCGTCCGGGGTGTTTCTGCGCCACGACCCATGCCCGATGTCCCGTTGACCGTCGATTGCCCACCCCCTTCCCACCCAGGGGCACCCTCTGCACCCGTCGGGGGCGCATCTTGAGGATCGCGGTGGTGGGCGCGGGTGTGATCGGCACCACAACCGCGTTCGAACTGACGCGCGACGGCCATGAAGTCACGGTGTTCGAGCGCCGCAGCACCGTGGCCGAAGAAGCCAGCTTCGCCAGCGGTGCGCTCGTCGCCGCGGGTTGGACGGCCGCCTGGAATCGGCCCGAACGCAGCCTGCGCATGCCCTGGGTCTCGCGCCCGGGAGGATTGAAACTGGCCCGGTTCCCCCGCGGCGGAGAGTGGCGCTGGATCTGGCGCTGGCTGCAGGCGGGCCAAGGCCCGCGCCAGGCCGAACACCACCGGCAGATGCACCAATGGGTGCAGTACAGCCAGCAGCGCCTGCTGGAAATCACCGAGGAACGGGATCTCGACCACGACCGCAGCCAGGGCATGCTGGTGCTCTGGCGCCACGCGCGGGAGGCGGAGCAAGCCCAGCCCGCCCTGCAACAGATGAAGGACCTCGGGATCGCCTGCCGCGAACTCTCGGCCGATCAGGCCCGCGCGCTCGAACCCGCCCTGAATCCTGAAACGCCGTTGCACGGTGCGGTCGAACTGGGCGGGGAAGCCGCCGCCAATTGCCGGGAATTCGCGCTGTCGATCCGCGCCGAGGCCCAGCAACTCGGTTGCCGCTTCGTGTTCAGCACGTCGGTGGACGCCATCGAAACCCTGGGCCCCACGGGTGGCGTGAACCTGCGGCTCTCGAGCGCGGGCACCCCGGACGCCAACGGCGCGCAACGGTTCGACGCGGTGGTGGTGTGCGCAGGGGTGCACAGCGCGCGCCTGCTGCACCCACTCGGGCTGCGCCTGCCTTTGCAGCCCGTCTACAGCCACTCGCTCAGTGCTGCGGTGCGTGAGCCGCTGGACGCCCCGCAGTCGGCGGTGCTGGACGCGGGTCATGGCATCTCGATCGCCCGGCTGGGCCAGCGCATTCGCGTGGCCGGCGGCAGTGAGTTCGGCGCCACGCCCGGCCAGCCCTCCAAAGCCACGCTGAAACGGCTCTACGGCGTGCTGGCGGACTGGTTTCCCGGTGCCGTGCGTCTGGGCGGCCCCCGGGGCAGCGTGCAGGAATGGCAAGGCGCCCAGGCGACACTGCCCGATGGCCCTCCGGTGCTGGGCGCCACACGCCAACCCGGCGTGTGGCTGAACCTGGGCCACGGCGGCGCGGGCTGGGCCATGGCCTGCGGCACCGCCCGGGCGCTGGCCGATCAGCTGTCAGGGCGTTCAGCCGAGATCGACATCAGCGGCAGCACGCCCCAGCGATTCGGTCTCTGAGACGATCCGCGGGCGGTCAGCGCCTGCGCGCAAACATGTTGAAATGCGCCCATTCCTTGAGAGGAGCGAGACCTTGGACACGCGCAGCTTCAACACAGGCACCGGCCTGCACCCAGCGTCCGGCACCGGCCGCGCTGCCTTGTACGGCAGCGCCGCCACGCGGCAGATCGAACAGCAGGCCGCATCCACCCTCCCCCACCACACCTTGATGTCGCGCGCCGGCCTGGCGGTCGCGCGGCTGGCGCGGGCCCTGCAACCGCACGCGCGGTGCATCTGGGTGGCCTGCGGGCCCGGCAACAACGGGGGCGACGGCCTGGTCGCAGCCACCCACCTCCACCAGTGGGCGCAGGAACGGGGCGGCTTTCCCGAAGTGGTGGTGACGCATGCGGTGCAGGATGAGGCCCGGATGCCAACCGACGCCCGCCAGGCCCTGCAGGCCGCGCGCGCCGCCGGTGTGCCGTTCGGCGACGGGCCGCCGGCGCGCTTCGATCTCGCCATCGATGCTCTGTTCGGCATCGGCCCACAAAGGGCGTTGGAGGGACCTCTCGCCCCATGGCTGGACCTGCTTCGCTCCTGCGTCCAGACCGTGCTCTGCGTCGATGTCCCCAGTGGGCTGGACGCCGACACGGGCGTCCTGGCGACCCTGAACACCCCTTCCCTGGCACCGCCGGGGCCGCGCCACACGCTGTCGCTGCTCACCCTGAAACCCGGTTTGTTCACCGGTGCCGGACGCGATGCCGCCGGCAGCGTCTGGTTCGACGAGCTGGGTGCGCCGCCAGCGACTGCCGTGCCTGTGACCGCCTGGCTGGCCGGGCAGCCACAGACGACAGGCGCACGGCCCCATGCCAGTCACAAGGGCAGCTTCGGCGACGTGCTGGTGCTCGGCGGCCAAGGCATCGCCGTGCAGGGCGCGGGCATGACCGGTGCCGCCGTGCTCGCTGCCCGGGCCGCGCTGCATGCCGGCGCGGGCCGCGTGTTCGTCGGTCTGCTAGAAGGTGATGCAAACAGCCCGACGCCTTGGGACCCCGCCTGCCCCGAACTCATGTTCCGCCGTCCGCAGCGGCTGCTGGAGCCCGGCGCCCTCGAAACCGCGAGTGTCGTGTGCGGTTGCGGCGGCGGTGCTTCGGTGGCTGCGCTGCTGCCGCGCGTGCTCTCGGCCGCCCGAACGCTGGTGCTCGACGCCGACGCGCTCAATGCCATCGCCGCCGACACCGCGCTGCAAACCCTGCTCGGCCACCGCCACGGCAGGGGCTGGACAACGGTGCTCACCCCGCATCCCCTGGAAGCCGCGCGCCTGCTGGGCACCACGACCTCCGAGGTCATGGCCCATCGATTGAAGGCTGCGCAGGCGCTGGCCGATCGCTTCGGCGCGTTGTGCGTGCTCAAGGGCTCGGGCTCGGTGTTGGCCTCGCCCGGGGACGTGCCGCTCATCAACGCCAGCGGAAACGCCGCCCTGGCCACCGCCGGCACAGGCGATGTGCTCGCCGGCATGATCGGCAGCGCGATCGCGCGCGCCGGGCTTTCAGGCGAAGGGGTGCGGGACAGGGTCGCTGCGGCCGTGCATCTGCACGGCTGGCTGGCCGACCACTGGGACGATGGCGCTGCCCTTGGGCTCACGGCAGGACGCTTGGCGGCGCGGGCGCGGCCGCCGGGCTGAACGCCCGATCAGCCCAGCAGCATCAGGCCGACCTGCAGCAGGATGATCACCACCAGCACCGACAGGTCCACCCCGCCGATCAAGGGCACGACCCGGCGCACCGGGCGCAGGATGGGCGCGCACAGGCGGTCGAGCGTGCCCATCACCGGCGATTGCGGCTGCACCCACGACAGGATGGCGTAGCCGATCAGCAGGATCATCAAGCCCTGCAGCAAGGTGCGCACCAGCAGTCGCACCGCCATGGTGAAGACGATCGTCACCACTCCGGCGGCCGAGCCGGGCGCCGCAGACAGGCTCGCCGCCAGCAACCACCACAAGACGCCGAACGCCAGCGAAAGCAGCACGGCGGCACCGAGGCTGCCCCAGTCGATGCGGCTCTGCGCGAGCGAGCGTGGCAGCACCCGGCGCAGGGGAGCCACCAGCCAGTCGGTCACCGCGATCGCGAAACGCCCCGGCTGGCCCGACATGTTGATGCGCAGGTGGTTCATCCACGCCCTCAACAGCGCCGCCGCCACGAGGAAGAAGAAGAAGGTTTCGAGCAGGAAGAAAACAATGCGCATGGCGTGAGAGCAGCGGAGGACGGAGAGGACAGAGTGTAGGCTCAGGCGCCCAATCGCAAGGGCGCCCGCGGCGTGCGCGGATCGGGTTCGTGCCCGCTGGCCAACCGCTCCAACGCGGCAGCCCGCGAGGCCTCCAGAAAGTCCAGCATGATGGGCGAGCTGTCGGCCAGCGCATCGCGCCCATGGTGGAACTCGGGATGCCATTGCACGCCGCGCGCATAGGTCCCGCCGGTCCAGCGAATGGCCTCGACCATGCCGTCCAGCGTGGACACGGCCTCCACCACCACCCCCTTGCCCAGCTCTGCCACAGCCTGGTGGTGGATGCTGGTCACCCGCAGCTGCGAGGCATTCGGGTACAGCTTGGTCAGTGCCGTGCCCTGGAGAAAGGTCACGTCGTGCTCCAGTTGGTCGTACAGATCGGTGTCCACGTGGGCATGGGCCGCCGGGCATTGCGTCGGGATGTCCTGATACAGCGTCCCGCCGAAGGCCACGTTGAGCAGTTGCGCGCCTCGACAGACGCCCAGCACCGGCTTCTTCTGTGCGAGAAAGGTGCGCAACAAGGCCAGCTCATAGCGGTCGCGCACCACATCGCCCTGCCAACGCGGGTCCATCGGGGTCTGCCCGTAACTCTGAGGCGCCACGTCTGCGCCGCCTTGCAGCACCAGGGCATCCAGCTCCTGCACCACCTGCTCCACCTTGAGGTGGCGCGCCGCGTGTTTGCTGTCGTGCGCCACGGCCGGCACCATGAAGGCCACCGCCCCGTGTTCCATGATCCAGTGGGCCAGCGACTGTTCGATGTACTGCAGAATCTTGTTCCGGAAACCCAGCTCCTGAGGCGCCTGGTGCAGCAGGCGCGCCGAGACGCCGATGCGCAAGGCCCGGTCGGTGGGCACGGCCGCCGGCTCGCGCCGACGCACCACGGTGGCCTTGGCGGGCTTGGCCGCGGGGCTTTTGGTCAGGGCGGCAGAGTTGGGCATGTCGAAGTCCGATGACGACCGGTTCAGCGCCGGCTCTTGCGAGATTGGCTCGCGGTGCTGCGGGCACCGCCCCGCTCGCCCTTCTTTCCCGCCGCCTTGCGCACGGCGGCCTTGACGTCCATGGCGGGCGCCTGGCGCCCCTGCGGCGCGCCCTCGCTCCGGTTGCGGCGCGACTTGCCCCCCCGGGCGGGCGGTGCCGGATGGTCGGGCGAGGAAGGCAAACCGGTCTTGTCGCGCATGGCCCGCAACACGAGATCGTCGTCACCGCTGACCAGCCGGAAGTCGATGCGCCGACCGTCCAGATCCACCCGGCTCACCTGCACCTGCACCCGGGTGCCCAATGCATAGCGAATGCCGGTGCGCTCGCCACGCAGTTCCTGGCGCGCCTCGTCGAACCGGAAGTACTCGCCGCCGAGTTCGGTGATGTGCACCAGCCCCTCGACGTACATCGCATCGAGCGTGACAAAGAGGCCGAAGCTCGTGACCGCGGTCACCACGCCGCTGAACTCTTCCCCCAGGTGTTCGCGCATGTACTTGCACTTGAGCCAGGCCTCCACATCGCGGCTGGCCTCGTCGGCGCGGCGCTCGTTGGCGCTGCAGTGCAAGCCTGCGGCTTGCCAGGCCAGCGTGTCGGCCGACGGTTTCTTCACCACCTCGCCCGCCACCGGGGGCTTCACACGGCTCGCCAGCCGCTTGCTCAACTTGGCGTGCGCCTCGCCTGGCGTGGGCAGGTTCGGCAGTTCGTAGCGCTTGCGCGCCAGGATGGCCTTGATCACGCGGTGCACCAGCAGGTCGGGGTAGCGCCGGATCGGGCTCGTGAAGTGCGTGTAGGCCTCGAACGCAAGACCAAAGTGGCCGCTGTTGATGGGCGTGTAGATCGCCTGCTGCATGGAACGCAACAGCATGGTGTGGATCTGCTGGGCCTCGGGGCGGTCCTTGGTCGCGTTGGCGATTGCCTGGAAATCGCCCGGCTTGGGGTTGTCGCCGATCGTCTGCGACACACCCATGGCCTTGAGGTAGTTGCGCAGGATTTCCTGCTTCTCCGGCGTGGGGCCTTCGTGCACGCGGTACAGACCGGGGTGCTTGCCCTCCTGGATGAAATCGGCCGAGCACACGTTGGCCGCGAGCATGGCCTCCTCGATCAGCTTGTGCGCGTCGTTGCGCGTGCGCGGCACGATCTTCTCGATGCGGCCCGACTCGTCGCAGACGATCTGCGTCTCGGTGGTTTCGAAATCCACAGCGCCGCGTTCGCCGCGCGCCATCAGCAGCGCGCGGTACACGTCGTGCAGATTGAGCAGATAAGGCACCAGCGCCTTGCGCTGCGCGGCCTCCGGCCCCCGGGTGTTCTGCAGAATCGCGGCCACCTCGGTGTAGGTGAAACGCGCGTGGCTGAACATCACCGCCGGGTAGAACTGGTAGGCATGCACCTCGCCTTTGGCGTTGACCAGCATGTCGCACACCATGCACAGGCGTTCGACACCGGGGTTCAGCGAGCACAGGCCGTTGGAGAGCTTCTCCGGCAGCATGGGAATCACACGGCGCGGGAAATAGACCGAGGTGGCGCGGTCATAGGCATCGATGTCGATGGGTGAACCGGTCTCCACGTAGTGGCTCACATCGGCAATCGCCACCAGCAGGCGCCAACCCTTGCCCTTGCCGACCTTCGCCGGCTCGCAATACACGGCGTCGTCGAAGTCGCGCGCGTCTTCGCCGTCGATCGTCACCAGCGGCACGTCGCGCAAGTCGACGCGGTGCTTGTGGTCGGCGGCGCGCACGTGGTCCGGAAGCGCGCGCGCCTGGGCCAGTGCGGCGTCGGAAAACTCGTGCGGCACGCCGTACTTGCGCACCGCGATCTCGATCTCCATGCCGGGGTCGTCGATCTCACCCAGCACTTCCTTCACGCGCCCCACCGGTTGGCCGTACAGCGCCGGCGGCTCCGTCAGTTGCACCACCACCACCTGGCCGGGCTTGGCCGATCCGGTGGCGCCCTTGGGGATCAGCACGTCCTGCCCGTAACGCTTGTCCTCGGGGGCGACGAGCCACACACCGCTTTCCTGCAACAGGCGCCCAATGATGGGGGAGTCGGAACGTTCGACGATTTCGGTCACGCGCCCTTCGGGACGCCCCTTGCGGTCCAGCCGCACGATGCGGGCTTTGACCCGGTCCTTGTGCAACACCGCGCGCATCTCGTTGGAAGGCAGGTAGATGTCGGCCTGGCCATCGTCGCGGATCACAAAACCGTGTCCATCGCGATGTCCGGAAACGACACCTTCATATTCGGCCAACAGGCTGTTTTTTTCGTTCACTTTTTGGATCGCTTTTTTTCTCTGCTATACTTCTGGTTTTCCTGAAAGCCCAGGTGGCGGAATTGGTAGACGCACTAGTTTCAGGTACTAGCGAGTAACATCGTGGAGGTTCGAGTCCTCTCCTGGGCACCAATCATAAAGGGCTTGCAAACGTGATGTTTGCAAGCCCTTTTCTTTTGCCTTATCAAGATGCAAAGCCTGCAAGCAGGCTTTGCGCATACGGTTGAGTTGCTTCACATTCTGAAGCACCCGATGTGACCGGCGAATGGGCAGGCCGGCCATCGCAGTCACCGTCAAACCGGGACCGCCAACAGGTCGTGCCCCTGGGCCGCGACCACACGGGCCTTGGTGAATTCGCCGACCTTCATGGTCTTGCTGATCTTCTCTGGCGGCAGCAGCCGCACCACACCATCGATCTCCGGCGCATCGGCGTAGCTGCGTCCGATGCCGCCCTTCTTGCCCAGGCCCGGCGCGGAGTCCACCAGCACCTGCATGGTCGCGCCCACGCGCTGCTGCAGCTTCTCGGCCGACACGGCCTCGGCCACCGCCATGAAGCGCGCCCTGCGTTCTTCCCGCACGGCATCGGGCACGGCGTCAGGCAGCTCGTTGGCCGTGGCACCCGGCACCGGCGAATAGGCGAAGCAGCCGGCGCGGTCGATGCGCGCCTCGCGCACGAACTCCAGCAAGTGGTCGAACTCGGCCTCGGTCTCGCCAGGGAAGCCAGCAATGAAGGTGCTGCGCACCACGATCTGCGGACAGAGCTCGCGCCAGCGCGCGATGCGCTCCAGGTTCTTCTCACCACTGGCCGGCCGCTTCATGCGGCGCAGCACGTCCGGATGGCTGTGCTGCAACGGGACGTCCAGGTAAGGCAGGCACAGGCCGTCGGCCATCAGCGAAATGATCTCATCCACGTGCGGATACGGGTACACATAGTGCAGCCGCACCCAGGCGCCATAGCCCTGGGCCAGTTCACCCAGCGAACGCACGAGATCGAACATGCGCGTCTTCACCGGCTTGCCATCCCAGAAGCCGGTGCGGTACTTCACGTCGACGCCATAGGCCGAGGTGTCCTGGCTCACCACCAACAGCTCCTTCACACCAGACTCGAACAGCTTGCGCGCTTCGGTCAGCACGTCGCCGATCGGTCGGCTCACCAGGTCGCCGCGCATGGACGGGATGATGCAGAACGTGCAACGGTGGTTGCAGCCCTCGCTGATCTTCAGGTAGGCGTAATGGCGCGGCGTGAGCTTGATGCCCTGCGGCGGCACCAGATCCACGAAGGGGTCGTGCGGCTTGGGCAGGTGCTCGTGCACCGCCGTCATCACCTCGTGCGTGGCATGCGGGCCGGTCACGGCAAGCACGCTGGGGTGCATCTGCCGCACCAGGTTGCCGCCGCCCTCGCCTTCGCGCGCGCCCAGGCACCCGGTGACGATCACCTTGCCGTTCTCGGCCAGGGCTTCACCAATGGTGTCCAGGCTCTCGCGAACGGCGTCGTCAATGAAGCCGCAGGTGTTGACGATCACCAGATCGGCACCGGCAAAGGTCTTGGAGGTTTGGTAACCCTCGGCGCTGAGTTGCGTGAGGATCAGTTCGGAGTCGGTCAGCGCCTTGGGGCAACCCAGGCTGACGAACCCGACTTTGGGTGTTTTGGCGGCGGGGGCGGTGTCGTAAGTCATTGTTTCCATTTGAATTCCGCCGGGCTACCTGGCTGAAGAGCGTGGTCCAGTATTGTAAGGCGGCGCGTCGATTTGGCTGGCAGCACATTCCTTGGCCCCTCGCAGGCAGCGGCACGCGGATTGCCGCACACGAGCGGCATGACACGGACCACACCTTCCCTTCACATCGGCACCGCAGGCTGGGGCCTGCCGCGAGCGGTGGCCGAGGCATTTCCGGGCGACGGAGCGCTGCTGGAGCGCTATGCACGGGTGCTGGGCTGCACGGAAATCAACACCACCTTCAGCCGCACCCACCGCGCGGACACCTTCGAGCGCTGGGCGATGCAGACACCGACAGGTTTCCGCTTCTCAGTGAAGCTGCCCAAGGCTTTCACACACGTGGCGCGGCTGAAGGTTCCACCAGGGGAAGTGGGCACCTTCGTTTCGTCGCTGGCGGGACTCGGCGAGCGCCTGGCGGTGTTGCTGGTGCAACTGCCGCCGTCGTTGAGATTCGATCCCGAGGTCGCACGCGACTTCTTTCGCTCGGTGCGCGCGGAATACCCGGGCGCCGTCGTCTGCGAACCAAGGCATCCCACCTGGTTCACGGCGGCAGCCGAGCGCTTGCTGGTGGAGCAGCGCATCGGTCGCGTGGTCGCCGATCCGCCCAAACCTGCCGGCGCCGGGGAGCCAGGCGGCTGGCTCGGCGAGCGCGGAGACGGTCAGGGTGCCGTCGTCTACTGCCGCTGGCACGGTTCGCCACGCATGTATTGGTCGGCATACGACGACAGCTGGCTTGAGGCCAGGGCGTGGGAGCTGTTGAACTGGCCAGCGACCACCCAAGTCTGGTGCATCTTCGACAACACGGCGGCGGGCGCGGCAGCCCACGACGCGCTGCGGCTGGCAGCAAAAATGGCGAGACTCAGCGCTTGAGCCCCAGCGCCGCCAGCATCTGCTCGCTGTTCTTCTGCATCTGCTCCTGCATCTGCGTGAAGGCCGTGCGCGACTGCTCCAGGTAGGTGCCCATCATGCCCTGCATCATGGGCGACTGCACGTTCATGAACTGCTTCCAGGCTTCCGGGTTGACGCCCGTGGACTGCTCGGCCATCTTGTGCTGCAGATCCATGAAGATCTGGACATTCTTTTCGAGGTAGGCGCCCATGAAATCCTGCATGGCATGGCCATAGAACCGGATGATGTTGGCCAGCACCTGCTCGGTGAAGATCGGCACGCCCGCCGTCTCTTCTTCCAGGATGATCTGCAGCAGGATGCTGCGCGTGAGGTCGTCGTTGGTCTTGGCGTCCCGAACCACGAAGGGCTCGTTGTCCATGACCAGCGACTTCACTTCGGCCAGCGTGATGTACGACGAGGTGTCGGTGTCGTAGAGACGCCGGTTCGGGTACTTCTTGATCACACGCACGGCGGGCGCACGTTCGCTGCCGCTACCGGCCTTGGATTTTTGCACTGCGGAACTTTCAGGAAGGGACGGGCGAACAAGGCCCGTCGTCTGCGGGAAGGATACGGCACATTCTAAAAACCCGCCCCTGGGCCGCAAGCATGGGTTTTCCCTGTGCGGGGAGCCTTGCGAGACAGCGTCCGCCGATGCCCTGGCGCCGAACAGACGAAAAAAAAGCAGACTGCGGAGTCTGCTTTCTGTTTCCGGGGCCTGGTTGACCCCGAAGAAGTTTGGTAGGCGCGATTGGACTCGAACCAACGACCCCCACCATGTCAAGGTGGTGCTCTAACCAGCTGAGCTACGCGCCTACAAACGATTCGAAGCCTCGCAGTATAGCAGTGTTCCGGGGCACTTCTGGCCGCCCCGCCACATCATTTGCGGCGCACCACGCGCACACCCGGCACATCGCCCACCACGGACATGGCCCGCAGCACCTGCCGGGCGTCCGACACCTCGATGGTGAAAGTCATCCAGGCCACGTCCTTGACCGACTGGGTCTGCACCCCGATCACGTTCATCTTCTCGCGGGCGAACACGTCGGAAATGTCGCGCAGCAGGCCCTGGCGGTCCTGCGCCTCGATGGCCACGTCCACCGGGTACACGGCCGCACGGCCATCCCGATCCGGGGCGACCTGACCGCTCCACTGCACCTCGATCACGCGGTCCGGGTTCTTGCGCTGCAGGTGGGCGAAATCGCTGCAATCGGCTCGGTGGATGCTCACGCCCTTGCCGCGCGTCACGAAACCGCCAATGTCGTCCGGCGGCGCCGGCTTGCAGCACTTGGCCAGCTGCGTCATGAGCGAATCCACCCCGACCACCAGCACCCCGCCGCTGGGCTGGCTGGAGGACTTGCGCGGCTTCTTGAGCCACACGGGAATGTCGGAAGGCGCCTCGGGCTCGGGCGGGCGCAGGTGCGTCTCGATGGCCCGCAGCGACAGTTCGTCCTTGCCCACCTGCTCGAAGAGCTCCTGCGCGGAAGCCAGGCCCATGGACACGGCAAGGTCGTCAAACTTCAGCGCGGTCTTGCCCTCGCGCTGCAGCAGTTTTTCCACCGCCTCGCGCCCGCGCGCCATGGTCTCCTCCATGGCCTGCGCGTTGAACCACGCGCGCACCTTGCTCTTGGCCCGGTGGCTGACGAGGTAGCCCAGTTCGGCATTGAGCCAGTCGCGCGACGGCCCGCCTTCTTTCGCGGCGGTGATCTCCACCGTCTGCCCGTTCTGCAGAGGCGTGTTGAGCGTGACCATGGCGCCATCGACGCGCGCGCCCCGGCAGCGATGACCCAGGTCGGTGTGCACGCTGTAGGCGAAGTCCACCGCCGTGGCACCCTGGGGCAATTCGACGATGGCCGCATCGGGCGTGAGCACGTAGATGCGATCGTCGAACAGCCCCTGCGCGGTGCCGCTCAGGTCGCGCTCCCAGGCCAGCAGCTGGCGCAGCACCGCGATCTTGGCGTCGTATTCCGAACTGGCCGAGACGCCGGCATAACCCTTGGCACCCGCCTCCTTGTACGCCCAGTGCGCGGCCACGCCGTGTTCGGCATGGTCGTGCATGGCCTGGGTGCGGATCTGGATCTCGAAGGCACGGCCCTGTTCATCGCGCACCACCGTGTGCAGCGACTGGTAGCCGTTGGGCTTGGGTTTGGCGATGTAGTCGTCAAACTCGTCGGCCACGGGCACGTAGTTCGCGTGCACATGGGCCAGCGCGGTGTAGCAATCGTCGCGGCCGGGCACGATCACGCGCAGCGCGCGGATGTCGAACACCTGGTCGAAGTCCAGCGACTTGCCGCGCATCTTCTTGACGATGCTGTAGATGTGCTTGGGCCGTCCCTGCACGGAAGCGGCCACGCCCTGGCGCTGCAGCTCGGCCTCGAGCTGCTGGCGCACCTGCTCCACATGGGCTTCGCGCTCGGCCCGTTTCTCGTCCAGCAGCCGGGCCACGTGCTTGTAAGTCTGCGGCTCCAGGAAACGGAAGGCCAGGTCCTCCATTTCCCATTTGATCTGCCAGATGCCCAGGCGGTTGGCCAGCGGCGCGAAGACGTGCAGCGACTCGCTGGCGAGCGCGTCGCCAGGCTCGCCCTTGCAGGCGGCGAAGTAGCGCAGGGTCTGCAGCCGGGACGCCAGGCGCAGCATGACCACGCGCAAGTCGCGCGAGAAGGCCAGCAGCATCTTGCGCACGTTCTCGGTCTGGCTCGCGGCCAGCTCGGACACCGGCGCCTTGCCGGGCGTGGCCACGGGCAGGGCCTGCTCCTGCGCCGCCTGGCGTTCCTCCTCCTTCTTCGCCAGCACCTCGGCCGACTTGATCCGGGCCTGCCGCTGCAACTGCACCAGCTTGGTAGTCTCCAGCGCCAGCGCCGCGAAGTTGTCGCCAAACGCCTTGGCGATCACCTCCTGCGGACGGTTCAGGTGCTGGCAGGCGTACACGAGATACGCCGCCGCCTGCATCGCCTCGGACCCGCCGATGTCGTGCAGCACGCCGGCCACGGCATCGGCGTGCGCCAGGGTGTTCTCGCCGGTGTCGAGCTGTTCGCTGCCCAGCAGGGGTTCTGCGAACGCGCGAGCGCGGGCCAGTGCGTTGGCCTGCTTGGGCAGGCTGTCGGAAGTGGCCGCCACAATCGCCGAGGGCACGGCCGGCGCGCGCTCGATGAGAGGGGCCTCGGACGAGGTCGGGGAAATCACACGTTTCATGAATCGCTCAACAACCCACCGCTCAGTCGGACCAGAGGAAGTCCCGGACGGCGGCCACCTGATCATCGGCCACCAGCGTCGGCGCGTGGCCCACCCCGTCAAAAACCACACAGCGCGCCCTGGGACCGCGCCGGCCCATCTCGGTGGCGGTGGCCTCGGAGAGCAAGTCCGACTGCCCGCCGCGCAGCAGCAGGGTGGGCGCGGTGATGGCGTCGTACAGCTGCCAGAGGGTGGCCTCGCCGTCGCGGGCGATCTGCCGGGCTTGTGCTTCGTCGGCCATGCCGGTCAAGGCCTTGACCGGCATGGCGATGGCCGGGTCGTAGTGAAGCCACCAGCGCCCATCGCGCTCGCGCAGCAGCGGCAGGGACAGCGCCCGCCATTGCGCTGGCGTGTGGGGGCCGAAGCCGGTGGAAATCGAGGCCAGGTAATCCAGGGCCGCCTGCTCGCTGTCGAACGAGGGGTTCTGCCCCAGGTAGGTGCTGATGCGCTGCAGCGCCTCCCACTGGATGGCTGGCCCCACATCGTTGAGCACCAGGCGGCGTGGCGCCAAGGCGGGCTGGGCCGCGATCGCCATGCCGATCAGACCGCCCATGCTGGTGCCGACCCAGTCGATCACGGCCTTCGGGTTCGCAGCCCGCAGATGCATCAGCAGGGCTGCCAGGTCGGCCGCGTAGGTGGGCACCTGGTAGGCCATGGGATCGACCAGCCAGTCGCTGTGGCCCCGCCCGGTCACGTCGACCGCGATCACGCGGCAGCGTTCGACCAAGGCGCGTGCCAGGGTGTCGAAGTCGCGCCCCTGGCGCGAGAGACCATGCACGCAGACCACCACATGACGGCTGTCGCCCGAAGCACTGGCCCAGTCCCAATAAGCCATGCGTCGCGGCTCGCCGGTGCGGGCCACAGGTCCGGTGACGGGAAGGTATTGGAGGTTCGGTTCTTGCATGGTGTGACAGTGCGAAGCGGGCGCCTGGAGGCGTCCGTGATAATGCCTTGAGCGCTTTTCAACCCATCGTACTGGAACTGGAGTTCACTTCATGCTCGCCAACAAGACTGCCCTCGTCACCGGCTCCACCAGCGGCATCGGCCTGGGCATCGCCAAGGCCCTGGCGCGCCAGGGTGCCAACATCGTGCTCAACGGTTTCGGCGATGCCGAAGGCCCCAAGGCGGAGATCGCTGCGCTGGGGGCCAAGGTCGCCTACCACGGCGCCGACATGAGCAAACCGGCCGAGATCGAGGCCATGATGGCCTTCGCGGCCAGCACCTTCGGCCAGGTGGACATCCTGGTCAACAACGCCGGCATCCAGCATGTCGCGCGCGTGGAAGACTTTCCGGTCGAGCGCTGGGACGCGGTCATCGCCATCAACCTCAGCAGCGCCTTCCACGCCAGCCGACTGGCCTTGCCCGCGATGCTCAAGTCCAACTGGGGCCGCATCATCAACGTGGCGTCGGTGCATGGGCTGGTGGGTTCGGCCGAGAAGTCGGCCTACGTCGCGGCCAAGCACGGCATTGTGGGCCTGACCAAGGTCACGGCGCTGGAGAACGCCACCACCGGCGTCACCTGCAACGCGATCTGCCCGGGCTGGGTGCTCACCCCGCTGGTGCAGAAGCAGGTGGACGCCAAGGCCGCGGCCCAAGGCATCTCCAACGCGGACGCCACCAGGCAGCTGCTGGGTGAAAAAGAGCCGTCCACGCAGTTCACCACACCTGAAGAGCTGGGCGAACTGGCGGTGTTCTTCTGCTCCCCGGCCGGCAACAACGTGCGCGGCGTGGCCTGGAACATGGACGGAGGCTGGGCGGCGCAGTAAAGGCCCGCCCCAAAGAAAAAAGGCCCGCGATGCGGGCCTTTGTCATTGAGGTGCATCACCGCAGCTGGATCGAGCCCGACACGGTCACGTTGACCGTGGACTTGCCCGCTTCCACCGGCACGGCGGCGTCCGACATCGCGGCCTTGGCCTCCATCGCCATCGCGCGCGGCTGGAACGGGCGCACTTCCTGGTCCGCCGAGCTCACCGACACCTCGCGCAAGGTGTAGCCGGCAAAGCCGAAACCTTTGCTGACCTCGTCGGCGCGGGCCTTGAAGCGCTCGATGGCCAGGGCCTGCACATCGGATTCGAGCTTGCGGCGGGCGTCGCGCGAGAGCGAGAAGCTGGTGCCCGACATGGTCAAGGTCTGGATCTTGCCGGCGGTGGCGCTGATGAGGGCGAAGTCGCGCCCTTCGAGCACCAGTTCGGTGCTGCCCTGCCAGCCGTTGATCTTGCCGTTGCTGCTGTAGCGCGGGTACAGGCTGAACTGGCCGGTGCGGACCTCCAGCTGCTGCGGCTTGGCGTTGGCGCGGGCCACGGCCAGCGCGGCGTCGAGTGCCTGCTTGAGCTGGTTCTGCACCGTCACGGCGTCGCTGCCCTCGCGCGTGGTGTTCAGGCTCATGCTCAGCCAGTCCTGGGGCACCTCCAGGAAACCGCTGGCGGCGATGTTCACCACGTTGGCAGGCACGGGCACCGTGACCTGGGCCATCGCCGAAGCGCTCAAGCCCAGCCCGAGGGCCAGCATGGAGGGGAGAAGAAAGCGGGAAGAAAGAGAGGAACCGGAGAAGCGACGCGAGGAAGACAGGGTCATGGTTTGAACTTGAAGTCGTGATGCGGCTGGTCGCGAAGCTGTTCGCGCAGACGCTGGCGCTCCTCCACCGAAAGTCGGTAGGGTTTGCGGCTGTCGTCCATGTCATCGAAGGGCTGTCGCAGCGCATCGCGCAAGCGCATCGTGCTGCGTGGGTCGCTTTCGTCGGCCGAGATCGGCATGACGGCCACCGGCGCATCCGAGGGCATCGGATGCACGCGCTGATCGCCCGGCGCGGCGTAGGCCGAACCCAGGGTGACTAGCAACAAACCACTCGACAGATACGATTTCATGGTGCACTCAAGTATGGTCAATTCGCCGATTGTGTGATGTGGGCGAGGTGAAGCGGCGGAGTATGTGGGCAACATCTGTAACAGCGTGTCATAAAAATAAAAAATGAGTGCTGACAAGCACTTGGCGCTGCCACAATCGAGTTTGTTACATTTAACGGAAGTTGCTCCCATGCCACAAACCACTGTCCGTCCCAACAAAGTGCTGGTCGTCGACGACGACGTCCGCATCCGCGACCTGCTGCGCCGCTACCTCATGCAGGAAGGCTTCGAGGTCATGCTGGCCGAAGACGGCAAGGCCCTCAACCGGGTTCTGCAACGCGACTCGGTCGACATCATCGTGCTCGACCTGATGATGCCCGGCGAAGACGGCCTGTCGATCTGCCGCCGCCTGCGCGCCAATGGCGACCGCACGCCCATCATCATGCTCACCGCCAAGAGCGAGGATGTGGACCGCATCGTGGGCCTGGAGGTCGGCGCCGACGACTACCTGGGCAAACCCTTCAACCCGCGCGAGCTGCTGGCCCGCATCCACGCCGTGCTGCGCCGCCGCCCACCCACCGAGGTGCCTGGCGCACCGTCGCAGGACCAGGAAGTGGTGAAGTTCGGCCCGTTCGAATTCGACCTGAGCCTGCGCACCCTGCGCAAGGAAGGCGCCGACCTGCCGCTGACCACCGGCGAATTCGCCATGCTCAAGGCCCTGGTGCGCCACCCGCGCCAGCCCCTGTCGCGCGAAAAACTGGCCCAGCTGGCGCGCGGCCGCGAGTTCGAGCCCTTTGACCGCAGCCTGGACGTGCAGGTTTCCCGCCTGCGCAAGCTGATCGAAGAGGACGCCGCTTCGCCGCGTTACCTGCAAACCGTCTGGGGTGTGGGTTACGTCTTCGTGCCCGATGGCAATGCCTGATGTCCGACGAGTCACGCGTTCCGTTCGAGACCCAGCCGGCCTCGCTGGAGACAGCGCCCGCCCCGCTGGACATGCGTCCCTCGCGGGGCGTGAGCCTGTTCTGGCGCACGTTCTTCTTTCTGGCGCTGCTGCTGGTCGGCTGCACCGTCGCCTGGCTGCAGACCTTCCGCGCGCTGGAGTACGAGCCGCGGGCGCTGCAGAGCGCGAACCAGCTGGCCTCGCTGGTCAACCTCAGCCGGGCCGCCCTGGTGCACTCGGACGCCATCGCCCGGGTCTCGCTGATCAAGACCCTGGCCAGTGAGGAAGGCCTGCGCATCGCACCGCGTGAGCCCACCGACACCTTCCGCCTCTACAACACCGATGCACTGAGCCGCAACGTGGCCGAGCGCCTGCGGGGCCGGCTCGGGCCCGACACCCTGGTGGCGCGCGAAGTCAATGGCGCGCCAGGCCTGTGGATCGGCTTCACCATCGACGGCGACCCCTACTGGCTGCTCACCGATCCCTCGCGCATCGGCCCGGTGGCGGGCACCACCTGGCTGATATGGCTGGGCACCGCCGCCCTGCTCTCACTCACGGGCGCGGCGCTGATCGCGCGCCTGATCAACCGGCCGCTGAAGAAGCTCTCGTTCGCGGCCAGCCGCGTGCGTGAAGGCGACTTCAACGCCAGCCAGCTCAACGAAGCCGTGGCCACCAGCGAGATCCGCGAGGTCAACATCGGCTTCAACCGCATGGCCCAGCGGCTTTCCAAGATCGAGCAGGACCGGGCCCTGATGCTCGCCGGCATCTCGCACGACCTGCGCACGC
>JAGKSX010000043.1 GCA_018993155.1 Hydrogenophaga sp.
ACACCCGCGGAGCAGAGCGCCCGGGTGGTCGATCCCGCGAGGTGCAGGAAAGGAATTCAGAACTCGGCGTCCAACTCGTCGATATCGTCGGGCTCGGCCTCCGCAGCCGCCACCCACTCCTTCATGGCCGGCAAGTCCATGATGGTGTCGCAATACGCCACACAAGAAGGGCTGATCGCCACCCCGTAGGTGATGAAGCGCGTCACCACCGGCGCGAACATCGCATCCGCCATGCACGGCTTGTCGCCGAACAGGTAAGGCCCGCCATAGGTCTCCAGACACTCGTTCCAGATCGCCTCGATGCGGTCGATGTCTGTCTGCGCGCGCGACCACAGCTTGAAATTCGGAAACGACGCCTTGATGTTCATCGGCAGCGACGATCGCAGCGCTGAAAACCCCGAATGCATCTCGCCGCAGATCGCCCGGCAATGCGCCCTCGCCGCCCGGTCCGCCGGCAACAGACCCGCCTTCGGCTTCACCTCGTTCAGGTACTCGCCGATCGCCAGCGTGTCCCACACATGAATCCCGTCGTGCTCCAGCGCCGGCACCCGCATCGAAGCCGACAGCAACAGCATCTCGGCCTTCATCGCCGGGTCGTCCGGCGAAATCACGTTCTCCGTGAACTCCAGCTTCGCCATGCGCGCCATCAACCAGCCCCGCAAAGCCCAGGCACCGTAGTTCTTGCTGCTGATCGTGAGTACCGCTTTGGCCATGGACATGCTCCTTCAGAGGGCATCGACCGAGCAAGGCCTGTGCCATCGCTGTGCACCCACCACGCACCGCGCCGGTGCAACACCCCGCTGGCCCGCAACTTGCCTGCGACGCGACACGTTGTCCCAGGAAACAAACCATGCTGTATCAGGCCTACCAACTCCAGTCCGACCTGATCTCGCCCCTGCGCCTGACCGCGCAGCACCTGAGCGCCGCCCTCTGGCTGCGCGAAACCGAGGGCAGCGTCATGCGCAAACTGGCCGCCGCCTGCGACGTGATCTCGCGCCTGCGCCTGACGCACACGCGCCCGCCGTACCAGATCCACAACGTGACGGTGGGTGAACGCGAATTCCCCGTCACCGAGGAAACGGCGCTCACCCTGCCCTTCGGCACCCTGCTGCGCTTTCGCAAGGAAGGCGCCGAGCCCCAGCCCAAGGTGCTGCTGGTGGCCCCGCTCTCGGGGCACTTCGCCACCCTGCTGCGCGAGACCGCACGCACCCTGCTGCAGGACCACGACGTCTACATCACCGACTGGCACAACGCGCGCGACGTCTCCCTGCGCCACGGCGGCTTCTCGCTGGACGACTACATCAGCTACATGATCCGCTTCACCGAGGCCGTGGGCCCGGGCAGCCACATGGTGGCGGTGTGCCAGCCCTGCGTGGCCGCGCTGGCCGCCACGGCCCTCATGGCCGAGGACGACAACCCGGCCCAGCCGCGCAGCCTCACGCTGATGGCCGGCCCGGTGGACTGCCGCGTCAACCCCACCGAGGTGAACAAGCTCGCCACCAGCAAGCCCATCGAGTGGTTCGAGAAAAACCTGATCAGCCACGTGCCGTTTCCGCACGCCGGCATGATGCGCCGCGTCTACCCCGGCTTCGTGCAGCTCACCGCCTTCATGAGCATGAACCCGGACCGCCACAAGCAGTCGTTCCGGAACATCTACGACCACCTGGCGGCCGGCCGCACCGAAGAGGCCGGCGTCATCCAGGCGTTCTACGAGGAGTACCTCGCGGTCAACGACCTGCCGGCCGAGTTCTACCTGGAGACGGTGGAGAAGGTGTTCCAGACCTACGACCTGCCGCGCGGCGTGCTGACCTGGAACGGCCGCACCGTGAACCCCACCGCCATCCGCCGCACCGCACTGATGACGGTGGAAGGCGAACGCGACGACATCTGCTCGGTGGGCCAGACGGTGGCCGCGCAGGACCTGTGCCGCAGCGTGCGCCCCTACATGAAGACGCACCACGTGCAGACCGGTGTGGGCCACTACGGCGTGTTCAGCGGGCGGCGCTGGAACCAGCAGATCTATCCCCGCGTGCGCGACATGATCCATGGGTCGGCATGAGCCCATGAAAAACGCCCCGGCATGCGGGGCGTTTTCGTTGAAGGCTGGAAACTTCAGGGGAAGTTCGGCTCGTTCTTGCTCGACTCTTCCTCCGGCCAGTCGCGGATGTAGGCCTTGAGCATCTTGTTCTCGAAGTTCTGGCTGTCGACCACGGCCTTGGCCACGTCGTAGAAGCTGATCACGCCCATGAGCATCTTGTTGTCCATCACCGGCATGTAGCGCGTGTGCCGTTCCAGCATCATGGGGCGCACCTGCTCCAGTTCGGTCTGGGGCGTGCAGGTCATGGGGTGGTCGTCCATCACGGTGCGCACGGTGCGACCGCCCAGCGAGCCGCCATTCTTGGCCAGGGTGTGGATGACTTCGCGGAAGGTCAACATGCCCACCAGGTCGCCATGCTCGATCACGGCCAGCGAACCGATGTCGAACTGCGACATGGTTTCGATCGCGCGTTCCAGCGTCTCCTGAGGCTGGACGGTGTACAGCGTGCCGCC
This sequence comes from Hydrogenophaga sp., assembly GCA_018993155.1. Taxonomy (GTDB): domain Bacteria; phylum Pseudomonadota; class Gammaproteobacteria; order Burkholderiales; family Burkholderiaceae_C; genus Hydrogenophaga. The sequence goes on from JAGKSX010000043.1 coordinate 2,551, forward strand.
CTTGACGCGCAGGATATCGCTGACTTTCATGGCTGTGCTCCTCAATTCTGATGTGTCCCCCATGGGGCTGGGGTGCTGACAATATAGCCCACAATACAAATCAAGACCACTGCGCGCGCCTCGGCCGCCGCAACGACAGGCAACCACTGGAGACCTTATGTCCGGCTACGCTGACCCCGGCTTCGACACGCTCGCGCTGCACGCGGGCGCCGCCCCCGACCCCACCACCGGCGCGCGCGCCGTGCCCATCCACCTCACGACCTCGTTCGTCTTCGATTCCAGCGACCACGCCGCCGCCCTGTTCAACCTGGAGCGCGCGGGCCACGTGTACAGCCGCATCAGCAACCCGACCAACGCCGTCTTCGAGCAGCGCATGGCCGCGCTGGAGGGTGGCATCGGCGCCATCGCCACCGCCAGCGGCCAGGCCGCGCTGCACCTGGCCGTGGCCACGCTGATGGGCGCGGGCTCGCACATCGTGGCCAGCACCGCGCTGTATGGCGGCAGCCAGAACCTGCTGCACTACACCATGCGCCGCTTCGGCATCGAGACCACCTTCGTGAAACCTGGCGACATCGACGGCTGGCGCGCCGCCGTGCGGCCCAACACCAAGCTGTTCTTCGGCGAGACCGTGGGCAACCCGGGCCTGGACGTGCTCGACATCCCCACCGTCTCGCAGATCGCGCACGAGGCCGGCGCGCCCTTGCTCGTGGACTCGACGCTTACAACGCCTTACCTCGTCAAACCGTTCGAGCTGGGGGCCGACATCGTCTACCACTCGGCCACCAAGTTCCTCAGCGGCCACGGCACGGTGATCGGGGGCGTGGTGGTCGATGCGGGCAGTTTCGATTGGGAGAAGTCGGGCAAATTCCCCGAGCTCACCGAGGCCTACGAAGGCTTTCACAACATGGTATTCAGCGAAGAAAGCACGGTGGGTGCCTTCCTGCTGCGCGCGCGGCGCGAGGGCCTGCGCGACTTCGGCGCCTGCATGAGCCCGCACAGCGCCTGGCTGATCCTGCAGGGCATCGAGACGCTCTCGCTGCGCATGGACCGCCACATGGGCAACACCGAGAAGGTGGTGCAATTCCTCGCCAGCCACCCGCTGGTGGGTCGCGTGGGCCACCCGCTGCTGGAGAGCCACCCCAGCCACGCGCTGGCCGAGAAGCTGCTGCGCTTTGGCGCCAAGGGCGCGGGCTCGGTGTTCAGCTTCGACATCAAGGGCAGCCGCGCGCAGGGCAAGGCCTTCATCGAGGCGCTCAAGATCTTCAGCCACCTGGCCAACGTGGGCGACTGCCGCTCGCTGGTGATCCACCCGGCGAGCACCACGCACTTCCGCATGAGCGACGAAGCGCTGGCGGCCGGCGGCATCGGCCCGGGCACGATCCGCCTGTCGATCGGGCTGGAAGACCCGGACGATCTCATCGACGACCTCAAGCGCGCGCTCAAGGCCGCAGAGAAAGCAGGAGCCTGAACCATGCGCCCCCACGTTCATCACTTCGTGTATTCACTGCCCCCCGAGGGGGCACAGGCCTCCCTTGGGGCGGCCCGGCGGGAGTCCTGATCATGTACCTGCAAGTCAACGGCGCCAACACCTACTGCTACACCGGCGGCAAGCCTTTCGACGCCGCCAAGCCCACCGTGGTGTTCCTCCACGGCGTGATCAACGACCACAGCGTCTGGATCCTGCAGAGCCGCTACCTGGCCCACCACGGCTGGAACGTGCTCGCGGTGGACCTGCCCGGCCACTGCAAGAGCGAGGGCGAAGCGCCCGCCTCGGTGGAAGACGCGGCCGGCTTCGTGGCCGCCCTGCTCGACGCCGCCGGCGTGCAGAAGGCCGCGCTGGTGGGCCACAGCTGGGGCTCGCTGATCGCGCTCGAATCGGCCGCGCGCCTGAAGGAGCGCGTGAGCCACCTGGTGCTGGTGGGCACGGCCTACCCCATGAAGGTTTCGCCCGCGCTTATCGAAGCCTCGCTCAACGAGCCGGAGAAGGCGCTCACCATGGTGAACGTGTTCAGTCGCAGCACCCTGGCCGCGCCGCCCTCGGCGCTCGGCCCGGGCACCTGGGTCTACGGCTCCAGCATGGCGCTGGGCCGGCGCGTGCTGCGCAGCAACGCCAAGGTCAACGTGTTCCACCGCGGCTTCGTGGCCTGCGACCGCTACGCCGGCGGTGAAGCCGCCATCGCGCAGATCACCTGCCCGGTGCTCTTCGTGCTCGGCGGGCTGGACCAGATGACCAACCCCAAGGCCGCGCAGGTGCTGGTGCAGGCCGCGCGCACGGCCGGCAAGGCGGTGAGCATCGCCACGCTGCCGGTGGGCCACCACCAGATGACCGAAACGCCCGACGCCACGCTGTTCGCGATCCGCGATTTCCTCCGGGTTTAAGAACAGGCGCCCGTTTCGGCCAACGGGTCGGCTGGCGCCCCGCCCAGGCACGACCGCAGAAAGCGGCCCACCTGCGCATTGAACTCCGCAGGGCGTTCGAAGTACGGTGAATGCCCACAGGCGTTCATCTCGATGGCCTGCGCGTTCGGGAAAAGCGCCGCGATCGACCGGGCGAGTCCTGGAGGCACCAAGGGATCGTGCTCCCCCGAGACCAGGAGCACGGGGCAGGCAACTTCTGCGAGGCGCTCGCATCCGATCAGGGCATCCGGGTGGTTCAAGGCCTGCAGCCGGCGCTTGAGCTCGGCCGTCATGTCGCCGGACACCAGTGGGTTGAAGGCGTTGATCTGCTGGTACAGAAAGGCCAAGGCCGCCTCCGACGCGCGGAATGCGGGCGCCAATGCGCGTTGCTCGACCTGCCGGCTGTCCGACGTGCCCAGGTAACGTTCGACACACGCCAGCACCTCGGGCGCATCGATGCCCAGCGGCGAACCGCTCGATACCAGGGCCCACACGCGATCGGGGTGCGCCAGCGCAAGGCGCAGCCCCACGCCCCCGCTCAACGACTGGCAGACCAGGGCCGCGCGATCGATGCGCTCGGCGTCGAGCACCGCCAGAAGATCCCTGGTGAGCACATCCCACGTCAGGGAGTCGGGGCGTGCCAGCGACCGGCCGAAACCGCGGCAGTCCAGGGTCAGGCAGGTAAAGCGGCTCGAGAAAAAAGGGATCTGCTGCCACCAGGTCGCGGCATTGGACCCCGCGCCATGGCAGAAGACCAGCGCCGGTCCCTGACCGTGGCGCTCATGGTAGATGCGGCAACCCTGGGTCTGGACAAAGCCCATGGCAACGGGCTCCCTCAGTCTTCCAGCTTCATGCCCGGCACGATCGCCCGGTACTTGCGCTCCTCGGCATCGAGAAAACGCTGCGCCCCGGCGAAATCCAGGCCCGCAGCGGGCACCGCCATGCCGCTGGCGCGAACGAACGACTGGATCGACTCCGAGCGATGCGCCTCGCGCAGCGCCTGGTTGAGGCGCTCGGCCACCGCCTGTGGCGTGCCCTGCGGCGCAAACAGGCCCACCCAGATCGAGAAATCGACATCACGAAGCTCGGGCATGCTCTCGGCAAAAGTGGGGACCGTCGGAGCCAGGTCCATCCTCGAAGACGAAGACACCGCCACCGCCTGCATCTGGCCGCTCGACAACTGCGGCACCGCCGTGACCGTGGGCAGCAGGATCAGGTCGATCTGACCTCCGATGAGGTCCGCGATGAAGGGGGCGCCCCCCTTGTAGGGAACGTGCAGCAAGTCCGACTTCAGCCGAGACGCCAGGGAGTGCATCACGATGTGCTGAAAGGTGCCTCGACCCGGCGTGCCATACGTCAGGCTGCCCTTGCCGGGTGCGCTGGCCTGGGCGATGTCCTTCAGCGATCGGTGCGGTTTGGATTTGCCGGTCAACAGCACGACCGGGGAGGCCCCCAGGATGCCCACGGTCTTGAAACTGGCGGTCTTGTAGGGCGGGTTCCTGTTGGTCAACGGGCTCAGCACCACCTCGTTCACCGCCCCCAGCAAGAGCGTATAGCCATCGGGCGCGGCCTGCGCCACCCGCTTCGCGCCGATCATGCCGCCCGCGCCCCCCATGTTCTCGACCACCACCGGTTGCCCAAGCTGTTTGGCAAGCTCCTCGCTCCACTTCCGGGCCACCGTGTCGGTGGATCCACCGGCCGGATACGCCACCACCAGGGTGACGGGCCGGTTGGGATAGGCCGGATCGGCCGAGGCGGTGACGGTTGCCCCCAGCAGGGCCGCGATGGCCAGGGTCCATCGGTGAAGGGTCTTCATGGTCGTGTCTCCATCGTTGTGCTGGAAGAATTCTGTTCTTGCGGCCAGTGGCGGTAAACCGAATAATCCGCATGCACCCATTTCCTATGGAAATACCATGAGGCTGCCAGCCCTTCACTTGCTGCAAGCGTTTTCCGCCACCGCCCGCCACGGATCCATCTCGGCCGCTGCGAGGGATCTCCACCTCACGCAAGGCGCCGTGAGCAAAAAGCTCCTGGAGCTGGAGGCCTCGCTGGGGGTGGCCCTCTTCGACCGGATTCGAGGGCGCCTTCACCTTTCTCCTGCGGGGCATCGCTACCTGCCGGGGGTGGATGCGGCACTCGGACAACTGGAGCAGGCGACGCTGGGCGTCATGACGTTGCGAGGGCGCGGGGGTGTTCTGAACGTCATGAGCACCCCGACATTCGGGGCGAAATGGCTGATCCCCCGCCTGCCCCGGTTCCTGGCACAGCATCCTGAGGTATTCCTGAATTTCGTGCCCTTCAGCCGAGGCGCGTCCCCCGACCCCGATCTGGACTGCGCGCTTCTCTATGGCAACGGCACCTGGCCTGGAGCAAGCTCCCACTACATCGCCGGCCATGAGTACGTGGTCATTGCCCCGCCGCGCCTTCCGGCCTCGTCGCGCCTGCGCAGGCCGCGCGACATCGCCCTGCACGCTCTGCTTCAGCATCCCGCTGAACCGGGCGCCTGGCCGCGGTGGTGTGAGCTGCACGGCGTCTCCCACCCGGCGCTCATGCAAGGGCCCAAGCTCGATCAGGTGACTTCCATCGTGCGCGCGGTGATGGCAGGCATGGGGCTGGGCCTGGTGCCCCGTTGCGTGGTTCAGGACGACATCGACGCAGGGCTCGTGGCGGCCCCCTTTTCCAAGGACATGGTGGGTGAGGCCGGCTACTACCTCACCTACCCCGAGGGCAAGAACCACTTGCCACCTCTGGCCACCTTCCGCGACTGGATGCTGCAGGAGGCCACGGGAAGAGACGCGCCGGCTACTTGACGCACTGCAGCTGGCCGGTGTCCTTGCCGCTGCTGGGCGGCACGCTCATCACGCAGGACATGCCGCCGCAGACGCAGTGCACGAGGCGGGTGCCACCGGCCACCACGGACGTCGGTGCCGAACATTGGCAGGCCGGCGCCTCCATGATGTTTTTGGACTGGGCCGAGGCCGGCCGCAGCGGCAGCGCCGCCAGCAGGGCAACGACCAGCACGAAGAGCAGGATCGCAGCGATCAGCACGCCGCGCAGGGGACGCTGGAACATGGCAACTCCTCAAGCAGACAAGGGCGCAACCCATGCTACGCCACCGCCTCGCGATTGCAAGCCCATTTCGTCCATGCTTTCGCGCTGCCACAATGCGCGAACCATGACGCCACCGATCACACCGCCCATGACCGCTGCGCGCGCGCAGGAGATCGCCACCCACTTCGACCTGCGCGCCCTGCCCGCCGACTTTCTGGCCAATCCCTACCCGGTCTACGCCGCGCTGCGCGAGAGCCAGCCGGTGCGCCGCATGCCCGATGGATCGGTGTTCCTCACCCGCTGCGCCGACCTGATGGCGGTGTACCGCGATGCGCAGGCCTTCAGCTCCGACAAGCACGTGGAGTTCGCGCCCAAATACGGCGCGGATTCGGCCCTGTTCGAGCACCACACCACCAGCCTGGTGTTCAACGACCCGCCGCTGCACACGCGCGTGCGCCGGCTCATCATGGGCGCGCTCACGCGCCGCGCCATCGCCGAGATGGAGCCGGGCCTCATCGCACTGGTGGACCAGTTGCTCGACGAGCTGGACGCGCGCGGCGGGGGTGACCTGATCGAGGACTTCGCTTCGGCCATCCCGGTGGAGATCATTGGCAACCTGCTGGACGTACCGCACGAAGACCGGGGCCCGCTGCGCGCCTGGTCGCTCGCCATCCTGGGCGCGCTGGAACCCACGCTCACGCCCCCGCAGCAGGCCAGCGGCAACCAGGCCGTGACCGAGATGACCGCCTACCTGCGCAGCCTGGTGGCCGCGCGCCGCCAGCGCCCGGGCGACCCGGAGCGCGACGTGCTCACCCGCCTGATCCAGGGCGAGGCCGGCGGCGAGCAGCTCAGCGAGGTGGAGCTGCTGCAGAACTGCATCTTCCTGCTCAACGCGGGCCACGAAACCACCACCAACCTGATCGGCAACGGCCTGATCTCGCTGCAGGAGTTTCCCGAGGCCCGTGCCGGCCTGCTGCGCGATTTGCAGGCCACGGCGGGCGACGCCGCCGCCGAGGAAGCCGTGCTCAGCCGCGCGGTCGATGAATTCCTGCGCTTCGAGTCGTCCAACCAGCTCGGCAACCGGCGCGCGATTCAGGACACCCAGGTCGGCGGCGTGGATCTGCCGGCCGGCACGCTGGTGACGCTGTGCATCGGCGCAGCCAACCGCGACCCGGCGCAGTTCGCCGACCCCGAGGCATTGAACCTGGCGCGCGAAGGCAACAAGCACCTGGCCTTCGGCTTCGGCATCCACCAGTGCGCCGGCCTGAGCCTGGCGCGGCTGGAGGGGCGCATCGCCATCGGCCGCTTCCTGCGGCGCTTCCCGGGCTACCGTCTCATCGAGGAGCCCACGCGCGGCGGCCGGGCACGTTTTCGCGGCTTTCTGCGCGCGCCGTTCGCCGTCGGTTGAGCGCGGGCATCAACCCGACGCGGCCGAAGCCTCCCCCACGACCTCGCTCGAGCCGCCGGCCAGGGCCGGTGTGGTCGAGATGGCCTGCGCCACCGAGAGGTCCATCCAGCGGCTCTCGGACCAGAAGCGCGCGGTGTGCGGCTGGCGTGCGAGCAGCAGCCGCTCCACCAGCGGGGCCAACGGCGTCATGGCCGGGTCGATCAGCAGCACGTAGCGCTCGCCGTCCTCGTCGAGCCGGCCCAGCCAGTCCAGCTTGACCATCACGGCCACCGGCTCTTCGAGCTGCAGCGCGTCCACCCGCAGCACCTGGGCCAGGGCCTCCAGGCTCAGGCCCTTGGGCGCGGTGTCGCGCGCCGTGTGGAGCTGCTCCAGCACCTCCAGCGCGAGCTGGAAGCTCCAGCCCGGGGTGTCGCTGCGCCGTGCGATGCCCGAGAGCAGGCTGGGCAGGTAGGCGGCGACCACCGCCCCCAGCAGCACGATCACCCAGGCGACGTAGAACCACACCAGCAGGATGGGCACGGTGGCAAAGGTGCCGTAGACCACCGAGTAGGTGGGGACCTGGGCCAGGTACCAGGCCAGCACCTTCTTGGCCAGCTCCAGCCCCACGCCCACGAACAGGGCGCCCGAGAGCGCGTGGCTCCAGCGCACCCGGGTGTTGGGCACGTAGCGGTAGAGCGCGGCCAGGCCGCCGGTGAGCAGCGCGAACTGCACGGCATCCAGCAGGAAACGCACACCACCAGGCAGGCCCGAGACCACGCCGCGCGAGGCCGTGACGGCGTAGGAGGTGGCCGCCAGGCTGCCCGCCAGCAGCAGCGGGCCCAGGGTGAGCACGGCCCAGTACACCAGCACGCGCTGGGTCAGCGAACGCGGCTGGCGCACGCGCCAGATGTCGTTGAGCTTGCGGTCGATGGTCAGGATCAGGGCCAGCGCGGTCACCAGCAGCACCAGCGCGCCGGCCCAGCCCATCTGCCCGGCCTTGTTGGCGAACTGGTTGAGGTAGCTGAACACCTGCTTGGCGATGTCGGGCGGCACCAGGCTTTGCACCAGCCAGCGCTGCAGGGTGACCTGCAGGCGGTCGAACATCGGGAAGGCGCTGAAGATCGCCAGCGCGACGGTGAACAGCGGCACCAGCGAGATGGTGGTGGTGAAGGTCAGCGAACTGGCGGTGATGCCCAGCCGATCTTCCCGGAAGCGCTCGCGCAGCGTCAGCGCCGTGGTGCGCCACGGAAAATTCAGGGCGTCGCGCCACAGCGCGCGCGCCAGGGTTTCAAGGGCCCGCAGGCGCTCTTTCAGGGTCATCCCGGTATCATGCCACCTGCCCTCCCGCCCCCGGCTTCCCCACCCTCCCCCATGCCCTCATCCCCCTCGCCCTCCAGCGCCCTGGATACCCCTTTCGCCGTGCGCGGCACCCGCTGGCTCGCCGTGGGCAGCCTGCTGGGCCTGATCGTGCTGGGCCTGGCCTGGGAACTGTGGCTCGCGCCGCTGCGCGAAGGCGGCTCCTGGTGGGCCATCAAGGTGCTGCCGCTGACCGTGCCGCTGGCCGGCCTGCTGAAGAACCGGATGTACACCTACCGCTGGGTCAGCCTGCTGGTGTGGCTGTATTTCACCGAAGGCGCGGTGCGCGCCACCAGCGAGTCGGGCACCTCGATGTGGCTGGCCTGGCTTCAGGTGCTGCTGTGCATCGCCCTCTTCGCGGCCTGCGCGCTGCACGTGCGCATGCGCCTGCGCGCCGCCGGCAAGGAAGCCGTGGCCGCCGACGTGGCCAGCTCCACCGCCGCGGCCGAGTCCCGGGTCGCCAAGCCATGAGTGCAGAGCTGCTGCAAGCGCTGCGCGCGGCTGTGGGCCCGGCCCAGGTGCTCACGCACGAAGACCCCGCCGCCGACCTCTCCGCCTGGGAAAACGACTGGCGCAAGCGCGCGCAGGGCCGCGCGCTGGCGGTGGTGCGCCCGGGCAGCACCGCCGAGGTGGCCGCCGTGGTGCGCGCCTGCGCCGAGGCCGGCGCGGCCATCGTGCCGCAGGGCGGCAACACCGGCCTGGTGGTGGGCTCGGTGCCCGACGATTCCGGCACCCAGGTGGTGCTGAGCCTCACCCGCATGAACGCCGTGCGCGCGATCGACGGGGCCAACCTCACGATGACGGTGGAAGCCGGCTGCGTGCTGCAGTCGCTGCAGGACGCGGCCGAGAACGCCGGCTTTCTGTTCCCCCTGAGCCTGGCGGCCGAGGGCAGCTGCACGATCGGTGGCAACCTGGCCACCAACGCGGGTGGCACGCAGGTGGTGCGCTACGGCAACGCGCGCGAACTCTGCCTGGGCCTGGAGGTGGTGACCGCGCAGGGCGAGGTGTGGCAAGGCCTCACCGGCCTGCGCAAGGACAACACCGGCTACGACCTGCGCGACCTCTTCATCGGCAGCGAGGGCACGCTGGGCGTGATCACCGCCGCCACGCTCAAGCTCTATCCGCTGCCGGCAGCGCAGCTCACTGCCTGGGCCGCCGTGCCCACGCTGGACGCCGCCGTGGCGCTGCTGGGCCTGGCGCACCAGCACCTGGGCGCAGGCCTGACCGGCTTCGAGGTGATGGGCCAGTTCGCCCTGGGTCTGGTGGACAAGCACTTTCCCGCCCTGCGGGTGCCGCTGTGGGCGGACAGCCCTTACTGCGTGCTGCTGGAGAACAGCGACAGCGAATCGGAAGAACATGCGCGCGGGCAGTTCGAGCGCCTGCTCGAAACCGCCTTCGAGCAAGGCCTGGTCAGCGACGCGGTGGTGGCCGAGAGCCTCTCGCAGGCGCGTGGCCTGTGGCACATCCGCGAGAGCATTCCTCTGGCCCAGGCCGAAGAGGGCCTGAACATCAAACACGACATCAGCATCCCGGTCTCGCGCATCCCCGCCTTCTGCGCAGAGACCGACGCCTTGCTGCAGCGCGAGATCCCCGGCGTGCGGCTGGTGAACTTTGGCCACCTGGGCGACGGCAACCTGCATTACAACGTGCAGGCGCCGGCTGACGGGGATGCCAAAAAGTTCCTGAATGAGCAGGAAACGCGCGTGAACACCCTGGTTTTCGATGCGGTGGCGCGCTACGATGGATCGATCAGCGCCGAACACGGCGTGGGCAGCCTCAAGGTCGCCCACCTGCCCCACTACAAGGACCCGGTTGCCCTGGGCCTGATGCGCGCCATCAAGCAGGCGCTCGACCCTCACCACCTCATGAACCCTGGCCGCGTGCTCACCCACCCATGAATCTCCGCCGTCCCGTCCGCCTCCTGCTCGTGTGTGCGCTCGCCGCCACGGGGTGGGCGCACGCGGTCGAGGCGAACCAGCGCCAGGCCTGGCGCGAGCAGGCACTGGCCTATGAACACGGCGAGGGCGTGGCGCGCGACACCCAGGCCGCGATCGCGCTCTACTGCCGCGCCGCACTCGCGGGGGACGCGGTCTCTGCCTACAACCTGGGCTGGCTCTACGCCAACGGCCGCGGCACGCCGCGCCACGACGGCTACGCCGCTCACTGGTTCGCGCGCGCGGCCCTGCTGGGCGATGCCCAGGCCGAGGCAATGTACAAGCGACTCGACACACCGGCCGACAAACCCGAGTGCGTGCTGCAGGCCGAACGGGCCGAACAGCAGCGCGCCGAACAGGAACGGCTGACCGCCGAGGCCGATGCGGTGGTCACGCGCTACCGCGACTGGGTCAACACGCCCGAGCAGCAGCGCATCATGAAGATCGTCTACAAGCTCGCGCCGCAGTTCGGCATCGAGCCCGGCCTGGCCTTCGCGGTGATCAAGGCCGAGTCCAATTTCAACGTGCATGCCCAGTCGGACAAGAACGCCCAGGGCCTGATGCAGCTCATTCCCGAGACCGCCGCGCGCTTCCGCGTGAACAAGCCCTTCGACGCCGAGCAGAACATCCGCGGCGGCCTGTCCTACCTGCAGTGGCTGCTGGCCTACTTCAAGGGCAACGTGCCTCTGGTGCTGGCCGCCTACAACGCGGGCGAAGGCACGGTGGAGCGCTACCGTGGCGTGCCGCCTTTCCCCGAAACGCAGGGCTACATCAAGCGCATCCAGCAGATCTTCGCCCTGCAGCAACATCCTTTTGACGAGCGCATCACCGCGCCGTCGCCGGCCTTGCCCGGCATCGCCTCCGCCATCCGCCCATGACCGACCGACCCATCCGCTCACAGTACGAAGACTTCATGCGCCACGTGTTCACCACAGGCGTGCAGAAAACCGATCGCACCGGCACCGGCACCACCAGCGTGTTTGGCCACCAGATGCGCTTCGATCTCAACGAAGGTTTTCCCCTGGTGACGACCAAGAAGGTGTTCACCAGGGCCATCATCGTCGAGCTGCTGTGGTTCCTGCGCGGCGACAGCAACGTGAAGTGGCTGCAGGAGCGCGGCTGCACGATCTGGGACGAGTGGGCGCGCGAAGACGGCGACCTGGGGCCGGTGTACGGCGTGCAGTGGCGCAACTGGCCCGCGCCCGACGGGCGCCACATCGACCAGATCAGCGAGGTGGTCAAACAGCTCAAGACCAACCCCGACTCGCGCCGCATCATCGTGAGCGCCTGGAACGTGGCCGACCTCGACAAGATGGCCCTGATGCCCTGCCACGCGTTCTTCCAGTTCTACGTGGCCGACGGCAAGCTGAGCTGCCAGCTCTACCAGCGCAGCGCCGACATTTTCCTGGGTGTGCCGTTCAACATCGCCAGCTACGCGCTGCTCACCCACATGCTCGCGCAGCAGTGCGACCTGGAAGTGGGAGAGTTCATCTGGACCGGCGGCGACTGCCACATCTACAGCAACCACCACGAGCAGGTGCAGACGCAGCTTGCCCGCGCCCCGCACCCCTACCCCACGCTGCGCATCAAGCGCCGCCCCGCATCGATCTTCGACTACGACCTCGACGACTTCGAGATCCTCGACTACCAGCACCACCCGGCCATCAAGGCGCCGGTGGCGGTCTGAGCACGCGCCCGCCGCCGCGCGCGTGATCACCCGACGCCAGCTCTGGGCACTGCTCGCCCTCACGCTCATGTGGGGCGTGAACTGGCCCATGATGAAGCTCTCGCTGCAGGAGCTGACGCCGCTGTACTTCCGCGCCAGCACGATGATGCTGGGCGCGCTGGGCCTGTTCATCTACGTCGCCCGCCGGGGCGAGCGCATGCGGCCCACCCGCGCCGAATGGGCCGCCATCGCCTGGCTCGGCCTGCCCAACGTGCTGGGCTGGCACACGCTCTCCATCTTCGGCGTGCAGGAGCTCGCCTCGGGTCGGGCGGCCATCCTGGGCTTCACCATGCCGATCTTCACCGTGCTGATGGGCGCAGCCTTCTTCGGCGAACGCATCACGCCGCGCGTGCGCTTGGCCGTGGTGTGCGCGGGCATCGCCATCGCGCTGCTGCTGTGGCACGAGCTGCAAAGCCTGAGCGGCCGACCCACCGGCATCGCGTGGATGCTGGGCGCCGCCTTCTGCTGGGGCGTGGGCACGCTGCAGTTCCGCCGCGCCCACCTCACGCTCTCGCCCATGGTGGTCACCGTCTGGATGCTGCTGCTGGGCAGCGGCGTGGTGGGGGTGCTGGCCCTCGCACTGGAACCCGTGCCCCGGCTGGCGGGCTTCTCGGCACCGATGTGGATCAGCCTGGCCTATGGCGTGTTCATCAACTACGGCGTGGCGCAGCTGATCTGGTTCGGCATGGCGCGCAACCTGCCACCGGCGACCAGCGCCATGAGCGTCATGGCCATCCCGCTGGTGGGCACGCTGAGCGCGACCTTCATCGTGGGCGAGGTGCCTCACTGGCAGGACTGGGCCGCCATCGGCTTTGTGATGATGGCCATTGCCAGCGTGCTCTGGCCCGCCCGGCCTGCCTTGCCAGCGGCACAATAGGCGCATGCCCCAGCCCACCACCCGACTTCACCTGATCCTCGCGCGCGCCGCCAACGGCGTGATCGGCAAGGACAACGCCCTGCCCTGGCACCTGCCGGAAGACATGGCGCACTTCAAGCGCACCACGCTCGGTCACCCCGTGATCATGGGCCGCAAGACCTGGGATTCGCTGCCACCGAAGTTCCGCCCGCTGCCGGGCCGGCTCAACATCGTCGTCACGCGCGACACCGCCTGGCAGGCCGACGGCGCTGCCCGGGCGAACTCGCTGCCCGAAGCCGTGTCGCTGTGCCCCGCGGGCTCAGACGCCTGGGTGATCGGCGGCGCGCAGATCTACGCCGCCGCCCACCCCCTGGCACACAGTGCCGTGGTCACAGAGATCGACCGCGCGTTTGACGGCGACGCCTTCGCCCCCACCTTCGGGCCGGAGTGGGTAGAAACAGCACGGGAGGCCCATGTCACCGCCAGCGGCCTACCCTACGCCTTCGTCACACTGACACGCACCGCAGGCCAACAATGAGCTACGCCATCAAGGAAGTCTTCTACACGCTGCAAGGTGAAGGCCTGCGCGCGGGCAGGCCTGCGGTATTTTGCCGCTTCGCCGGCTGCAATCTCTGGAATGGGCGGGAGGAAGATCGGAATCGCGCCATCTGCCAATTTTGCGACACGGACTTCGTGGGCACCGACGGCGCGCGCGGCGGCAAGTTCAGCGACCCGGCCGACATCGCCGCACTCGCGGCATCGCTTTGGCCGCCAGAGGAACGCCACCGCTACATCGTGCTCACCGGCGGCGAACCCCTGCTGCAAGTGAACGCGGAACTGGTCGATGCGCTGCATGCCCAGGATTTCGAAATTGCGCTGGAAACCAATGGCACCCTGCCTGTGCCGCCCGGCATCGACTGGATCTGCGTCAGCCCCAAGGCCGGTGCCGAATGGGTGCAGCGACGGGGCCATGAACTCAAACTCGTCTGGCCCCAACTGTCTCTGCTGCCGGATCGGGTACAGGCCATGACCGACCTTCACTTCGACCACTGGTTGCTGCAACCCATGGATGGGCCACAACGGGCCCAACACACGCGCGATGCGATCGCCTATTGCCAGCAACACCCGCGCTGGCGGCTGTCGCTGCAAACCCACAAGATCCTGGAGATTCCATGAGCCCCGAATCCACCGCCGCGCTGCACGAGTTGTCGCAGCGCTTCTTTTTCGAGGCGTCGCACACGCTGCGCCGCTCTGTAGAGGCAGAGGGCAGCCGCCGCGTGCACGGCCACACCTACGAGGCTGAAGTGACGGTGCGTGGCGCGCCCGATGCCTCGGGCATGGTGATCGATCTGGCCTACCTGCGCAGCATGATCGCCCAGGTGCGCCATCAACTCGACCACCATCTGCTCGACGAAGTGGCCGGCCTGGGCATCCCCACGCTGGAAAACCTCTGTAGCTTTATCCGTGAGAATCTGGAGCCGCAGGTGCCGGGTCTTTGCGCTGTCACGATCGAACGCCGAGCCAGCGGCGATCGATGCACCCTGCGTTGGTGAAAGGAATGCCCATGAAGCTTGCCACCTGGAACGTCAACTCCCTTTCCGTGCGCCTGCCGCAGTTGCTCGACTGGCTGGCCACCAACCCGGTCGATGCGATCGGCCTGCAGGAACTCAAGCTGGTCGACGAGAAGTTTCCCTACGAAGCCTTGCAGGAGGCGGGCTACCACGCTGCAGTCTTCGGCCAGAAGACCTACAACGGCGTGGCCATCCTCAGCCGCATGCCGCTCAACGACGTGGTGCGCAACATTCCGAACCACGCGGACGAGCAGTCGCGCGTGATCGCCGCGACGCTGGACACGCCCGATGGGCCACTGCGCATGGTCAACTGCTACTTCGTCAATGGCCAGGCGCCGGGCACCGACAAGTTCGCCTACAAGATGCTCTGGCTGGAGGCGCTGCACCGCTGGCTGCAGGAAGAGTTGAAGGTGCACCAGCGCCTCGTGCTGCTGGGTGACTTCAACGTGGCACCGGAAGACCGCGACTCGTTCGACCCCGTCGGCCTGAAAGACACCATCCACCACACGGTGGAAGAGCGCGCGCATTTCCAGGCCTTGCTCGATCTGGGCCTGACAGACGCCTACCGCCTGTTCGAGCAGCCGGAGAAAAGCTACTCGTGGTGGGACTACCGCATGCTGGGCTTCCAGAAGAACCGGGGGCTGCGCATCGACCACATTCTTGTGAGCGAGGCGCTGCGCGGCCGCGTGACGGCCTGTCACATCGACCGCCAGCCACGCAAGAACCCGCAGCCCAGCGACCACGCGCCGGTGGTGGTCACGCTGGGCGGCTGAGCCCATCCGGCGCCGGGCCGCCCCAAGCCGGATGAGCCCCCTTGGGGGGCCGCGACCCGCGTCAGCGGTGGAGCGTGGGGGCTGCGCTCTACTCCAGGTTCAGTTCCTGGATCTTGCGGGTGATGGTGTTGCGGCCGATGCCGAGCTTGTGCGCGGCCTCGATGCGGCGCCCACGCGTGTTGGCCAGCGCGGTCTGGATCAGGCGCGTTTCAAAGCGGCGCGTGAGCACGTCCCACACGTCGGTGCGGCCGTCTTCAAGCAGGGCCTGGGCCTCGGCCTGCAGACCACTCTCCCAGGCCAGAGGCGCCGCCCGGGCGGTCTCCGCCTCGGGCGAGGCGATGGCCGACTCGGCGTGGGCGATGGCAGCCGAACTGCTGGCATAGACGGGCTCGGGCACGGCAGGCGCCATGAGGCCGGTCGGCAGGGACGACACCACCGGGGCCTCCGAGGCGGCCGGGTGGGCCACCGCAGGAGCGGCACCGCTCATGGACAGCACCTCGGGTGGCAGGTCCTTGAGTTCGATCACCTGGGCCGGGGCCATCACCGTGAGCCAATGGCAAACGTTCTCCAGCTGGCGCACATTGCCCGGGAAGTCGAAGGCGCCGAGCAGCTTCAGGGCCGCCTCGGAGATGCGCTTGGGCTCCACGCCGAGCTGCTTGGCGCTCTGCTGCAGGAAGAAGCGCGTGAGCATGGGCACGTCTTCACGCCGCTCGCGCAGCGCCGGCAGGCGCAGGCGGATGACGTTGAGGCGGTGGAACAAGTCTTCGCGGAACACGCCTTCCTTGACGCGCTGCTCCAGGTTCTGGTGCGTGGCGGCAATCACGCGCACGTTGGCGCGCACGGCGCTGTGGCCGCCCACGCGGTAGAAGTGGCCATCGGACAGCACGCGCAGCAGGCGCGTCTGCAGGTCGAACGGCATGTCGCCGATTTCGTCGAGGAACAGCGTGCCGCCATCGGCCTGCTCGAAGCGGCCCCGGCGCATGGTCTGCGCGCCCGTGAAGGCCCCACGCTCATGGCCGAACAGTTCCGACTCCAGCAGGTCCTTCGGGATGGCCGCGGTGTTGATGGCCACGAAGGGTCCGGCCGCGCGCGGCGAGTGCTTGTGCAGCGCGCGCGCCACCAGCTCCTTGCCCGAGCCCGATTCGCCGGTGATCAGCACCGTGACCTGGCTCTGGCTCAGGCGCCCGATGGCGCGGAACACGTCCTGCATCGCGGGCGCCTGACCGAGCATTTCAGGCGCGGCGCTCATGCGCTCCTCGGCCACTTCCTCGCGCAGGCTTTCGTCCACCGCGCGGCGGATCAGCTCGACCGCCTTGGGCAGATCGAAGGGCTTGGGCAGGTACTCGAAAGCACCGCCCTGGAAGGCCGAGACGGCACTGTCCAGATCGGAGAACGCGGTCATGATGATGACCGGCAGGCCGGGCAGCTTCTCCTTGACCTTCTCCAGCAACTCCAGCCCCGAACCGCCGGGCATGCGGATGTCGCTCACCAGGATCTGGGGGCCTTCGTGTTCGGGCGTGTCGATCAGCGCCTTGAGCACGTCCTGCGGGTTGGTGAAACTGCGCGTGGGCAGGTTCTCGCGCAGCAGCGCCTTTTCGAGCACGAAGCGGATCGATTGGTCGTCGTCCACTATCCAGATCGGCTTCATTGAGTTGTCTTCCCTTCTTGTGGCGCGGCGTCCGACGGTCGTTAAGTCACTAGGGCAACGGAATCAGAATCTTGAAGTCCGTCTCGTTCGGCACGCTCTCACACTCGATCAGACCGTGGTGCTGCTGGACAAAGGTCTGCGCCAGCGTGAGCCCCAGGCCGGAGCCGCCATCCCGCCCCGACACCAGCGGGAAAAAGATGCGGTCCTTGATCGAGTCTGGAACGCCAGGCCCGTTGTCGATCACATGCAATTCCAGTGCCAGCCGATAGCGTTGCTTACCAAACGTCACCTGTCGACCCACGCGCGTGCGGAACACGATGCGCGCATCGCCCGCCGCGATGCGTTCGCTCAGCGCCTGCGCGGCGTTGTGCGCGATGTTGAGCACGGCCTGGATGAGCTGCTCGCGATCGCCGCGGAACTCGGGGATGGAGGTGTCGTAGTCGCGCACGACCTTCAAGCCCTTGGGAAACTCGGCCAGGATGAGCGAGCGCACGCGCTCGCACACCTCGTGGATGTTCACGTCGCCCACCACGTGCGGCCGGCGGTGCGGCGCGAGCAGGCGGTCCACCAGCGACTGCAGCCGATCGGCCTCGTGGATGATGACCTGGGTGTACTCGATCAGCTCGCGGGACTCCAGCTCCATCTGCAGCAACTGGGCCGCTCCGCGAATGCCGCCGAGCGGGTTCTTGATCTCGTGCGCAAGGTTGCGGATGAGTTCCTTGTTCGCCTGCGCCTGGTCGATCAGCCGCTCTTCGCGCTCCTGGCGCGCCTGCTGCTCCAGCGGCAGCAGCTCGACGATCACCTCACCGGGATTGTCGGTCTGCGCCACCACCACGTGCACCGGCAAGGCTTCGTGGTTGAGGCGCTTGAGCCACGCGTCGTAGCGCAGCGCGGCGAACTGGTTGCCGCTCGCGCCCTGCAGGGCGTTTTCCAGCAGCGGGGGTTCGGTGAAGCAATCCTGCAGCAGCGTGCCCGTGATGCTTCGGCGGGACATGCCCAGCGCATCCTCCAGCGCCGCGTTGGCGTAGAGCACGCCACCGTGCTGATCCACCACGGCCACCAGGGTGGCCAGCAGGTCGAGGGACTGGAAACGGGACGACACCGAGGGGGACTTGCGTCCGGCAGCCGACCCGTCCGGGTCGGCCGGGGACCGGCGCGGGAAAGTGGGAAGAAGGGAGGGGAAGTTGGGCTTTTTCAAGCCGGTCATTTTGCGGCAGAACCGACGGCGTTGGCGGACCCCGGCAGTCGATTCAATTCGCGCTGCAGGCCTGCGACGTCGCTCTCGGCGCGCGCCACGGCGGCCTTGAGTTCGGCCACGCGGTCGAGGTATCGCTGGTAGTTGCGCGACTCGATGCCCTGCTTCTCGGGCTCCCCGTTGGCGTATTCCTTGCGCGCGTGCTCCAGGCGCTCTTGCGCCTTGCGCAGTTCGGCCTCGAGGATGGCGCGCGCATCGCTGTCGCGCGCGCGCTGCGCGGCCGAGTCGACGCGTTCGTTGGCGCTGCCGTTGCGCGGGGCGGCCGCTGCGGGCGTGGTGCGCGGCGGCGTGGGCCGGGTGCCTTCGATGATGGTGATGTTGCCACCCTCCATGGGGCTGCACCCCTTGGACTTGGCCACCTGCGCGTCGTTCGTGTACTCGTTGCCGCAGCGGTAGATGCGCGCCTGGGCATGGGCTTGCAGGACGCACAGCGCGAGCGTGGCCACGGCCAGCGACCGGATCGTGAGTGAAGGCATCGGATTCAAGGTGACATCAACTCCAGGAAGCGGTTTCGGGTATGGGCGGGCGCACCGATATGCGTTTTTCAGTATGACCGAAAACTGTTTCAAAAGTGCCGTGCCAGCGTGTGAACGGTGGCGATTGGCCGCCCGAGCAACAAAAAAGGGGCCACTTGCATGGCCCCTTCCGGGTTGACCCAGGCAGCCCGGGCAGAGCCGGGCAAGCCATCACAGGCTGTAGTACATGTCGAACTCGACCGGGTGCGGCGCCATGCGGAAACGCGTGACTTCGCCCATCTTGAGCTCGATGTAGGCGTCGAGCATGGAGTCGGTGAACACACCACCCTTGGTCAGGAAGCTGCGGTCCTTGTCGAGGTACTCCAGCGCCTGGTCGAGGCTGTGGCACACGGTCGGCACCAGCTTGTCCTCTTCGGGCGGCAGGTGGTACAGGTCCTTGGTGGCGGCTTCGCCCGGGTGGATCTTGTTTTCCACACCGTCCAGGCCGGCCATCATCAGGGCCGAGAAGGCCAGGTAGGGGTTGGCCGAAGGATCGGGGAAACGCGCTTCGATGCGGCGGCCCTTGGGGTTCGCCACGTACGGGATGCGGATCGAGGCGGAGCGGTTGCGGGCCGAGTAGGCCAGCTTCACGGGGGCCTCGAAGCCAGGCACCAGGCGCTTGTAGGAGTTGGTGCCAGGGTTGGTGATGGCGTTGAGCGCGCGGGCGTGCTTGATGATGCCGCCGACGTAGTACAGGGCGAAATCGCTCAGGCCGGCGTAGCCGTCACCGGCGAACAGGTTCTTGCCGTCCTTCCAGATCGACTGGTGCACGTGCATGCCGGAGCCGTTGTCGCCGGCGTAGGGCTTGGGCATGAAGGTCGCGGTCTTGCCGTAGGCGTTGGCGACGTTCCACACCACGTACTTGAGCACCTGCGTCCAGTCGGCGCGCTCGACCAGCGTGCTGAACTTGGTGCCGATTTCGTTCTGGCCAGCGCCCGCCACTTCGTGGTGGAACACTTCAACCGGAATGCCCAGCGATTCGAGGATCAGGGACATCTCGGCGCGCATGTCCTGCGTGCTGTCGACCGGGGGCACGGGGAAGTAGCCGCCCTTCACGGTCGGACGGTGGCCACGGTTGCCGCCTTCGAGCTTGGCGCCGCTGTTCCAGGGCGCTTCGTATTCCTCGATCTCGCACATCACGCGGCCGGGTTCGTTGCTCCAGCGCACGCCGTCGAAGATGAAGAATTCGGGTTCCGGTCCGAAGAAGGCGGTGTCGCCCAGGCCGGAGGCCTTGAGGTAGGCCTCGGCGCGCTTGGCGATGGAACGCGGATCGCGGTCGTAGGCCTTGCCGTCGCCCGGTTCGATCACGTCGCACTGCAGGAACAGCGTGGTTTCTTCGAAGAAGGGGTCGATGTTGGCGGTGTTGGGGTCGGGCATGAGCTGCATGTCCGAGGCTTCGATGCCCTTCCAGCCAGCCACCGAAGAACCGTCGAACGCATGGCCCGAGCTGAACTTGTCTTCGTCGAAGTGAGACACGGGCACGGTGACGTGCTGTTCTTTGCCCCGGGTGTCGGTGAAGCGGAAGTCAACGAACTTCACTTCGTTGTCTTTCACCATTTGCATCACGTCTGCGACGGTCTTGGCCATCAAATACTCCTGTAGCTGGGTGAGTGGAAAAATTGAAAACGACGCTGCTGATAAGCAGAATGTGTGCCACAAAGTGGGTCATGCGCGGGCGCTGGCTCCCCCGGCTTCACGGGACAACGGGAATTATGGCCCACGCCATGCGCCACAAAGGGTCGGCCGGCAGGCACCAGAGCCCTTGGAAGACCGTGCGTTGCACCGTGTCGGGCGTTATCGCCGTCGGCCGCACCCATTGGGTGCACCCATCGAATGCACTGATTTGGTGCAACTCAGTTTCGCACCATTTCAGGGCCCAGCTTCGCGTCGTGGCGATGCAAGCCGGCGAGCAGCTGGGCGTAGGCCGGCGCCACCGCCTCGGTGGCGCCCTTCACCCCCAGTTCGATGTGCCGGCCGTACTCCGGGTGGTCCACGCTCGGCAGGCTGAAGACCTTCACGGCATGGGCCTGCTCGATTTGCTCCATGAGCGGGGTCAGCGTGGCCTCCATGGCGCCGAACACGATCACCGAACGCTCCTGCCAGGCGCCCTGGCGGTGCCATTGCGCGTACTCGGTATCGAGCACGCCTTCGATCATGGGCCACGCCATGACGGGAAAGCCGGGCACGAAATGCACGCTGCCGCCCCCCGCCCCGTCACAACTGAAACCGGGAATCTTGTTGTACGGGTTGAGGATGAGGCGCGCGCCCACGGGAAACACGCCCATGTTGTAGCGGTGCACGTTGTCCGGCCGCTCGGAATCGAAAACCTCGCCACGCTCGGCGGCCGTGTCACGCATGCGAGACTCGATCAGTTCCTTGGCCTGCGGGTGCAGGGCCAGGTCCACGCCCAGCGCGGCGGCGGCGCACTGGCGCGTGTGGTCGTCGGGCGTGGCGCCAATGCCGCCGCAGCAGAACACGGCGTCGCTGCCCGCGAACGCATCGCTCAGCGTGGCCGTGATGCGGTCGCGGTCGTCGCCGACCAGCTTGGCCCAGGACAGGGTCAGGCCGCGCTGCGCCAACAGCTCGACGATCTTGGGAAGGTGTTTGTCGCTGCGCTTGCCGGAAAGGATCTCGTCACCAACGATGATCAGGCCGAAGGTGGGTGTCATGAAAGGGTGGGTGGCTGGTTGAATGAGGACCCTGGTTCCTGGGCAGGCAAGGTCAATGGGGCCGGTGGGCTGGGTTCGGTGTCCCGCACCTCCACCGTGGCCTGCGCCCGCTGACGCTGCAACACGGTCAGGCAGAAGTGCGCGAACCAGAGCGAGGCGAATGCGAACACCAGGGTGTAGATCCAGATTGCCACAGGCACCAGCAAGGGGGCCAGTGCAATGAACATTGCACCCGAGGCCCACAGCAGGCTGGGCGCAGCGCCCAGGTAGCCGCTGAGCACACCCATGACGAGCAGGCTGCCGCGGTGCTGGCGCAGGATGGCCTTGCGCTCGTCGCCGCTGGCGTGCGTGGCCAGCGCGTCGAACGCGAACACCCGGTAGGTGAGCCAGCCCCAGATCAGAGGCGGAAGAATGAGCACCAGGGGTGGCACCAGCCACAGCGGCATGGACACGATCAAGGCCAGCACCGCGAGCAGCGTGGAGCCGAGCGACCACAACACGCTCACCAGCAGAGACCCACCGTGCTTGCGCTCCAGGCTGGGAAAGCGGCGCTGGCCGACCAGCTCCACCATGGCGGGCGTCATGAACATCGCCACCAGCAACAGGCACAACAGCACGATGACGGGGGTGGCCAGCACCAGCACCAGCAGCGGTGCGAACACGGTGCGCAGCGAGCCCAGGCCCAGGCGCTCCAGCCAACCGAGGAACATCTGGATGAGGTCGAACGCCTCCAGCCACGCCGCCACCGAGGCCACGGCGTTCTCCCAGAAGAAGTAGCCTAGGCCGAACGACAGCACCACCATCAGGATCAGCGGGAGAAACGACAGTGCGATCACCCGCGGATGCATGCAATAGGCGATGGCGCGCCAGAAGGAATCGAACAGCAAGGACATGCCGGCAAGAATACATCCAATCCATGTCAGGCCACCCCGCAAGCCGCGCTCGCTCGGATCACCACGACGCTAGGATCGAGCCCCATGAAACACATCGACATCGCGGGCATTGGCCTGGAAGTGGCTCACATTCCGGGGCCGGCGGAACGTGCCCCCCTGGTCTTCCTGCATGAAGGCCTGGGCAGCGTGGCCATGTGGCAGCAGCGCGGCCGGCACTGGCCCGCCGAGCTTTGCGCCGCCACAGGCCGCGCGGGCTGGCTGTACTCGCGCCGAGGATACGGCCAGTCCGACCCCGTGGCCGATGTGCGCGGCCAACCCCGATGGCAGGGGTCCTGGCACATCGGCCGCCACGAACCCGACTACATGCACCTCGAAGCCTGGCAGGTTCTGCCTGCGCTGTTGCAAGCCCTGGGCGTGCCCGAGCCCGTGCTCGTAGGCCATTCGGATGGTGCCACCATCGCCCTGCTGCATGCCAGCCGGCACCCGGTCGCGGCCTGCGTGGCCATGGCGCCCCACGTGTTCATTGAAGACATCGCGCTGAACGCCATCGCCCAGGCCAAGACCTTGTACGAAGGCGATCCCGACGGGCTTCGCCAGCGCCTCTCGCGCTACCACGCCGACGTGGACAACGCCTTCTGGCAGTGGAACGATGTCTGGCTCAGCCCGGCCTTCCGCCAGTTCGACATCCGCGCCGAATGCCAGGCCATCACCGCCCCTTTGCTGCTGGCGCAAGGCCTGGGCGATGAGTACGGCACCCTGGCCCAGCTGGACGAGATCGCGCTGGCGGCGCCCCATGCGCAACGCATCGAGCTGCCCGATTGCGGCCACAGCCCCCACCGCGATCAGCCCGAGGCCTTGACCCGCGCCGTGGCGGATTTTCTGGCCCGCTTGGGCTGATTTCCCCGCCTGGGGGATGCACGCCCGGCGGGCAGTTGGGCACAATGGAACGTTGGCCGGACGCGGGGGCGCCGGCTTGGCGCGCCACACCACCATTTGTATCAAACGACCTCAAAACCCCAAGAAATTCACACGAAACGCGTACACGCAAGGCCACAAAGCCCCGCCGAAGGTCCGGCAAACCTCTACACTTTGATACAAATAGACGCCACCCCTGCCACACATGAATACTTGGAACAACCCATGGCTGCTTGCCGTGCTCGCGCCCGCTCTGCTGGCCCTGGGGGCATTCCTGCACCGCGTCTGGGTCGACAAGCAGGCACGGGAACGGCGGCGCATTCCCAAGCATTGGCCGCTGAGCACCCGCGCCCTGGCCAACAGTGAAGAAGCCCGCGTCTGGCACTGGCTGGCGCGCGCCTTCTACGACCACCACGTCATGATCAAGCTGCCGGTCACGCGCTTCACCCTGCCGCGCGACAAGGAGCAAGGCATGGACTGGTACAAGCTGCTCGGCGGCGTGTATTGCACCTTCACCGTCTGCCGCTCGGACGGGCGCGTGCTCGGCTGCCTGGACGTGCCGGGCAGCGCTGGCTTGCCGCGCAGCACCCGCACCCTCAAACACTCCCTGCTGACCCAGTGCGGCCTGCCTTATTGGGTCGTGCGCTCCAACAGCTTGCCGACGGTTGCCGAAATCCGGGCTGAGTTCCTGGGCGAGTCCTCGCTCAACCACTCCATGCGCGAGCGCGAAATGGAAGAGCGCGCCATCATCGCCGCGCAGGCCAATCTGCGCACCGCGCTCACGCGCCAGCGCAGCAACCGCAACAGCGATTTCAGCCCGCTGTCGAACTGGCCGAACAGCACCACCGGCGACCCGCGCAGCGACTTCAACTCGCAGTGGCAGGAGAACTCCTTCCTCATGCCGCTGGACAGCCGCAAGGGCGATCTGCTCTAAGCCTGGCGTGCCGCCTGCTGGGCGCTCGCCGCGCCGGGCGCCTTCTGCGTGAGCGCCAGCACCTCCGCCGCAGTGAGCCACCGCCACAGGCCAGGCTTTAGCTCGGGCGACAACACCAGGCTGCCGATGGACGATCGGTGCAGGCCTTCCACCCGGTTGCCGACGGCCGCCACCATGCGCTTGACCTGGTGGTATTTGCCCTCCGTCAAGGTCAGCCGCAGGTGAAGCTCGCTGACGGCTTCGCACGCCTCGGCCTTCACCGGCCGGGGATCGTCGTCCAGCACCACCCCTTCCAGCAAACGGCCAATCTGCCGCGCATCCAGCGGATGCTTGACCTGGGCCTCGTACACCTTGGGCACGTGATGGCGCGGCGACGTCAGGCGGTGGATGAACTTGCCATCGTCGGACAGCAGCAGCAAGCCCGTGGTGTCCTGATCCAGCCGCCCGACGGCCTGCACGCCCGCAGCGGCCCCTCCCCCGCGTTGGCGCAAGGGGCCGGGCAGCAGCGTGTAGACGCTGGGGTAGGTGCTGGGCTTCTGCGAGCACTCGTAACCCGCTGGCTTGTGCAGCAGCAGGTAGGCGCGCGCGTGGTAGTGCCAGACCTCACCCTGCACGCGAAACACCAGCCCCTCCTCCTCGAAGAGAGCTGAGGGATCGGTGCATGGAGAGCTGTCTTCACCCACCGACACCAGGCCTTGCTGCACCAAGCCGCTGCAGATGCGGCGGGTGCCGAAGCCCTGGGAAAAAAGAATGTCCTGCAATTGCATCATGGTGCGGGAATTGTCGCCGCTCACCCGACTCAGACCACGACACACCAGAATGGCAGGCCGCCCGCCGTGGGCGCCCTCACTTTTGCGCATGAAGCAACGGATCAAGACCTGGCTCAGCACACAAGACGGACTGCGCCACCACCGCTGGCTGCGCTGGATGGGGCCCGTGCTGCACCAGCCCAGGTTGTGGCACTTCAGTCGCAAAGGCATCGCCATGGGCGTCGCCGTGGGCATCTTCTTCGGCCTGCTCGTCCCGATTGCGCAAATGCCTCTGTCGGCCGCCGCGGCCGTGCTCCTCAGAGCGAACCTTCCGATGGCGGTGGCCAGCACCTTCGTGACGAATCCGGTGACGTTCGGGCCGGTCTACTACGGCGCCTACCGCCTCGGCAAGGTGGTGTTGGGCGAACCCCGCGTGACGGAGAACGAGGCAATGGCCGCGCTTCGGAGGGCGCAGGCTGAAGAGAAGGCTGAGGGAGCGCGGCCAACCTGGTCGCAGCGCATCGCCCGTGGTGTGGAGCACCTGAGGACAGCCGGCAAGCCGCTCGCAGTGGGCCTGGCCATCATCGCCACCTTGAGCGGGCTCACCGTCTACGCCCTCATCAGCGGGCTGTGGATTCTCAAGACACGCTGGGAACGCAAGCGACGGCTGCGCGAGCGCTCTTCGCCAGATGCCTGAAGGTCGCTCGCTTCGCAAAGTCGAAAAAAAGCCCGCCCGGCACGGCGCCGGGCGGGCTTTTCAATAGGTGGTGGAGCTGGGGGGATTCGAACCCCCGTCCGCAAGCCTTCTTCGAGCAGTTCTACATGTGTAGCCGTCTGTTTTGGGTCTCGCCGCCCGAGTCGCGCAGTGGCACGCTAAACGGGAAGCCAGCATCCTTGAATCTCACCCTGCGCCAAGGTGCCCGACGCAGAGCCAGCCAATGTGAATTACCTCGCAGCCGGGAGGTCTTGCGACCCCCTTGCCCAGCCCATCGGCCTGCTGTTGCGAGGCTCACCGGTGTTTAAGCGGCGAGTGCGAAACGTTCGTCGTTTGCAGTTGGTTTTTTTCTGCGGATTAACGAGGTAACAGAACCTCGACATGCCCTGCTGCGCGTCCGAACCCACGTCGAAACCAGTGCAGCCCCAGGAAGACGGAGTTTAAGGCAGTTCCAGCAATTTCAAGAGCTGCAGGGGCGAAGAAACCTCCGCGTCCGCACCCCAGCTGGCCACGTCGGCACCGAAGCCGAGGTAACCGTACCGCGCAGCCACCGTCGGCATGCCCGCCGCCTTGCCCGCGCGGATGTCGCGCTCGTCATCGCCCACGTAGAGGCACTGGCTCGGCAACAGCTGCAACCGGCGCGCCGCCTCCAGCAAGGGCTCGGGATGCGGTTTGGCATGTGGCGTGGTATCGCCGCTGATCACGACAGAAGCGGTCTCGAAGAGCGCCATGGCCCGCGAAAGAGGATTCGTGAACCGCTGCGACTTGTTGGTGACCACGCCCCAGCGAAGCCCGCCGTCCACGAGGCGGGCCAGCAGATCGGCCACGCCATCGAACGGCGCCGTGCGTTGGGTCATGCAGCCTTCGTACGCGCCAAAGAACTCCTCCTTCAACGCAGGGTAGTCCGCATGCTCGGGCGTGATGCCGAACGCCACATGCAGCATGCCCCGGGCCCCGGAGCCCGCATGAGGCCGGTATTGTTCCAGCGGCAGCGAGGCCATGCCTCGGCTTACCCGCATGCCATCGGCAGACGACCCCAGATCCGATGCGCTGTCGATCAGCGTACCGTCCAGATCGAACAGGACGGCATGCACCCCTCGAAAAACAGTCATGGTTTGCGTGTGGCGAACAGGTAATTGACGCTGGTGTCGGCGCTGAGCCGATAGCGTTGCGTCAACGGGTTGTATTCCATGCCGCGGGTCTGATCGAGCTCCAGGCCCACGGCCCGGCAATAGCTCGCCAGCTCGCTGGGCCGGATGAACTTCGCGTACTCGTGCGTTCCCTTGGGCAACAGTTGCAGCAGGTACTCCGCCCCGAGCACCGCGAACAGAAAGGCCTTGGCGTTGCGGTTGAGGGTCGAGAAAAACACCCAGCCTCCCGGTTTCACCAGGGTGGCGCAGGCGCGCACCACCGACGCGGGGTCGGGCACGTGCTCCAGCATTTCCATGCAGGTCACCACATCGAACTTGCCGGGCTGCTCCAGCGCCATGGCCTCCGCGCTGATCTCCTTGTAGCTGACGTTGGCGGTGCCCGCCTCCAGGGCATGCAACTGCGCCACCCGCAACGCCTTGACGGACAGGTCGATGCCCGTCACGTCGGCACCTTTGCGGGCCATGGAATCGGACAGGATGCCTCCGCCGCAGCCAATATCGAGCACCCGTTTGCCTGCCAATCCCGCCAATCCGTCAATCCACCCCAGGCGAAGCGGATTGATCTGATGCAGGGGGCGAAACTCACTGTCGGGATCCCACCAGCGATGGGCGAGATCGGAGAACTTGGCCAGCTCGGCCGGATCGGCATTGACGTTCGGATTCATGCGTTGATTATCGCCAGCACAATAAAAAAACCGCGCCGAAGCGCGGTTTTTGGACCGGAACTGAAGGGAATCAGTTCTTGCGGGTGCCGACCACTTCGACTTCCACGCGGCGGTTCTTGGCGCGGCCTTCGCGGGTGGCGTTGTCGGCCACCGGCTGGGTCAGGCCCTTGCCTTCGGTGTAGATGCGGTTGCTTTCGATGCCCTTGCTCACCAGATAGGCCTTGACGGCTTCAGCGCGGCGGTTGGACAGCTTCTGGTTGTAGCCAGCAGCGCCGGTGGAGTCGGTGTGACCCACAGCGATCACGACTTCCAGGGCAATGCCGGACACCTTGCCAGCCAGATCGTCCAGCTTGGCCTTGCCTTCGGGCTTGAGCACAGCCTTGTCGAAGTCGAAGAAGGCGTCAGCAGCGTAGGTCACCTTGGACGCCACGGGAGCCGGTGCGGGTGCGGGAGCCGGTGCGGGTGCAGGGGCTGCGGCAGGAGCCGGAGCGGGAGCCGGTGCGGGAGCCGGAGCAGCGGCAGGAACGATCGCGCCGTCGCAACCTTGTGCGGCGGTGGCGGGCGTCCAGTTGGCATCGCGCCAGCAGAGTTCATTGGTGCCGTTTTTCCAAACCAGTTCGCTGGTGCCATTGCGCCAGTTGTCGATGGTTTGGGCGCCGGCGGCCGTTGCCATGGCGGCGGTTGCCAACAGCATTGCCACTTTGTTAAGTTTTTTCATGGTTTTCCTCTATATAAGCCGCAGACAGACTGCGTGACAAGAACGACGCTTCAAGTGACCACCACTAAAAACGCTGGAATTTATTGTGCCACAAGCACGGAATGCCCGGCCCGCCGGCCAATGCGGCGTTGTCGCCGGATACAGCAGGTCACGTCATTCGTTGTGGATGTACAACAAACGACCCAAGAAGTTGTAGGAGAACGCGCCGTCTAAAATCGCAGGTTGCCCTCCGGTCCATCTACGCACCTATCCCCTCGCTCATGACACAGTTCGCCAAAGAGACCCTGCCCATCAGTCTTGAAGAGGAAATGAGGCGCAGCTACCTCGATTACGCCATGAGCGTGATCGTGGGGCGCGCCCTGCCCGACGCGCGGGATGGTCTCAAGCCGGTGCACCGGCGCGTGCTTTTCGCGATGCACGAGCTCAACAACGACTGGAACCGCCCTTACAAGAAATCGGCCCGTATCGTGGGCGACGTGATCGGTAAGTACCACCCGCACGGCGACAGCGCGGTGTACGACACCATCGTGCGCATGGCGCAGGACTTCTCGCTGCGGCACATGCTCGTGGACGGACAGGGCAACTTCGGCTCCGTCGACGGCGACAACGCGGCCGCCATGCGTTACACGGAAATCCGCCTGTCGAAGATCGCCCATGAAATGCTGGCGGACATCGACAAGGAGACCGTCAACTTCGGTCCCAACTACGACGGCTCGGAAAAAGAGCCGCTGGTGCTCCCGTCGCGCCTGCCCAACCTGCTCGTCAACGGCTCGGCCGGTATCGCGGTCGGCATGGCCACCAACATTCCGCCGCACAACCTCAACGAGGTGGTGGACGCCTGCCTGCACCTGCTCAAGAGCCCCGAGGCCTCCATCGACGAATTGATGGAGATCATTCCCGCGCCCGACTTCCCCACGGCCGGCATCATTTACGGCATCAATGGGGTCAAGGATGGCTATCGCACGGGACGAGGCCGCGTGGTGATGCGCGCCAAGTGCCATTTCGAGGACATCGACCGTGGCCAGCGCCAGGCCATCATCGTGGACGAGCTGCCCTACCAGGTCAACAAGAAGACGCTGCAGGAGCGCATTGCCGAACTGGTGCACGAAAAGAAGATCGAGGGGATCAGCCACATCCAGGACGAGTCGGACAAGTCGGGCATGCGCCTGGTGATCGAACTCAAGCGCGGCGAAGTGCCGGAAGTGGTGCTCAACAACCTGTACAAGCAGACGCAACTGCAGGACACCTTCGGCATCAACATGGTGGCCCTGGTCGATGGCCAGCCGCGCCTGTGCAACCTGAAGGATCTGGTCCAGGTCTTCCTGGAGCACCGCCGCGAGGTCGTGACCCGCCGCACGGTGTTCAACCTGCGCAAGGCGCGCGAGCGCGGCCATGTGCTCGAAGGCCTCGCCGTGGCCCTGGCCAACATTGACGAGTTCATCCGCATCATCCGCGAGTCGCCCACGCCGCCCGTGGCCAAGGCTGAACTCATGGCGCGCCCCTGGGACAGCCAGCTGGTGCGCGAGATGCTCACCCGCACGCGCGCCGATGGCGGCGTGATCAATGCCGACGACTACCGGCCCGATGGCCTGGAACGCGAGTTCGGCATGGGCGGCGACGGCCTGTACCGGCTGTCCGAGACCCAGACCCAGGAAATCCTGCAGATGCGCCTGCAGCGCCTGACCGGCCTGGAGCAGGACAAGATCGTGGCCGAGTACAAGGAGGTCATGGGCGAGATCGACGACCTGCTGGACATCCTGGCCAAGCCCGAGCGGGTCTCGACCATCATCGGCGAAGAGCTGATCATCGTGAAGCAGGAGTTCGGCCAGACCAAGCTGGGCGCGCGCCGCAGCGAGATCGAGCACAACGCGCAAGACCTCGCCACCGAAGACCTGATCACGCCGACCGACATGGTGGTCACGCTCAGCCACAGCGGCTACATCAAGAGCCAGCCGCTGTCGGAATACCGCTCGCAGAAGCGCGGCGGCCGCGGCAAGCAGGCCACCGCCACCAAGGAAGACGACTGGATCGACCAGCTCTTCATCGCGAACACGCACGACTACATCCTGTGCTTCTCCAACCGTGGCCGGCTGTACTGGCTCAAGGTGTGGGAAGTGCCGGCGGGTTCGCGCGGTTCGCGCGGCCGCCCGATCGTCAACATGTTCCCGTTGCAGGAAGGCGAGAAGATCAACGTGGTGCTGCCGCTGACCGGCGAGATGCGCAGCTTCCCGTCCGACCGCTATGTGTTCATGGCCACCTCCATGGGCACGGTCAAGAAGACGGCGCTCGATGAATTCAGCAACCCGCGCAAGGCCGGCATCATCGCCGTGGACCTCGACGAGGGCGACTACCTCATCGGCGCGGCTCTGACCGACGGGCAGCACGACGTGATGCTGTTCAGCGACGGCGGCAAGGCCGTGCGTTTCGACGAGAACGACGTGCGCCCGATGGGCCGCAACGCGCGCGGCGTGCGCGGCATGCTGATCGAAGACACGCAGAGCGTGATCGCCATGCTGGTGGCCGAGGACGAAGAGCAGAGCGTGCTGACCGCCACCATCAATGGCTATGGCAAGCGCACGCCGATCGCCGAGTACACCCGCCACGGGCGTGGCACCAAGGGCATGATCGCGATCCAGCAGAGCGAGCGCAACGGCAAGGTCGTGGCGGCCACGCTGGTGCACAACGACGACGAGATCATGCTGATCACCGACAAGGGCGTGCTGGTGCGCACCCGCGTGTCCGAGATCCGCGAAATGGGTCGCGCCACGCAAGGGGTGACGCTGATTGCGCTGGACGAAGGCTCCGAACTCTCGGGCCTGCAGCGCATCGTGGAGAACGACGCCAACGTGCCGGAGCTGGGCGACGACACGAACGGAGCAGCCGCAGCCGACGACGCGGGCACCGAGCCGTGATGGCGCGGCCCTACAACTTCTCCGCCGGCCCGGCGGCCATGCCCGCCGAGGTGCTGCAGCAGGCAGCGGCCGAAATGCTCGACTGGCACGGCAGCGGCATGAGCGTGATGGAAATGAGCCATCGCGGGCAGGAGTTCGGCGCCATCCTCAAGGCCGCCGAAGCCGACCTGCGCGAGCTGCTCGCCGTGCCGGAGCACTTCCGCATCCTCTTCATGCAGGGCGGTGGCCTGGCCGAAAACGCCATCGTGCCGCTGAACCTGTCGCGCGGCGAAACGGTCGACTTCGTGGTCACCGGCAGCTGGAGCCAGAAGTCGCTGAAGGAAGCGCGCCGCTACTGCGACGCGCGCGTGGCCGCCAGCAACGAAGCCGACCACCACACCACCCTGCCTGCGCCAGCGACCTGGCAGCTCGACCGCAGCGCGCGCTACGTGCACCTGTGCAGCAACGAGACCATCAACGGCGTGGAAGTGCACGAGTTGCCCGACCTGAAGGCCCTCGGATCCGATGTCCCGCTGGCCATTGATTTCTCTTCCCACGTGGCCTCGCGGCCGGTGGACTGGTCGCGCGTGGGCCTGGCCTTCGGCGGCGCCCAGAAGAACCTGGGGCCGGCCGGCCTCACGCTCGTGGTGGTCCGCGAAGACCTGCTGGGGCACGCCCTGAAAACCTGCCCCAGCGCGTTCGACTACAAGACCGTGGCCGACAACCACTCCATGTACAACACGCCGCCGACCTTCGCCATCTACATGGCCGGCCTCACCTTCCAATGGCTCAAGCGCCAGACCGAAGGCAACCTGAGCGG
Source organism: Hydrogenophaga sp. (assembly GCA_018993155.1). GTDB lineage: Bacteria > Pseudomonadota > Gammaproteobacteria > Burkholderiales > Burkholderiaceae_C > Hydrogenophaga. Next base: position 34,140 of record JAGKSX010000043.1, read on the forward strand.
CGTGGCGGCCATGGAGGCGCGCAACATCGCCAAGGCCGAGTTGCTGTACGGCTTCATCGACCAGTCAGACTTCTACAGCAACAAGGTCGCCAAGGACTGCCGTTCCCGCATGAACGTGCCTTTCTTCCTGCGCGACGAGTCGCGCAACGAGGCCTTCCTCGCGGGCGCCAAGGCGGCCGGCCTGCTGCAGCTCAAGGGCCACAAGTCCGTGGGCGGCATGCGCGCCAGCATCTACAACGCCATGCCGATGGAAGGCGTGCGCGCCTTGGTGGCCTACATGCGCCAATTCGAACAAACACAGGCCTGAACCGATGACCCTCCCCTCACAGTCCGAAGCCCTGGGTACCCTGCGCGTGCAGATCGATGCGCTGGACCAGCAGTTGCTGGCCCTGCTCAACCAACGCGCTCGCGTGGCCGAACAGGTCGGCGACATCAAGCGCGCGGAGGGCTCGCCCTTTTTCCGGCCGGACCGCGTCGCGCAAGTCATCGAGAAGATCCAGGGCGCCAACCAGGGACCGTTGCTGAACCAGCACGTGGCCTCGATCTGGCGCGAGATCATGTCCGCCTGCCTGGCGCTGGAGGCGCCGCAGCGCGTGGCCGTGCTCGGTCCGCAGGGCACCTTCTGCGAACAGGCGGCGATCGAATTCTTCGGTGGCGCGGCCAACCTGATCTACTGCGCCAACTTCGACGAGGTGTTCCACGCCACCGCGGCCGGCACGGCGCAGTTCGGCGTCGTGGGCATGGAGAACTCCACCGAAGGCGTGGTGGCGCGTTCGCTGGACCTGTTCCTGCGCTCGCCCGTGCACGTGGTGGGCGAAGTCAGCCTGCTGATCCGCCACAACCTGCTGCGCCAGGTCAATCACCTGGATGGCATCGAAGTCGTCATGGCCCACCCGCAGGCCCTGGCCCAGTGCCAGAACTGGCTCACGCAACACCTGCCGAACGCCGAACGCCGCGCGGTCTCCAGCAACGCCGAAGGCGCGCGGCTGGCGGCGGAGAATCCGGCCTGGGCCGGCCTGGCCAGCGAGCGCGCCGCCGCCCAGTTCGGGCTGCACATCGTGGCGCACGCCATTCAGGACGAGGCCTACAACCGCACTCGCTTTGCCGTGATCTCGCTGCCGCAGACCCTGGCCATGCCGCCTGCTTCGGGACGCGATTGCACCAGCCTGGTGGTGTCGGTACCCAACCGCCCTGGTGCCGTGCACGACCTGCTGGTGCCGCTGAAGAACAACGGCGTGTCCATGACGCGCTTCGAGTCGCGCCCGGCCAAGTCGGGCCAGTGGGAGTACTACTTCTACATCGACATCGCGGGCCACCCGTCGCAGCCGCACGTGGCCGCCGCGCTGGAGGAACTCAAAGGTCTCTGCGCCTTCTACAAGGTGCTGGGCGCATACCCGGTGAGCGAATGATGTTTGAACAACTGGGACTGATCGGCTGCGGCATGATGGGCGGCTCCTTCGCGCTGGCGCTCAAGCGCGCCGGGCTGGTCAAGCGCGTCGTGGGCTACAGCAAGTCGCCCTCCACCACCGAACGCGCGCGCCAGCTGGGCGTGATCGACGTCGAGGCCCCGTCGGCGCTGCTGGCGGTCTCGGGCGCCGATCTCGTGCTGCTCGCGGTGCCGGTCTCGGCCACCGAAGCCACCTTCAAAGCCATCCGCCACCTGGTGCGCGGCAACGTGTTGATCATGGACGTGGGCTCGACCAAGCGCGAGGTGATCGACGCCGCGCGCCGTGTGCTGAAGGACCAGGTCGGTGTCTTCGTTCCCGCGCACCCGATCGCCGGCAAGGAAGTCGCGGGTGTCGAACACGCCGACGCGGACCTGTACCACGGCCGCCAGGTCATCCTCACCCCGATCGAACGCACCCTGACCGCCCAGCTCGAGAAGGCCAGCCAGCTCTGGACCGCGCTCGGTTGCCACGTCAAGCAGATGTCGCCGGAAGCGCACGATGCGGCCTATGCCGCCGTCAGCCACCTTCCGCACATGGTGGCGTTCGCCTTGATGAACGCCATCCAGGGCCAGTCGGATGGGCCGGATTTCCTCTCGCTGGCCGGCCCGGGCTTTCGCGACTTCAGCCGCATCGCGGCCAGCGACCCGGCGATGTGGCGCGACGTACTCATGTCCAACCGCGAAGAGTTGCTGGCACAGTCGCGCCATTTCCAGCGCGCGCTGCACGCCCTGGAGACCGCCATCAATGCCGGCAACCCCGACGCCCTCGAAGCCTTGATCGAACAGGCCAGCAGCGCGCGCGCGCGCTGGCGCATGACCGCCGTCAAGCCCCGCAGCTGAGCGGCGCCCCGGGCGACGCTTCCTCACCTTCGCGCATGTTTGCCATTTCCCACCTCGACATCCCGCCGCTGGCGAGCGCCGGCGGCACCGTGCGCCTGCCCGGCTCCAAGAGCATTTCCAACCGCGTGCTGCTGCTCGCCGCGCTCAGCGTGGGGCACACCGACATCGCCGACCTGCTCGACTCCGACGACACGCAGGTGATGCTCAAGGCCCTGGCCGCGCTGGGCTGCCGCATCGAATCGCAGCCCGACGGCGCCCTGCGCGTGCATGGCCTGGGCGGCGCCCTGCCCGTGCCCCAGACCAAATTGTTCCTGGGCAACGCCGGCACCGCGATGCGGCCCCTCACCGCCTCGCTGGCCCTGCTGGCCACCCGCCATGGCGGTATCTTCGAACTCGGCGGCGTCCCGCGCATGCACGAGCGCCCCATCGGCGACCTGGTCGATGCGTTGCGGCAGCTCGGCTGCCCCGTGGCCTGCCTCGCCAACGAAGGCTACCCCCCCCTGAAGCTCGGCGACGGTCAGACCCACGCCCTGCGGCTGGACCAGCCCATCCGCGTGCGTGGCGACGTGTCCAGCCAATTCCTCACCGCCCTGCTGCTCGCCCTGCCCCTGGTGGCGCAGGAGCGCGACATCGCCATCGACGTGGTGGGTGAACTCATCTCGCGGCCCTACATCGAGATCACGCTCAACCTGCTGGAGCGCTTCGGCGTGGTCGTGCGGCGCGACGGCTGGCAGCGCTTCACCATCCCCGCCGGCAGCCGCTACCAGTCGCCCGGCCGCATCGCGGTCGAAGGCGATGCCTCTTCCGCCAGCTATTTCATCGCCCTGGGTGCCCTCGCACCCGCCACGCCTGGCACCGACGGCATCACCATCGAGGGCGTCGGCCTGTCGTCCATCCAGGGCGACATCCGCTTCGTCGAAGCCGCCCGCCTCATGGGCGCCAAGGTCTCGGGCGAAGCCAACCGCCTGCACATCCAGCGCGGGGCCTGGCCACTCAAGGCCGTGGACCTGGACTGCAACCACATCCCCGATGCCGCCATGACGCTGGCGGCCATGGCCCTGTACGCCGACGGCACCACCACGCTGCGCAACATCGCCAGCTGGCGCGTCAAGGAAACCGACCGCATCGCCGCCATGGCCAAGGAGTGCCGCAAACTCGGTGCGACGGTGGAGGAAGGCGAGGATTTCATCCGCATCACGCCGCCCGCCCGCCCGCAAGACTGGCGAGCGGCGTCGATCCACACCTACGACGACCACCGCGTCGCCATGTGTTTTTCGCTCGCCGCGTTCAACCCGGCGAAGCTGCCGGTGCGCATCGAAGACCCCAAGTGCGTCGCCAAGACCTTCCCGGACTACTTCGAAACCCTGTTCCAGGTCTGCACCACGCCCAGGGAGCACATCCCGGTGATCTGCGTGGATGGCCCAACCGCCTCCGGCAAGGGCACCCTCTCGGCCGAGGTGGCCGAACAGCTTGGGTACCACCTGCTGGATTCGGGGGTGTTGTACCGCCTGGTCGGGCTGGCGGCGGAAAGAGCCGGCCTGTCCACTGCCGAGCCCGACCTGAAGGATCCCGAACACGCGCGCCGCCTGGGCGAGCTCGCCGCCGGCCTGCAGGTGCGCTTCGAAGGCCTGCGCACCCTGTTCGAGGGCCAGGACGTGACCGAGGACCTGCGCAGCGAAACCGCTGGCATGGCGGCTTCCCGGGTCTCGTCCGTGCCCGCCGTGCGGGAGGCCCTGCTGGGCCTGCAGCACGCCTTTCGCCAGCTGCCCGGCCTGGTGGCCGATGGCCGCGACATGGGCACGGTGATCTTCCCGGACGCTCAGCTGAAGGTGTTCCTCACCGCCAGCGCCGAGCAGCGCGCCGCGCGGCGCCATAAGCAGTTGATTTCAAAGGGAATTGCTGCTAACATCGACAGTCTTTTGGCAGACCTGAAAGCGCGTGATCTGAGGGACACCTCCCGCACACACGCCCCTCTCAAGCCCGCCGAAGACGCCTTGGAACTGGACAACTCCGGCATGGACATCGAGCAATCGGTGCAGCAGGTGTTGACCTGGTGGCAAGGCAAAACGGCGTTCTCGGGCAACTGAGCGCGCTTCTTGATGGCCCTGACGGCACAGCCGGGCGTTCCCTGCCCGCAGGCCGAAAGGTTCTTTTCACTTAACCCCGCGGTGTCACGCACCGCAACGTCAACGCCGCCCACACGTCGCATCCGTTCCAGCCGCATTTCCCGTGGTTGTTGCACCGACGCTGAGTGGTTTAGGAAATTCAATGTCTGAATCTTTTGCCGCCCTGTTTGAAGAGTCCCTGAAACGCGCCGAAATGCGCTCGGGCGAAGTCATCACCGCCGAGGTCGTGCGCATCGAGCACAACCACGTGGTGGTCAACGCTGGCCTGAAGTCGGAAGCCTACGTGCCTCTGGCCGAATTCAAGAACGACCAGGGCGAACTCGAAGTGCAGGTCGGTGACTTCGTCTCCGTCGCCATCGACTCCGTGGAAAACGGCTTCGGCGACACCCTGCTCTCGCGCGACAAGGCCAAGCGCCTGGCTTCCTGGATGTCGCTGGAAAAAGCGCTCGAATCCGGCGAATTCGTCACCGGCACGACCTCCAGCAAGGTCAAGGGCGGCCTCAAGGTCATGGTCAACGGCATCAGCGCCTTCCTGCCGGGCTCGCTGGTCGACAGCCGTCCGACCAAGGACCTGACCCCGTACGAAAACAAGACCCTGGAATTCAAGGTCATCAAGCTCGACCGCAAGCGCAACAACGTGGTGCTGAGCCGCCGCGCCGTGGTGGAAGCCTCCATGGGCGAAGAGCGCGCCAAGCTGATGGACACCCTGAAGGAAGGCGCCATCGTGCACGGCGTGGTCAAGAACATCACCGAGTACGGTGCGTTCGTGGACCTCGGCGGCATCGACGGCCTGCTGCACATCACCGACATGGCATGGCGCCGCGTGCGCCATCCGAGCGAAGTGGTCACGGCTGGTCAGGAAATCACCGCCAAGATCCTCAAGTTCGACACCGAGAAGCACCGCGTCTCGCTGGGCCTCAAGCAGATGGGCGACGACCCGTGGATGGGCGTTTCGCGCCGCTACCCGCAAGGCACCCGCATGTTCGGCAAGATCACCAACATCGCCGACTACGGCGCGTTCGTGGAACTCGAGCCTGGCATCGAAGGCCTGGTGCACGTCTCCGAAATGGACTGGACCAACAAGAACGTGGCCCCGTCCAAGCTGGTGTCGCTGGGCGACGAAGTCGAAGTCATGGTGCTCGACATCGACGAAGACAAGCGCCGCATCTCGCTGGGCATGAAGCAGTGCCGCGCCAACCCCTGGCACGAGTTCGCCGAACAGACCAAGCGCGGTGACCGCGTCAAGGGTCCGATCAAGTCGATCACCGACTTCGGCGTGTTCGTCGGCCTGGCCGCCGGCATCGACGGCCTGGTGCACCTGTCCGACCTGTCCTGGAACGAGCCCGGCGAAGCCGCCGTGCGCAACTACAAGAAGGGCCAGGAAGTCGAAGCGATCGTGCTGGCCATCGACGTGGAGCGCGAGCGCATCTCCCTGGGCATCAAGCAGCTCGACGGCGACCCGTTCACCACCTTCGTGTCGGTGAACGACAAGGGCTCCATCGTGACCGGCAAGGTCAAGACCGTGGATGCCAAGGGTGCCGAGATCGATCTGGGCGAAGACGTGCTGGGTTACCTGCGCGCCAGCGAAATCAGCCGTGACCGCGTGGAAGATGCGCGCAACGTGCTCAAGGAAGGCGACGAAGTCAACGCCGTGGTGGTGAACGTGGATCGCAAGACCCGCAACATCCAGCTGTCGATCAAGGCCAAGGACGCCGCCGATCAGCAGGAAGCCATGGCCAACCTGAGCCAGCAGTCTTCCCGCGAAAACGCCGGCACGACCAGCCTGGGCGCCCTGCTGCGCGCCAAGCTGGACAACAACCAGAACTGAAGCGAAACCGGTTCGGCGCCGGGTGAGCCCCCCGCCCGCAAGGGCGGCCACTTGCCCGGCGCTGTCCCCTCAACGCCCCCACTCCATTCGACATGACCCGAAGCGACCTCGTTGAAGCTCTGGCCAGCCGTTTCGGCCAACTCACCCACCGCGATGCCGAGTTCGCCGTCAAGGCGATCCTGGACGCCATGGGCGAAGCCTTGGTGAAGGGCCATCGCATCGAGATCCGGGGTTTTGGCAGCTTCTCCGTCAACCGGCGTTCACCTCGCATCGGGCGCAACCCGCGCTCCGGTGAGAGCGTGATGATTCCCGAGAAACGGGTGCCGCACTTCAAGCCGGGCAAGGCCCTGCGCGAAGAGGTGGACAAGAAGACCGCCGAGATTCTGGGCCGCGAAACCCAGAAGCGGGCCTGACACAGGGCTGCTCGCTACAATCGCCCCACCACAAAGGGGACGACGTGAAATACCTGATGTGGCTGCTCAATGCAGCCATTTTTTTTGTGCTGTTCGCCTTCGCGCTCAACAACCAGGACAGCGTGACGCTGCACCTGTTCTTCGGTGCGAGCTGGCAGGCCCCCCTGGTGCTGGTGATCCTGGTGGCGCTGGTGATCGGGGTGTTCCTCGGCGTGGCCGTGATGCTGCCGCTGTGGCTGCGCGCCCGGCGCACCCGCCGCCAGCACGCGTCGGCCTCGGCACTGCACAGCACCGCCTTTGACGGCGACACCACCCTGCTCCCTCCCGACCCGATCGACCGCCGGCATGGACTTTGATTTCACCTGGCTGCTCTGGGGCCTGCCGCTGGCGTTCGCGCTGGGCTGGGCAGCGTCGCGCTTCGACCTGCGCCAGTGGCGCATGGAAGGCCGCCAGGCGCCCAAAGCCTACTTCCGCGGCCTCAACCACCTGCTCAACGAACAGCAGGACCAGGCCATCGACGCCTTCATCGAAGCGGTGCAGGGCGACCCCGACACCGCCGAACTGCACTTCGCCCTGGGCAACCTGTTCCGCCGCCGCGGCGACTACGACCGCGCCGTGCGCGTGCACGAGCACCTGCTCTCGCGCGCCGACATCGACCGCAAGGACCGCGACCGCGCCCAGCACGCGCTGGCGCTCGACTTCCTCAAGGCCGGCCTGCTGGACCGCGCCGAAGCCGCCTTGCACAAGCTCGAAGGCTCGGCGTTCGAGGGCGAGGCCTTGCTGGCGCTGCTGGGCATCTACGAACGCTCGCGCGACTGGCCCCAGGCCAAGCGGATCGCCCAGCGCCTCGAAGACGCCGAACAGGGCAGTTTCGCCACGCGGCTGGCGCACTACCTGTGCGAAGAGGCCGACCTTGCTCAGCGTGGGGGCGACGGCGCCAAGGCCCTGCAGCTGCTGAACGAGGCCGTGCAACGCGCCCCGCAGCTGGCGCGCGGCTGGATGGCGCTGTCGGCCCTGAAGGCGCACACCGGCGACGCCTCAGGCGCGTTCGACGCCCTGGTGCGCATGAACCAGCACGCGCCACAAAGCCTGCCGCTGGCGGCCCGTGCCCTGGCCGATCTGGCCCGGCAGACCGGCCGCGAGGCCGAAGCCATGAAGCTGCTGCAGGCCAGCCACGAGCGCGCACCGGCGATCGACGTCACCGAAGCCCTGGCCAGCCTGAGCAGCGGCACCGAGGCTGTGCGTGGCCACTACCTCAGCCACCTCGAGCGCGAACCCTCGCTGGTCATCACCACCCAGTGGATGGCGGGCGAAACGCTCTCCAGCCCCACCGCGAAGGCCAGCGTGCAGAAGGCGCTGGAACACGCCAGCGCGCCGCTGCGCCGCTACCGCTGCGCGGCTTGCGGCTTCGAGGCGCGCCAGCATTTCTGGCAGTGCCCGGGCTGCCAGGCCTGGGACAGCTACCCGGCCCGGCGCGTCGAGGAGTTGTGACCCCCCCGCGCCGCGCCTGCGGCGCGTCACCCCCCAGGGGGCAACACCTGCGGCCTGGCAAAGCCAGTTCCGCGGTGTTCTGGAAAAGGCACTTCGCTCGCTACGCCTTGCCGTACCCACCGCCGCCCGGCGTGTGAATCTCGAAGACATCGCCTGCCTGCATCTCGGCCTGCCCGATGTGGGCCAGGTCCTCGGTGCAGCCGTCCACCCGCACCACGCGGTTGATGCCAAGCTGCCCAGGCTCGCCGCCGGCCATGCCGAAGGCGGGATGCACGCGGCCGTTGGACAGGATGCTGGCGGTCATGGGCTCCAGGAAGCGCACGCGGCGCACGCCGCCGTCACCGCCGTGCCACCGCCCCGCCCCGCCTGAACCAGCCCGGATCTCGTAGCTTTCCAGCCGCACCGGGAAACGGAACTCCAGCACCTCGGGGTCGGTCAGGCGCGAGTTGGTCATGTGGGTCTGCACCACGCTCGTGCCATCAAAGCCGTCGCCCGCGCCGCTGCCCCCCGAGATCGTCTCGTAGTACTGGTGCGCCGCGTTGCCGAAGGTGAAGTTGTTCATCGTGCACTGGCTGGCCGCCATCACGCCCAGCGCACCGTACAGCGCGTTGGTGATGCAACTGGAGGTCTCCACGTTGCCCGCCACCACCGAGGCCGGCGGGTTGGGGTTGAGCATGGAACCGGACGGGATGACGACCTTGAGCGGCTTGAGGCAGCCCGCGTTGAGCGGGATGTCGTCGTCCACCAGCGAGCGGAACACGTACAGCACCGCCGCCATGCACACCGCCGTGGGCGCGTTGAAGTTGTTGAGCTGCTGCGGCGAGGTGCCGGTGAAGTCGATCTCGGCACTGCGCTCGGCCGCGTTCACCCGAACGCTCACCTGGATCTGCGCGCCGTTGTCCAGCGGCAGGGTGTATTGCCCGTCCTTCAGGCGCGTGATCACACGGCGCACCGACTCCTCCGCGTTGTCCTGCACATGGCGCATGTAGGCCTGCACCACGTCCAGGCCGAACTGCTCGACCATCTTGCGCAGCTCCTGCACGCCTTTTTCGTTGGCGGCGATCTGCGCCTTGAGGTCGGCCATGTTCTGCTGCGGGTTGCGCGAAGGGTATTCACCGCTCTGCAGCAGGGCCACCATCTCGGCCTCGCGCAGCACGCCCCGGTCCACCAGCTTCACGTTGTTGATCTGCACGCCCTCTTCCTCGATGCGCGTGGAGAACGGCGGCATGGAGCCCGGCGTGGTGCCGCCGATGTCGGCGTGGTGGCCGCGCGACCCCACGTAGAACGTGGGCTGGCTGCCCAGGTAGACCGGTGTGATCACCGTCACGTCGGGCAGGTGCGTGCCCCCGTGGTAAGGGTCGTTGAGCACGTACACGTCGCCCGGCTGCATCTTGCCAGTGTTCTCGCGGATCACCGTCTTGATGCTCTCGCCCATGGAACCCAGGTGCACCGGCATGTGCGGCGCATTGGCGATGAGATTGCCCTGCGCGTCGAACAGCGCGCACGAGAAATCCAGGCGCTCCTTGATGTTCACCGAGTACGCGGTGTTCTGCAGCTGCAGCCCCATCTGCTCGGCGATGTTCATGAACAGGTTGTTGAACACCTCCAGCAGCACCGGATCCACCGTGGTGCCCACGGCATAGCTCACCGTGCGCGGCACGCGGCGGTCCAGCACCAGGTGGTCCAGTGCCGTGAGCACCGCCTCCCAGCCCGGTTCGACCACCGTGGTCGCGTTCTTCTCCGCGATGATCGCGGGCCCGGGAATCACGTCGCCCGGGCGCAGGTCCTCGCGCACCACCAGCGCGGTGTCCAGCCATTGACCTCCCGAGTACATGCGCACCGTCTCGCGCCGCGGCACCTCGCGCGGCTCGTGCGTTTCCGCGCGCGGCTCGTGCGGCGCGTCGCCCGCGACCACGGCCTCCACCGACACCGCCTCCACCACGAGGCGCTTGCCCTGCATGAGAAAGGCAAAGCGCTGCCGGTAGGCGGCTTCGAAACCCGCCTCGATCTCGGCCATGTCGCCGCAGGGAACGACCAGGGCCGAGTCGCTGCCTTCGTAGCGCACATGCACGCGCCGGTGCACGGTGGATTCGCCCGCGTTCACCTGCTGGCGCTGCAGCTCGGCGCGAGCGGCCACCGCCAGGGCTTCGAGCGTGTCCGCGATCGTGGGCAGCGACGCCGCCACCAGCGGCAGCTCCACCGCCTGCTCGCGGATCACGTTCTGATCGGCCAGCCCCATGCCGTACGCGCTGAGCACACCGGCCAGGGGGTGCACGAACACGCGCGTCATGCCCAGCGCGTCCGCCACCAGGCAGGCGTGCTGCCCGCCCGCGCCGCCGAAGCACTGCAGGGTGTAGCGCGTCACGTCGTAGCCGCGCGCCACCGAAATCTTCTTGATCGCGTTGGCCATCTGCTGCACCGCGATGTGGATGAAGCCTTCGGCCACCTCCTCGGCGGGCCGCCCGGTCTGCGCCGCCAGCTCGGCGAACTTCGCCTGCACCGCGTCCAGGCTCAAGGCCTCGTCGGCCCGGGGGCCGAACACCTTGGGAAAGTGCGCCGGCTGGATCTTGCCCGTCATCACGTTGGCGTCCGTCACCGCCAGCGGGCCGCCGCGCCGGTAGCTCGCCGGGCCTGGGTTGGCGCCCGCGCTCTGCGGGCCCACGCGAAAGCGCGAACCGTCGAACGCCAGGATGGAGCCCCCCCCCGCCGCCACCGTGTGGATGCTCATCATCGGCGCGCGCATGCGCACGCCCGCCACCTGGGTCTCGAACTCGCGCTCGAACTCGCCCGCGTAGTGCGACACGTCGGTGGACGTGCCGCCCATGTCGAAGCCGATCACCTTGCCGTGGCCCGCCAGGCCCGCCGTGCGGGCCATGCCCACGATGCCACCGGCCGGGCCGGAAAGGATCGCGTCCTTGCCCTGGAAGGCGTGGGCATCGGTCAGGCCACCCGAGGACTGCATGAAGAACAGCTTCACGCCCGGC
>JAGKSX010000044.1 GCA_018993155.1 Hydrogenophaga sp.
TCATGCTGCCCAACCACGCGCCGCTGGTGGTGGCCGAGGCCTTCGGCACCCTGGCCGAGCTCTACCCCGGCCGCATCGACCTCGGCCTGGGCCGCGCGCCCGGCACCGACCCGCACACCATGCGCGCGCTGCGGCGCGACCGCGTGGAGACCGAGGCGGACTTCCCGCGCGACGTGGCCGAACTGCAGCACCTGCTGGGCCCGGCCTCGCCCGGCCAGCGGCTGATCGCCAACCCCGGCGCGGGCACCAACGTGCCGATCTGGCTGCTGGGTTCGAGCCTGTTTTCCGCGCAGCTGGCGGCCGAGCGCGGCCTGCCTTATGCGTTTGCCTCGCACTTCGCGCCGCGCCTGCTGCTGCAGGCGCTGGATGTCTACCGCACGCGCTTCCAGCCCTCGCCCACGCTGGCCGAGCCTTACGCCGTCGTGGGCGTGCCGCTGGTGGCCGCGCCCACCGACGAAGAGGCCGAGTACCTCGCGAGCAGCACCTACCAGCGCGTGCTCGGCATCCTCACCGGCAAGCGCGGCCAGCTGCCGCCACCGGTGAAGGGCTTCATGCAAGGCCTGCACGCGCAGGAGCAGGCGGCGATCGCCGATTTCCTCGCCGCTGCCGTGATCGGCGGGCCGGAGACGGTGCGCGCGGGCCTGCAGTCGCTGGCCCAGGGGACGCAGGCCGACGAGTTCATGATCGTGAGCGACCTGTTCGACCCCGCGCTGCGCCTGCGCTCGCTGAGCATCGCCGCTGAGGCGATGGCCACGCAGCCCGCCGCGCAGGCGGCCTGAAGATCAGACCCCGCCGCGCACCAGTTGCATCACCTGGCCGGCATCGAGCGTGGCGGCCTTCTGCTGGATCTGCGGCAGGTACTGCGCCTGCATCTGCTTGGCCGGGCCGAGCAGGTCCTGGAAGCTCTGCTTGAGCAGGTCGGTGCTCATCACACGGCCACCGGCGTAGTAGCGCTTGGCCACCTGGCCCAGCGCGTAGGTGGTGGCGAAGGAAAACGCCATGCCGGTGGCGGCGCCGCCCAGGCGGCCCACGGTGCGCCCGGCCGCCTTGCCGAGCAGGCCGCCGAGCAGCTTGCGGCCGAATTGCTCCAGGTACTGCGAGGTCAGGCCCACGCCCACCGCCGCGATGAACTCGCGGATGTGGCCCTGGTCCAGCTCCACCCCATGCGCCTTGCCGATGGCGTAGACCATCTTCACCTGCAGCGGGATGATGGCCATCGAGGCCCAGGACTGCGGCAGCAACTCCAGCGCACCGTTGAGCAGCGCGTAGTTCAAGATCGATTTGTCGAGGTCCACGCCGGGCGCCACGCTGGCGGCGACCACCGGGGGTGCCACGGGCGCGGCCACCGGCACCGCCTTCTCTGCCGCGTCCACGACGGCATCGGCCTCGCGCTCGAAGGCGGCGGCCTCGCCCGCGTCCAACTTCAGGCGGGCCTTGAGATCGGCCAGAAAAGCGGCTTCGGCCGGGCTTTGCCGTCCGTCGGCATCGCACACGCAGACCGCCATTTCATAGGCGAGCTGCCGTTGCCCGGCATCCTGCAGGCCGGCCACGGCATCGGCGAGCGACACGCGCTTGAGCAGCACGTCCTGGTAGAGACGCACCAGCACCGCGCCGCCCGATTCGTGCGGCAGCGACTCGGCCATGCGCCGGATCGCCTCGCGCTCGGCGTCGGCCTTGTTGCCATCGGCGAACGCGGCCAGCAAGGCGATGGAGAGAATGGACTGCTGTTCCTGAGGGGTCATGCGCGAAGGGCTCCTGGAGAAAGGGTGAATCGGGACCGGGAATGCGATAGAGAGCCGCTGCAGGGCCGCAAGTTCCGCCCGCCACCGGGTCCAAAGCCCCGCTTAAGGAAGCCGCAAGCCCAAGCCCGATAATCGCCCCATGCGTTTTCTGATTGATTTCTTTCCCATCGGGCTTTTCGTGGTGGCCTACAAGATGGCCGACATCTACACCGCCACCGGCGTGCTGATGGTCGCCACGCTGATCCAGACCGCCCTCATCTACGCGATCGACCGCAAGCTGCAGACCCTGCACAAGGTCACGCTGGTGCTGGTGCTGGTGTTCGGCGCGCTCACGCTGTTCCTGCAGGACGAGCGCTTCATCAAATGGAAGCCCACCGTGCTGTACGCGAGCATGGCCATCGTGCTGGCCGCGGCCCTGTGGATCTGGAAAAAGAACTTCCTGCAGATCCTGCTGGGCAGCCAGCTCAACCTGCCCACGAACGTCTGGGCCCGGCTCACCGTGGCGTGGGTCGGCTACTTCCTGTTCATGGCGGGCATCAACGCCTACGTGGCGGCCTATTACTCGACCGAAGACTGGGTGAACTTCAAGCTCTGGGGCTATGTGTTCCCGGTGGTCTTCATCGTGGGCCAGGGCCTGTACATCGCGCGCTACCTGAAGGACGACGACACCGTGGAGAAGAAGCCATGAGCGATACCGCTGCCGTGGTGCCCACCGCCGCCGCGATCGAGGCGCGCCTGCGCGAGGCCCTCACGCCCACCGTGCTGGAGGTGCTGGACGAAAGCGCGGCCCACGCCGGCCACGCCGGCGCCAACGGTCTGGGCTATGGCACGCATTTCCGGGTGCGCATCGGCGGGCCCGCGTTCGTCGGCCGGACCCGGGTGGCGCAGCACCGCCTTGTGTATGATGCGCTGCAAAAATTCACCGAGGCCGGGCTGCACGCCCTGGCCATCGAAATCAAGGCCTGACGGCCCATGACGACCCCATTCAGCCGCTACGTTCTGATACCTGTTTGCTGAAATCCCGCCCCTGGCGGCGGCTCCAACTCCCTTTTATCCCGAGGAACACCATGAAATTCTCCCTGACGGCCCTCACCGCGGCTGCCCTCATCACGGCAGCGCCCTGGGCCCTGGCCCAGAACGTGGCCATCGTCAACGGCAAGCCCGTTCCCACGGCACGCCTGACGGTGCTGGAGCAGCAGATTGCCGCCTCTGGCCGCCCGGTGGACGACAACGTGCGTGCCCAGCTCAAGGAAGAAGTGGTGCTGCGCGAAGTCTTCATGCAGGAAGCGCAGAAGCGCGGCATCGCCGCCTCCGAGGAGTACAAGAACCAGATGGAACTGGCGCGCCAGACCATCATGATCCGCGCCCTCTTCACCGACTTCCAGAAGAAGAACCCGGTGACCGACGCCGACGTCAAGGCCGAGTACGACAAGTTCGTGGCGGCCAACGGTGGCAAGGAGTACCGCGCGCGCCACATCCTGGTGGAGAAGGAAGACGAAGCCAAGGCCATCATCGCCAGCCTGAAGAAGGGTGGCAAGTTCGAAGAGATCGCCAAGAAGCAGTCGAAGGACCCGGGCTCCGGTGCCAACGGTGGCGACCTGGACTGGGCGGCTGCCGCCAGCTACGTGCCGGAATTCTCCGAAGCCATGATCAAGCTCGACAAGGGCCAGCTGACTCAGGAACCGGTGAAGACGCAATTCGGCTGGCACATCATCCGTGTGGACGACGTGCGCACCGCCGAGCTGCCCAAGCTGGAAGACATCAAGCCGCAGATCGAGCAGCAGATGCAGCAGCAGAAGCTGGCCGAGTTCCAGAAGACCCTGCGCGAAAAAGCCAAGATCCAGTAAGCGTTTCGCCTCCTGCACAAAAAGCGCGGCCGCTCCGCGCTTTTTTTGTGCCTGGCGCTCGCCCGTTCAGCGCATCTGGGCGGCGACCCAGACCAGGGCCAGCAGCACCGGCTGGTGCAGCAGGTAATACGACAGGCTCCAGCGCCCCAGCGTCACGAGGGCGCCCCGCACGCCGGCGGCCGCCGCGTCGGCCGTGCCCAGCCAGTGCGGTCGGTGCCGCAGGGCCCATTGGCCTGCCGCCATGCCCCACCACATCACGCCCAGCCAGGGCGCCAGCGGCACATAGTCTTCGGTGATGGGCTTGCGGCTGATCAGGCCCAGCCAGTTGAGGGCCGGGGTGTTGAGCACGTCCAGCGCCGGCCAGATGGCGATGGCGTGCGGCGCCGCGGACTTGAGCGCGATGGCCAGCGCACCCAGCCACCACAGCCAGGCGCCCCACCCCGCGGTGAGCCGCACGATGACCAGCATGGCCGCGATGCCGTGCAACACGCCGAAGTAGATGAAGCTGTTCGGGAACATGGCCACCGAACCCGCCGTGACCAGCAGCGCCGCCCCCGCCACCTGCAGCCAGCGCCGCCAGAAGCGCACCCAGGTCTGCCCCTGGTGCAGGGCCACGGCCTGGGACAGCCCGGCGGTGAACAGGAACAGACTGACGATGGCCGTTCGCTGTCCGGTCCAGACCGGATCGCGGTAGAAGTCTTCGTTGATGAAGCCGAAGAAGTCCAGGTCGAAGCAGAAATGGAAGGCGGTCATCCACAGCATGGCCGCCGCGCGCAGCAGGTCGATGCGGTCCAGGCGCTGTGCCACGGCGGTGCTTTCAGGCGGCGGATGCGCGGCGGATGCCCAGCAGCAGGTCGGCCAGGGCCTGGGGCTCGCTCACCATCGGGTCATGTCCCGTGGCCAGCTCCAGCACCTGCCAGCCGGGTTCGCGCCGCACGCGCTCGCGGGCGGGTGCGATGGTCGCCAGGGCGGGCGAGGTGCAGTCGATGAAGCTGCGGGGCACGGCATTCACGAGCGCGGCATCGAAATCCAGCGGCTGCTGGTACAGGCGGAAAGGCTGCGGCGTCTGGCGCCGGTTCACCCAGTCGCGGTCGTCGCCTTCCAGCCCGAAGAGGCTGGCGTCGGGCGGCGGAAAGCTCAGGCCGCCGCTGGGTTTCGAGGCATCGGTGCGGGCCTGTTTGGTTTCGGCCGAGTGGTGGCTGCTCCAGCTGTCGCCCGGGTAAGGCACGGCCGCGTCGAGGTAGACCAGGTGGGCCAGGGTGCCGGGGCGCTCGCGCTGCAGGCGGTCGGCCACGCCGGTGACCACCACGCCGGCGTAGCTGTGGCCCACCAGCACGATGCGCTGCAGCTCCTCGGCCTCGACCAGGCCGACCACGTCCTGGATGTGGGTGTGCAGGTCCACCGCCGGGCTCAGCAGGTGGGCGCGTTCGCCCACGCCGGTGAGGGTGACGGCGTGCGCCTCCACGCCTGCGCCACGCAGCAGCGGCAGCACGCGGCGCCAGCACCAGGCCCCGTGCCAGGCCCCGTGGACCAGCACGAAGGCGGTTTTTGTGTCGGGGCTTGGGGGCATGGGCGTTCTCCAGGACAATATCGGGTTGCTTTTTCCTGGCCCGATTCTGCCCGCTCCACGACCGCCATGCTGCCTCACCAGATTGAACTGCTCTCCCCCGCCCGCGACGCCGACATCGGCATCGAGGCGGTGAACCACGGCGCCGACGCGATCTACATCGGCGGGCCTTCGTTCGGCGCGCGCACCAGCGCCGACAACCGCGTGCAGGACATCGCGCGTGTGGCCCGGCATGCGCACCGCTTCGGCAGCCGCGTCTACGTGACCATGAACACCATCCTGCGCGACGACGAGCTGGAAGGGGCCCGCAAGCTTGCCTGGCAGCTGTACGACGCAGGCGCGGACGCCCTCATCATCCAGGACATGGGGCTGCTGGAGATCGACCTGCCCCCGATCCAGCTGCACGCGAGCACGCAGACCGACATCCGCACGCCCGAGAAGGCGCGTTTCCTGCAGGACGCCGGCCTGTCCAAGCTGGTGCTGGCGCGCGAGCTCACCCTGCCGCAGATCGCTGCCATCCGCGACACGCTCGACGCCGAGCGCTGCCTGATCGAGTTCTTCATCCACGGCGCGCTGTGCGTGGCCTACAGCGGCCAGTGTTACGTGAGCCATGCCCACACCGGCCGCAGCGCCAACCGGGGCGACTGCTCGCAGGCCTGCCGCCTGCCTTACGAGGTGAAAGACAGCCAGGGTCGCATCGTGGCGCACGACAAACACGTGCTCTCGATGAAGGACAACAACCAGAGCGACAACCTGCGCGAGCTCATCGAGGCGGGCGCGCGCAGCTTCAAGATCGAGGGCCGCTACAAGGACATGGGCTACGTCAAGAACATCACGGCGCACTACCGCGTGCTGTTCGACCAGATCCTGGAAGAACGCCCCGAGCTGGGCCGCGCGTCCAGCGGCCGCTGCACCTTCGGCTTCACGCCCGACCCCGGCCAGAACTTCAACCGCGAGTTCACCGACTACTTCGTCCAGGGCCGCCAGGAGGACATCGGCGCCTTCGACACGCCCAAGAACCCCGGCCGGCCCATCGGCTGGGTGACGAAGGTCGGGCCCAACTTCGTCGAGCTGGAAACCGACGACCCGGCCACCGTGGTGCACAACGGCGACGGCCTGTGTTACCTGGACCTGCACAAGGAGCTGGTGGGCCTGCAGATCAACCGCGCCGAGCCCGTGGGCACCCCGGGCCAGTGGCGCGTGTTCCCCAAGGACGCGATGGACGGCCTGCGCCACCTCAAGCGCGGCACGGTGGTCAACCGCAACCGCGACGTGGACTGGGTGCGCGCGCTGGAGAAAAAGTCCGCCGACCGCCGCATCGGCGTCTGGCTGCGGCTGGACGAGACGGCCGAAGGCCTGACGCTGACCGCCACCGACGAGGACGGCCACTGCGCCGCCGCCACGCTGCCCTGCACCCTGGAGGCCGCCAAGGACCCGGCGCAGGCCGAGGCGCGGCTGCGCGAAGGCCTGTCGCGCCTGGGTGAGACGGTGTTCGAGCCGATCGACGTGTCGCTGCAGCTCTCCCAGCCCTGGTTCGTGCCGGCCTCGCTGCTCAACCCGCTGCGGCGCGACGCCATCGCCGCGCTGGAAGCGGCCCGCGCGTCGGCCTGGCAGCGCCTGCCCCGCGCCACGCCGGTGGAGCCGCCGGTGAACTACCCGGAAGACACGCTCACCTACCTCGCCAACGTGTACAACCACAAGGCGCGCGACTTCTACGCGAAGCACGGCGTGAAGGTGATCGCCTCGGCCTATGAGAGCCACGAGGAAGAAGGCGAAGTGAGCCTGATGATCACCAAGCACTGCGTGCGCTTCTCGCTCAGCCTGTGCCCCAAGCAGGCCAAGGGCGTCACTGGCGTGCAGGGCACCATCCGCGCCGAGCCCATGAGCATCACGCACGGCAACGAGAAACTCACGCTGCGCTTCGACTGCAAGCCCTGCGAAATGCACGTGGTCGGGCGCATCAAGCCCAATGTGATGCAGGCCGTGCCGGCCAGCCCGCTGAAGTTCTACCGCACGCGGCCTGCCACGACCGCCTGAGGCGCTCAGGCGGTATTCGTGCCGCCGCGCAGGCGTTTGCCCAGGCTCACCAGGGCCAGCACCACACCCCCGGCCACCAGGCCCGCGAGCGCACCCACCAGGGTGGACACCAGCGAACCTATCCAGCCCAGCGTGGCGGCGAAGGCCTCGATGCCGTGGCCGAGTGCCGGGATGCCGTGCACCAGGATGCCACCGCCGACCAGGAACATGGCGGCAGTGCCGACGACCGATAGCGTCTTCATCAGCCAGGGGGCGGCCGCGAGGATGCCGCGCCCCAGGGACTGCTTCCACGCCGCGGGCTGCCGGTTGAGGTGCAGGCCCAGGTCGTCGAGCTTGACGATGCCCGCCACCAGCCCGTAGACACCCACCGTCATGATCAGCGAGATGCCCACCAGCACGGCGATGCGCTGGCCCATGCTGGCGGCGGCCACTGTGCCGAGGGTGATCACGATGATCTCGGCCGACAGGATGAAATCGGTGCGCACGGCGCCCTTGATCTTCTGCTTTTCGAACGCCACCAGGTCGACGCTTTCGTTGGCCGCGGCTTCGATCAGTTCCTCGCGGTGCGCCGCGTCTTCGGCCTTGTGCGGGCCGAAGGCGTGCCACAGCTTTTCCGCGCCCTCGAAGCAGAGGAACAGGCCGCCGAGCATCAGCAGCGGGGTGATGGCCCAGGGCGCGATCACGCTGATGACCAGCGCGCTGGGCACCAGGATGGCCTTGTTCATCATCGAGCCCTTGGCCACGGCCCAGACCACAGGCAGTTCGCGGTCGGCCTTCACACCCGTGACCTGCTGCGCGTTGAGCGCGAGGTCGTCACCGAGCACACCGGCGGTCTTCTTGGCCGCCATCTGGGTCATGGCAGCCACGTCGTCCGCCACCGCGGCGCTCTTGCGCGCGGCCACCTTGGTCATGACGGCCACATCGTCCAGGATGGTGGCGATGTCGTCGATCAGCGCGAGCAGACTGGTACCGGCCATGGCGCGGCCCTTTCAGGAGTGGGTGGTGTCGGTGGAGGGCCAGACGAGCGGGAACAGGGGATCGTCGAGCTCGGCGCCATCGGCCATGCGCGCGGCCAGGCCGGGAAACGGCGGCGAAGTGCGCCAAGGTCGGGGCGCATGACGCGCGTCTTCACCCAGGTAGCGGGCGGAGAACACGCGCCGGCGCTGGCCAGGTCCCACGCCGCTGGAGGCGTGCAGCGCGAGCATGTGGAAGGCCACGCAGTCACCAGGCTCGAGTGCCCAGGCCAGCTGGCGGAAACGCTCGGGCTCGGCGTCGATGGCCGGCAACTCGGCCAGCGTGCCCTCGGGGAACCAGCGGGCCTGCTGGTCGCGGAAGGTGCGTGGCATGTACCAGGTGCCGGCGTGCGAACCGGCCACGAACCGCAGCGTGCTGGCCAGCGGCACCGGGTCCACGGGAATCCAGAAACTCACGTTCTGACGGCCGCTGACGTTGTAGTACGGCTGGTCCTGGTGCCAGGGCGTGGGCTGGCGCGTGCCGGGCTCCTTGACCAGCAAATGGTCGTGGTAGAGCCGCGCGGTGCGGCTGTGCATGAGCTGGGTGGCGATGTGCGGCAGCGCCGAATCGCGCAGGATGCGCTGGTACGACGGGTTGTGCTGCCAGGTGCAGAAGTCCTCGACGAAACGGCCCGGGTCGTCGGGTTCGCTCGCCACCAGCGCCAGCGGGCTCAGATGCGCCAGGTTGTGCTCGATGCCGCGTTCGAGCAGGGCGAGTTCGTCCGCGTTGAACACGCCGCGCAGCACCACAGCGCCGTCGGCGGCGAAATCGGTGGCGGTGCCCTCAGGCAGAAAGCGTTCTCGGGCCACGTGTCATCTCCCCTTGGCGGGTTTCTCCCGCTTGCGCCAGTAGGTGAAGGCGTCCTCGTGCACTTCGATGTCGAGCTCCGCCACGCGCGCCTGCAGGCGTTCCTGCACATCGGCCACGGCCTGGTTGTAGACCGCGGGCGCGATCTCTTCCAGGAAGAAGCCCAGCAGGCCGCCGGCGGCGATGTTGCCGATGCGCTCGTCCATGTTCGCATCGAAGTAGCGCTGGATCGAGGCGATCGCCTCGTCGCGGGTGGTTTTGGGCAGTTCGATGGCCATGTGGTGCGCCCGGTCAGCCGACCCACTTGCGCGCGTTGCGCCACAGGCGCATCCAGGCGCTGAAGGCGGCCGGGTCCTGGTCGGTCCAGCTCATCTGGATGTTGCGGAACACGCGCTCGGGGTGCGGCATCATGGCCGTGAAGCGGCCGTCGGCCGTGGTCACCGCCGTCAGGCCGCCCGGGCTGCCGTTGGGGTTGAACGGGTAGGCCTCGGTGGCCGCACCGTGGTGGTCGGTGAAGCGCATCGCGGCGATGGCCTTGCTCGCATCGCCCCGGTGGCGGAAGTTGGCGTAACCCTCGCCGTGCGCGACCGCGATCGGCAGGCGGCTGCCGGCCATGCCCTGCAGGAACAGGCTGGGCGAGTCCAGCACCTCCACCAGGGACAGACGCGCCTCGAAGCGCTCGCTCTGGTTGGTGGTGAAGCGCGGCCAGGCTTCGGCACCGGGGATGATGTCGGCCAGCTCGGCGAACATCTGGCAGCCGTTGCACACGCCCAGGCCGAAGGTGTCGCCCCGGCCGAAGAAGGCCTGAAACTGATCGGACAGGCCGGGGTTGAAGGTGATGCTGCGCGCCCAGCCGATGCCGGCGCCCAGCGTGTCGCCGTAGCTGAAGCCGCCGCAGGCCACCACGCCCTTGAAGTCGGCCAGCTTCGCACGGCCGGTCTGCAAGTCGGTCATGTGCACGTCGAAGGCCTCGAAGCCGGCCTGGGTGAAGGCGTAGGCCATCTCGACGTGCGAATTCACGCCCTGCTCGCGCAGGATGGCGACCTTGGGCCGGGCGAGGTTGAGGTACGGTGCGGCCACGTTGTCGGTGGCGTCGAACGTGAGTTTCGTGTGCAGACCGGGGTCGTCGGGTCGGCCGGCCGCTGCGTGCTCGGCATCGGCGCCTGCCGGGTTGTCGCGCTGCTGGTTGATCTTCCAGCTCACGCTGTCCCAGACCTGTTGCAGGTCGAACAGGCTGGCCGAGAACACCGCCTTGGTGTCGCGCCAGACCTGCAGCTGGCCCTTGCCGGCGTCCATGGCGGACGAAGCCGGGCGGGTCTTGCCCACGAAGTGGCTGTGCTTGGACAGGCCGTGCTCGCGCAGGGTCTGCATCACGGCGTTGCGGTCTTCGGTGCGCACCTGCAGCAGCACACCCAGCTCTTCGCTGAACAGGGCCTTGAGCGTGAGTTCCTCGCGGCGCGCGCTGACCTGGCCGGCCCAGTTCTTGGCGTCGCCCATCTCGGCGCGGCTGTCGCTGATGCCGTCGCCCTCGGTCACGAGCAGGTCCACGTTGAGCGCCACGCCCACGTGGCCGGCGAAGGCCATCTCGGCGGCGGCGGCCAGCAGACCCCCGTCGCTGCGGTCGTGGTAGGCCAGGATCTTGCCGCGCAAGGCGTTCACCGCGTTGACGAGGTTCACCAGGTCTTTCAGGTCGTCCAGGTCGGGCACCTCGCCCCCGCCCTGCCCCAGGGTCTGGGCCAGCACGCTGCCGCCCATGCGGTGGCGGCCCTTGCCAAGGTCGATCAGGACCAGCGTAGTGTCGTCGAGCGCGTTGTTCAATTGCGGCGTGAGGGTGCCGCGCACGTCGGCCAGCGTGGCAAAGGCGCTCACGATCAGGCTGACCGGCGAGGTCACTTTCTTCGTCTCGCCGCCTTCGCTCCACTGGGTGCGCATGGACAGGCTGTCCTTGCCCACCGGAATGGAAATGCCCAGCGCCGGACAGAGTTCCAGGCCCACGGCCTTGACGGTGTCGTACAGCGCGGCGTCTTCACCCGGTTCGCCGCAGGCAGCCATCCAGTTGGCGGAGAGCTTCACGCGCGGCAGCTCGATCGGCGCGGCCAGCAGGTTGGTGATGGCCTCGGCCACCGCCATGCGGCCGGACGCGGCGGCATCCAGCGCGGCCAGCGGCGTGCCGCCGCCCCT
>JAGKSX010000045.1 GCA_018993155.1 Hydrogenophaga sp.
ATGCTCATGGCCTCGCCGGCGAAGCCCTTGTAGTCGGCCAGCGTGACGGCGCAGTCCGCCACCGGCACCTGCCAGGGGCCGACCATCTGGTCGCGGTGCGAGAGGCCGCCCACGGTGCGGTCGCCGATGGTGATGAGGAAGCGCTTGGAGGCCACGGTCGGATGGCTCAGCACGTCGATCACGGCCTGCTGCAGGTTCACGCCGGTGAGTTCCAGCGGGGTCGCCTGACGCGCCACGCTTTTCACGTCGCGGTGCATCTTGGGGGGTTTGCCCAGCAGCACGTTCATCGGCATGTCCACCGGGCTCTGTGCTCCCTCGTCCGCCAGCACCAGCTGGCGCTCTTCGGTGGCGACACCGATCACGGCGAACGGGCAGCGCTCGCGCTCGCAGAAGGCCTTGAAGAGCGGCAGCGATTCGGGCGCGATCGCCAGCACATAACGCTCCTGGCTCTCGTTGCACCAGATTTCCTTGGGCGCCAGGCCGCTTTCTTCCAGCGGTACGGCGCGCAGGTCGAAGCGAGCGCCCCGGCCGGCGTCGTTGGTGAGTTCGGGGAAGGCGTTGGAGAGGCCGCCCGCACCCACGTCGTGGATCGCCAGGATGGGGTTGTTCTCGCCCTGCTGCCAGCAGTGGTTGATGACCTCCTGCGCGCGGCGCTCGATTTCGGGGTTGCCGCGCTGCACGGAGTCGAAGTCCAGCGAGGCGGCGTTGGTGCCGGTGGCCATGGAGCTGGCCGCGCTGCCGCCCATGCCGATCTTCATGCCCGGGCCGCCGAGCTGGATGAGCAGCGAGCCGGCCGGGAATTCGATCTTCTTCGTCTGGATGGCGTCGATCACGCCGACGCCGCCCGCGATCATGATGGGTTTGTGGTACCCGCGCTGCACGCCGTCCACCGCCAGCTCGTACTCGCGGAAGTAGCCCAGCAGGTTGGGCCGGCCGAACTCGTTGTTGAAGGCCGCGCCGCCCAGGGGGCCCTCGGTCATGATCTGCAGGGGACTGGCGATGTGCTCGGGCTTGCCGCCCGGCTGGTCGGAGAGGCCGCCCCAGAGCTTGCCGACGGTGAAGCCGGTCAGGCCGGCCTTGGGCTTGGACCCTCGGCCGGTGGCCCCTTCGTCGCGGATCTCGCCACCCGCGCCGGTGGAGGCGCCGGGAAACGGCGAGATGGCGGTCGGGTGGTTGTGCGTTTCCACCTTCATCAGCACGTGGTGCGTGGCGGTCTCGGCGGCATAGGCCGGCGACGCGTTGCCGCCGGCGCGGGCCACGAAGCGCTCGACCACGCTGCCTTCCATGATGGAGGCGTTGTCCGAGTAGGCCACCACCGTGTGCTGCGGGGCCTGCTGGTGGGTGTGGCGGATCATGCCGAACAGGCTCTTGTCCTGCGCCACGCCGTCGATGGTGAACTGCGCGTTGAAGATCTTGTGGCGGCAGTGCTCGCTGTTGGCCTGCGCGAACATCATCAGCTCGACGTCGGTCGGGTTGCGCTTCAGGCCGTTGAAGGCGTTGACGAGGTAGTCGATCTCGTCGTCGGCCAGGGCCAGGCCCCAGTCGGCGTTGGCGCGCTCCAGCGCCGAGCGGCCACCCCCGAGCACGTCCACCTGCTCCATCGGCGCGGGGTGCAGCTCGGTGAACAGGGCCTGCGCCTGGCCGCGGTCGAGCGAGACGTTTTCCGTCATGCGGTCGTGCAG
>JAGKSX010000163.1 GCA_018993155.1 Hydrogenophaga sp.
GGGGCAGCGACCCGCACAGCGGTGGAGCGTGGGGGCCTTGATCGTCGACCT
Organism: Hydrogenophaga sp.; assembly: GCA_018993155.1. Classification (GTDB taxonomy): domain Bacteria; phylum Pseudomonadota; class Gammaproteobacteria; order Burkholderiales; family Burkholderiaceae_C; genus Hydrogenophaga. The sequence continues at coordinate 52 of JAGKSX010000163.1, forward strand.
TGACGGCACCATGGTCGACACCCTGGGCGACTTCGACGTCGCCCTGAATGAAACCCTCAAGGACCTCGGCCGCCCGGTCGTCGCCCGCGCCGACATCGAGCGCATGGTGGGCAAGGGTTCGGCGCACCTGATCCGCTCGGCGCTGCTGCACGGCGGGCTCGGTGCCGACGAGGCCGCTCGCGTGCAGCCCGAGGCCTGGACGCGCTACCAGGCGCACTACCTGGCCATCAACGGCCAGCACAGCGCGGTCTACCCCGGTGTCGTCGAGGGCCTCGCGGCGCTGCGCGAGCGGGGCCTGCCGCTGGCCTGCCTGACCAACAAGCCGCTGAACTTCGCGCGCCCGCTGCTGCAAGCCAAGGGCCTGGCGGACTTCTTTGCCCACGTGTTCGGCGGCGACAGCTTCGAGCGCACCAAGCCCGACCCGCTGCCGCTGCTCAAGACCTGTGAAGCCCTGGGCATGGAGCCAGCGCAGACGCTGATGGTGGGCGATTCGCAGAACGATGCGCTGGCCGCGCGAGCGGCCGGCTGCCCGGTCGTGCTGGTGACCTACGGCTACAACCACGGCGAACCGGTGCGCGGGGTCGATGCCGATGCCTTCGTGGACCGCCTCGACGGCTTGCCCGGCTTGCTGCAGGCCGGGGCCTGAGGTCGATCAGTAAAGCAGCTTGCCGTCGCCGGACACCACACCGATGTCCACCCAGTTGCTGCCCAGGTTGCTCTTGGCGAAGTTGACGCGGAAACCGCCGAGGTCGACCTCGCCCATGGCGCGCAGCGACTGCGCGATGCCCGAGGGATTGAGGCTGCGGCTGCGCTTGGCGGCTTCGGCGAACACCCGGGCGGTGATGTAGCCCTCCATGTGGAAGGTGGTGTAGTCCGTCAGCGTGGGGTGCACCTTGCGCATCGCGGCGCGGAAATCGCGCTGCAGCGGGAGCGCCGCGCCCATGGGGTTGGGGAAGGTCTGGGACAGGCCCACGCCGCGCGCGCCGTTGCCCGCGAATTTCATCAGCGCCGGTGCGGGCAGGTAGGACAGGCTGAAGATCTGCTGCGAGACGCCCGCTGCCCGCAGCGCGGCAATGGCCTCGCCCGAGAACTTGGGCGCGCCCACCACCAGGGCCGACTGCGGGTTGGCGGCGGCCAGGGTCTTGGCCGCCTGCGCGAGCGCCGCGGCGTCGGTGGCGGATTGCGCCTCCACGATCTCGATGCCGCCGAGCTCGGCGGCTGCGCTGCGCGCCGAGGCCAGGCCCGAGGAGCCGATCGGGATGTTCTGGTGCAGCACGCCCATGGAGCGGATGCTCAGCGTGCGCGCGTGCGTCACGATCTTGTGGATCTGCTGCTCGTCGCCCGCGCGGATGTGGAACAGCTTGGGGTGCCCCGGCGAGCGCAGCACGCTGGCGCCCGGCACCGCGTTGAGGATCACGATGTCGGTGGTGTCGAGCAGTTTGCTGTCGAGCAGGCCTTTGAGCGTGGCGGAGCCCAGTGGCGTCAGCAGCGCCACCGGCTTTTGCGCCATCACCGTGCCCAGCTGCTGGCGGAAACCGTCGAAGGTGTAGGTGTCGTCCAGCTTGACGAGCGAGATGCGCCGGCCCTGGACGCCGCCGCGGCCGTTGATCTCGTCCAGCGCGGCGGTGATGCCTTCGTTGAGCTCCTTGGGGTCCGGCGCGGGCAGCACGGTGAAAGGCCCGATCTGTGCCACCACGATGTCGCCGCTGTCCTGGGGCAGGCCGGTGACGGGCAAAAGGGCGGCGGCCAGGGCGGCCATCAGGTTGCGACGGATCATGGTGAATGGGGCGTAGAGGGGATGACCCGCATTCTGGCGGGCCGGACCGCCCGTTCGGCGGCGCATGGGGGCCGCGCGTCGCGCGGACGGGTCAGCGTGCAGGCTTGCCCAGCAGGGCGTCCTTGAGCAGGTGGTCGGCCGGTTTGGGGCCCAGCCAGATGCGCAGCAGGGCATCGTAGAACTCGGGCTCCTTGAACGGCTCTCCCTCCACCTTGCCCTTGATGGTGAGCACGGCGCCGGTGCCGGGCACCCAGTCCACCAGGAAGTTGTCGCCGGCCTGCAGCTTCTTGTGGTCGCTGAACACCTGGCTCATGCGCAGCACGCCCGGGATGAGCTTGGAGAAGGCGCTGCGGTCCATGTTGTCTTCCATGCCGCGCGAGAACAGCTTGCCCAGCTCGGCCGAGTCGATGTCGCGCAGCATGGTGATGCTGATGCGCTTGGGGCCCTTGGTCGCGAGCACGGCCTCGGGGGTGCTCGCCTTCTCCCCGAGGTACAGGCCGGCGGTGTAGACCTTGAACACCGCCTTGTAGCGGATGCCGGCGCCGTTGAGCACCAGCGGGCTGCCGGCCACGGTGGCGCGGTCTTCGAGCTTCACGCCGGCGAGGTCGACGGTGGCGGCCTGCGCCGCACCCATGCCGAGCAGGGCAAAGACCAGGGCGAGGGTGGGCATCAACGGTGTTTTCATGGGGTGTGTCCGGATGAGGGGCGGTCGATGGCGCGCAAAAAAACGAACACCCGTTCGTTTCGTCGGAATTGTCCTTGTCGAGCCTGCGCCGGGCATCAGGGTTTGGCCGTAGAACCAAAGCTTGGGCGCGTGATGTGGGACACGGTCATGGCGCTTTGCTACACTGCGCCTTCCATGTTCAACCCACGCACATCCTTTTCAGGTGGTCTGCCGAGCCGCAATGGCCGGGGAGCCTGGCCC
>JAGKSX010000046.1 GCA_018993155.1 Hydrogenophaga sp.
TCGAAGACATCAAGGCGCCGGACTGCTTCTACGTCGAGCGCGAGCTGCGCAAGCGCATGAAGATCCCGGTGTTCCACGATGACCAGCATGGCACTGCCATCACGGTGGCAGCAGCGATGCTCAACGGCCTGAAGGTCGCGGGCAAGGACATCGGCCAGGTCAAGCTGGTCACTTCGGGCGCGGGCGCGGCGGCACTGGCCTGCCTGAACCTGCTGCTCAAGGTCGGGCTCAAGCGCGAGAACGTCTTCGTCACCGACCTGGCCGGGGTGGTCTATGAGGGCCGAGAGGAACTCATGGACGACGACAAGCGCCAGTACATGCAGAAGACCGACAAGCGCAAGCTCGCCGAAGTGATCGTCGGCGCCGACGTGTTCCTCGGCCTCTCGGCCGGCGGCGTGCTCAAGCCCGAGATGGTGGCCTCGATGGCGGCCAAGCCAGTGATCTTCGCGCTGGCCAACCCGAATCCCGAGATCGCGCCCGAGGACGCGCACGCGGTGCGCAACGACGTCATCATGGCCACGGGCCGCACCGACTACCCGAACCAGGTCAACAACGTCCTGTGCTTCCCCTACATCTTCCGCGGCGCGCTCGACGCGGGCGCCTCCACCATCACCGACGAGATGGAGATCGCCGCGGTGCACGCCATCGCCGAGCTGGCGCAGGCCGAGCAGAGCGAAGTGGTGGCGGCGGCGTACGCCGGCGAGAAGCTGGCCTTCGGCCCCGAGTACCTCATCCCCAAGCCATTCGACCCGCGCCTGATGATGAAGATCGCGCCGGCCGTGGCGCAGGCCGCGGTCGACAGCGGCGTGGCCCAGCGCCCGGTGCCCGACATGGCGGCCTACCGCGAGAAGCTGCAGAGCTTCGTGTTCGCCTCGGGCACCATCATGAAGCCGATCTTCTCGGCGGCGAAGGCAGCGGCCCGCAAACGCGTGGCCTATGCCGAAGGCGAGGAAGAGCGCGTGCTGCGCGCCTGCCAGATCGTCGTTGACGAAGGCCTGGCCCGCCCCACGTTGATCGGCCGCCCCGCCATCATCGCCCAGCGCATCGAGAAGTTCGGCCTGCGCCTGCGCGAGGAACTCGATTACGACGTCGTCAACGTCGAGCAGGATGACCGTTACCGCGACTTCTGGCAGACCTACCACCGCATGACCGAGCGCAAGGGCGTGACCCAGCAACTCGCCAAGATCGAGATGCGCCGGCGCCTCACGCTGATCGGCGCCATGTTGCTGCACAAGGGCGAGGTGGATGGCCTGATCTGCGGCACCTGGGGCTCCACCCAGCACCACCTGAAGTACATCGACCAGGTGATCGGCAAGCGCGAGGGCGGCAGCCCCAGCACCGCCCAGGACGTGCGCATCTACGCCTGCATGAACGGCCTCATGCTGCCCGGCCGCCAGGTGTTCCTGGTCGACACGCACGTCAACTACGACCCCACGCCCGAAGAGCTGTGCGAGATCACGGTGATGGCGGCCGAGGAAATGCTGCGCTTCGGCCTGCAACCGAAGGCGGCCCTGCTGTCGCACTCCAACTTCGGCTCTAGCGACGAACCCAGCGCCCTCAAGATGCGCCGCACGCTGGCGCTGCTGCGCGAGCAGGCGCCCTGGCTGGAGGCCGACGGCGAAATGCACGGAGATGTGGCACTGGACCCCAACGCACGCCACACCCTGATGCCCAACTCCACGCTGAAGGGCCCGGCCAACCTGCTGGTGCTGCCCAACATCGATGCCGCCAACATCGCCTACAACCTGCTCAAGACCGCGGCGGGCGGCAACATCGCGGTCGGGCCGGTGCTGCTGGGGGCCGACAAACCGGTGCACATCCTCACCGCCAGCGCCACCGTGCGTCGCATCGTCAACATGACCGCCCTCACCGTGGCCGATGCCAACGTCTCGCGTTGACGCCTCCCAAACAAGCAAGCGCTAACTTTTACACACATTCCCGGCGCGGAGATTTGCTGAATATTTCAGCAGGCGCTTGCTTTTTCCCCCCGGCTCAGGCACACTAGCGCGCTTGGATTTCAGGGTTAACCCGCCCTCCAGTGCGACGTAAAATAATGCTTTGGCATTGCTTTCAAAAGGTGCCGGCGGCGGGTTGATGTCTTCAGGAGCTGGGAATTTCATGGGTCTGAAACAGATCCGGGCTCGTGTCGGGAAGGCCAGGGGAGTGGCCCTCGCCGCCGTTCTGGCGGCGGTATTGGGCACCATTGCGGTGCAGGCCCGCGCCCCGAATGCTTCATGGTCCGATCCGGGTGCCGCGTCGGTGGTGGTCACGGGACTGCCGCCGCAAGGTCAGGACGTGTTGAACCAGATCCGGCAAGGCGGGCCCTTCCGATACGACAAGGACGGCTCGGTGTTCGGCAACCGCGAACGCCTTCTGCCCAGCGAGAAGCGTGGGTACTACCGGGAATACACGGTGCCCACGCCGGGCCTGAACCACCGGGGAGCCCGGCGGATCGTGTGTGGCGGGTTCAAGCCCCGGGCCCCTGAAGCGTGTTATTACACCGAAGACCACTACAGCAGCTTTCGGCTGATCGTGCAGTGAACCTCCGGTGGTGTGAACGGATTTTTAACTTTGACCTTAGAAAGAGACGCGGAGATGGACACGCCACTTCGTAACGTACGCCCCAACATCGTTCAGTCGATTCGCGCCCATGGCGTGAAAGACCTGCAGGCCGCGGCCGAGCACCTGGGGCATCACTTCCTGTACGCCAACCTGGCCAAGGCCCAGAGCAAGCAGGATGTGTTGGAGTTGATCGCTGCCCAGTACACCTTGCCGTCGCACTTCGGCAAGAACTTCGACGCGCTCTACGACTGCATGACCGACATGGTCCACAAGTCGGGCCCGCAGACCGGCTTCATCGTCGTGCTGGAGCACATTCCGGCGCACGCCAAGTTCGACAAGGAAGCGCGCGAACAGCTGCTGGACATCTTCCGCGACGCCGCCGACTACTGGTCGGACCGCAAGATCCCGTTCCGCTGCTTCTATTCGTTCTCCGTGGCGCGCGCGCCCAAGGGCGAAGAGCCGATCGAGGTGCAGACCGACGAGCCCATGCCCACCGACAAGATCCTGGACGTGAGCCCGATGGCGCTGCGCATGAGCAGCCCGTTCAACGCGGGTTACTGGCTGGCCGCCGCCTGATCGCGGTCGTCCCCCCGCTCGCCCAAAAGCCGCTGCAGCCCAGCGGCTTTTTTCATGCCTTTGCGGGGGTGGCCTGCGCCAGCGCGACGTATTCGCTCACCGGCACCTCTTCGGCCCGGCGTTGCAGGTCGAAGTCGCCCGCGAAGCCCTGTTCGTCGAGCCAGCGGCCCAGGGTGTTGCGCAGGATCTTGCGGCGCTGGCTGAACGCCACCTGAACCATCGCCCCATAGCGGGCCACATCCAGCGCGGGCGGCGTGGTCAGCGGCACCATGCGCACGATGGCGCTGTCCACCCGGGGAGGCGGGTCGAAACTCTCCGGCGGCACAAACAGCACGTTGTCCATGGCGTAGCGCCACTGCAGCATCACCGACAGGCGGCCATAGTCCGCCGTGGCGGGGCGCGCCACCATGCGGTCGATCACCTCTTTCTGCAGCATGAAGTGCTGGTCCTGCACGACCGCGACGTGGTCGAGCAGGTGGAACAGGATGGGGGTGGAGATGTTGTAGGGCAGGTTGCCCACCACGCGCAGGCGCCGCTCGGTGTCCACCCGCTGGGCCAGCGCGCTGAAGTCCACCTTGAGCACGTCCGACTCGATCACGTCGAGCTGGCCGTGCTCGCGCAGGCGCACGGCCAGATCGCGGTCGAGCTCGATCACCGTCAACCGGCCCAGGCGTTCCACCAGGGGCTGCGTGAGCGCGGCCAGGCCAGGCCCGATCTCGACCATGGCGTCGCCCGGTGCCGGCGCGATGGCAGCCACGATGGCATCGATGACGGCGCTGTCGGTCAGGAAGTGCTGGCCGAACCGCTTGCGGGCGATGTGCTTCATGCGATGGCTGGCGTCGCGCCGCGCGGCAGTGGCCTCACGGCTGCGGCGGGTCGCGGTACTCGACGTAGGCCCGGCTGCGCGTGTCCTGCGTCCAGACCCGCAAGGCGTCTTCGAGCTTCTTCTCACGCGCCAACCCGCGCACCATGTCGCGCTGCTCGCGCTGCGTGAGCGTGGCCTGCCGGCGCTCGTCGACGCGGATCAGGTGCACCCCGAAACGCGACACCAGCGGTGCCGACATCTCGCCCGGGCGCAAGGCGTTCATGGCCTGCTCGAACTCGGGCACGAACATGCCCGGCCCGGCCCAGCCGAGGTCGCCGCCCTGGCTGGCCGAACCGTCCTGGCTGTGCTCGCGTGCAAGCGCTTCGAAGTTGGCCTGGCCGCTGGCGATCTGCTGGCGGAAACCGGCAAGCCGCGCGACCGCGTCCGCCTGGCTCAGCTGCGGCCCTGTGCGCAGCAGGATGTGGCGCGCCCGGGTCTGCGTGACGACGGCGTTGGGCATGCCCGCCTGCTTTTTCTCGATCACCTTGAGCACGTGAAAACCGGCAGGGCTGCGCAACGGTCCGGCCACGCCGCCCGCGTTGAGCGTGCGCGTGGCATCCACGAACAGGGTGGGCAGTCGATTGGCGGGGCGCATGCCAAACAGGCCTCCGTTGGCCCGCTCGGGCGCATCGGACGACTCGCGCGCGAGCTGAGCGAAGTCAGCGCCGGCGCGGGCCCGATCGGCCACCCCTTGCGCACGGGCCTGCAGTTCCTGGATGCGCTCGGGCGTGGCGCCCTCTGGCACCGCCACCAGCACGTGGGCGAGGTTGAGCTCCAGGTTCGCGAGGTCGTTGTTGCCGCGCTGTTCGCGGATGAAGTCGTCGATGTCCGCATCGGTCACGCGAACGCGGGAATCGACCTGGCGTTCCTGCACGCGCTGCAACAGGATCTGGTTGCGCAGGTTGTTGCGGAAGCGGTTGATGTCGATGCCCTCGGCCGCCAGGCGACGACGAAGCTCGTCGGGGCTGAGCTGGTTCTGCGCCGCGATGGCCTGTTCGGCCTGCGTGACGGCGGCTTCGTCGACCGTGATGCCGAGCTCGCTCGCCTGTTGCGTCTGTGCCCGCTCGTTGATGATCTGTTCCAGCACCTCGCGCACCAGCACCTCGCGCGCCGGCATGGCCGTGCCTTCCTGGGCGATCTGCTGCTCCACGCGCAACAGGCGCTGGCGCACCTCGTTGTTGGTGACCGGCTCGGAATTGACCAGCGCGACGATGAAATCGGCCGTGCCCTGCTGGGTCGGTGCAGCGGCTGCGGTGCTGCGCGGCAGGTTGAGCTGGCCCGTGGACCGCAAGCCTTGCGCCTGGGCGGTGCAGGCCCACATCAGGGGCACGCACAACAACCAGGTGGACAGGCGTGAGGGGGCGGAGTGGCGATCAGTCATATTGTTGGAACCGGCTGGGCGGGTTGATGTCTTCGCGCAGGTACTGGTAGCGCGGCACGTTGTCCTTCAGCGTCTTCAACGGATTGGAGCCGAGGCGGGAGAAGCCGGAGAACTCCAGCTGGAACAGGATACGCTGATTGGCGGAGGAGGCGCTGCGCTGCAACCGCTCCAGCACGACGCGCCCGATCCAGCAACCGGCATCGTACTCAAAGCCCGCCACCAGATCGACCACCTTGCGGTCGGGCACGCTGTAGTTGATGCGGCCCACGCTGTACCACTGACCCGCGCCGAGGCCACGGCCGGGCACGCCAGTTTTCGCGGGCGTTTCCCACAGGTCGTTGAGCGGCCACTGCCAGCCGAAGTCGTACTGCTCGCTGCTGCCACGCTGCAGGCGGTAGGCCGCGCTGAACACGCGGTAGCGGCTGGGCATGAAGCGCACGCCCAGCGTGGTGCGCACCGAGTCGCGCGCACCCGGGCTGTACTGGAAATTGGTGTCGACAGTCCAGCGCGGCGTCCACTGCACACGCGTGGCCAGCAGGACGTCGCTCAGGCGATCGGTCACCGGCGCGCCACCCGACAGGGCACTGGTGTTGGGCAGGAAGACGTTCTGGTCGCGGATCAGGTAACGCTGGGCCAGCCCGACGCGCACGATCTCGGCGCCGGAATCCGGATCGAGCAGGCGCGAACTCGCGCCCACGGTGAAGGCGCGCGTGTCCGAGATGCGGTCGTTGCCGCCGAACACGTTCTCCGAGAAGATGGTCGCGAAATTGAAGTCGTTCGCGGCGGAGTCGTAATTGGGCAGCAGGCGCTGGTCGCGGTAGGGCGTCCAGGTGAAGAAGGCGCGTGGCTCCAGCGTCTGCACGAAGGCACGGCCAAAGTAGCTCGCGTCGCGCTCGAAGATAAGGCCGCTGTCCAGGCTGACCGTGGGCAGCACGCGCGAAGCGGTGCGCGAGCCGTCGGCCAGGGGACCGTCGAATTGGTACTGCGTGGCGTGCAGCTGCGCCCGTGGCTTGACGAACCAGCCAGGCGTCTCCCAGCGCCGGCTGAGCTCGGCAATGGCCATCGAGCGCGAACCGTTGGGCTGGCGGGTGAGCAACGGGTTGGACTCGAAGCGGGTGTACTCGCTCAGCACCGAGTAGTCCCAGCCGCTGACGCCTCCAATGCGGCCATCGCCGCGGCTGTAGCGCACGGCGACGGAGGGCAGTCGGTCATACGGCGGCGTGATGGGGGCCTCAATGTCCTGCAGCGTCTGCCAGGTGTAGACGCCAGCGCTGACGGCCCAGGGGCCACGGCCCCAGTTGTAGATTGCATTGCCCGCGAGCAGGCGGTTGGTGAGCGAGCCGAAAGCGCGCGGGAAGTCGCGCCAGTAGTTGTCGTCGCTCACGCGATTGAGATCCAGCGAAAGACTGGCCGAACCGCCCAAGCCCAGACCGGTGTTGCTCAGGCTCTGGCTGTGCTGCAGCGAATAGCCCCAACGGTCGGCATCGCGCAAGGGGTCGGACGGCAGGAACGAACCACGCACCTGGCCCGCGTAGCTGGGCTGCAGGTAACGCACCTCGGCACCCAGTTCCACCCCACGCTTGCTCATCAACGTCGGGTAGATCGTGGCGTCGAGGTTGGGCGCGATGTTGAGGTAATAGGGCAGCGTGAGTTCGAGCCCGTTGACGTTGTCCAGGTTGATCGTGGGCGGCAGCAGGCCGGACTTGCGCTTGTCGGTGAGCGGAAAGCTGAAGCGCGGCCAGCCCAGGATGGGCACGCCCTTGAATTCCAGAACCCCGCCAGTGGCGGTGCCCATCTCCTCCACATTGTCGAAATCGATGCGCGTGGCCCGGACCAGCCAGGCGGGCATCCAGTCGGCACCCGGCGTGCGCGGGCAGGTGGAGTACCGGGCCTGGTGGGCTGTCGCGTAGTCCTCGCCCAGGAAGTCCAGCCGGCTGGCATCGCCCTTGCCCTCGTTCTGGAGCAGGGTGAAATTGGGTTTTTGGAACTGGCCTTTGAAGGTGTCCACGTTGATCTGCAGCTCGGGACCTTCGAAACGATCGCCATTGCGGTTGATCAGCACATTGCCGGTGGCCTTGGCCTCGCTGTCGCGCTGGTCGAACTCCAGCCGATCGGCACGGATCACGGTGTCGTGCCGGCGCAGTTCGGCATTCCCCTCGACGGTGGTGACGCTGTCGGTCTGCCCTTCGATGCGATCCCCCCGGACGAAGGTCGGCGCCTGCTGGCGCGCGTCCTCCGGCAGGCTTTCCTGCAACAGGCGGCTGGGCTTGAGGTGCACGGTGGCTTCATCGCCATCGCCCGACTGCGCGCGCACGGCGCCGGGCGCGAACAGCGCGCCCCAGGCCATCACAGCCAGCAGCACGTGCACCGCGCGCGCCACAGGCGCCGCCACGAATTGCGGGTTGGCGGGGACTCCGTGCGGGCGCTTGGAGGGCAACGGATCGGTGCGGCGGTTCAAGGGGGGAATTCGGGGGTCCGGCTGCCAGAACGGGCCCGGAGGCCAGTCGCCGCGATGCAGGGGGTTTGTAGAATCAAGGGCGATTATCCACTGCCCGACACCCGGACAGGGCGCTCGGCCACCCACGTCCCCCCCCCCCCCCCCATGAGCCCGCCCCCCCCCGCCGTCCCCTGGGCCGATCCGGTTCGGGAAGTCGCCTTTCACGCCTGGCTACAGCCGTTGGCCGCCCGCCTGGACCTGCTGCCCGGCACCCTGCGCCCCGCCTCGGCCGACGCGAGCTTTCGCCGCTACCTGCGCCTGGACGCGCAAGCCGGCGGCAGCCTGATCGTGATGGACGCGCCCCCGGCGCAAGAAAACTGCCAGCCCTTCGTGCACGTGGCCGGTCTGCTGCGCGAGGCCGGCCTGCTGGTGCCCGAGATCCTCGCCTGGGACGAACCGCAGGGCTTCATGTTGCTGAGCGACCTCGGCCACCAGACCATGCTCGACGGCATCGACGCCGAGAGGCCGCAGGCCAACCACGCGCGCTACATGCAGGCGCTGGATGCGCTGCTGGCCTGGCAGCTGGCCTCCAGACCCGGTGTGCTGCCGCCCTACAACGACGCCCTGCTGCGCCGCGAGCTGCAGCTCTTTCCCGACTGGTACCTGGCGCAGCACAAAGGCCTCGCGCTCGATGCCACGCAGGCGCAGACACTGCAGAAGACCTTCGACACCATCGTCGCGCACAACCTCGCGGCGCCGCAGGTCTACGTGCACCGCGACTTCATGCCGCGCAACCTCATGTTGCCACTGCAACCCGGTGATACACCCGCCCGCCAGCTCGGGGTGCTCGACTTCCAGGACGCCGTGCACGGCCCTATCACCTATGACGTGGCCAGCCTGATGCGAGACGCCTTCCTCAGCTGGGACGAAGACTTCGTGATCGACGTCACCGTGCGCTACTGGGAAAAGGCGCGCGCGGCCGGCCTGATGGATTTCGAAGACTGGCACAGCGACTTCGGCGCCTTCTACCGGGGCGTTGAGTGGATGGGCCTGCAGCGCCACCTGAAGGTGGCTGGCATCTTCGCGCGCCTCACCCTGCGCGACGGCAAACCCAAGTACCTGGCCGACGCGCCGCGCTTCATCGGCTACATCCGCCACACGGCGCACCGCTACCGCGCGCTTGGCCCGTTCCTGAAGATGCTCGACGAGATCGAAGGCCTGCAGGCCGCCTCCGGCTACGCCTTCGGGCGCGTCTGAGCATGCCGCGTTTCCACTGCCCGGCGCCGCTGCTCGAGGGCCAGCCCCTCGCACTGCCCGCCGCTGCGGCGCGCCATGTGCAGGTGTTGCGCCTGCAACCCGGTCAGACCATCACGCTGTTCAACGGCCAGGGCGGCGAGTGGGACGCCACCATCACCCGCATGGGCCGCAGCGACGTGGAGGTGCTGCTCGGCGCGCACCACGCCACCGAACGCGAGCCCATCCGCGCGGTGCACCTGGCGCTGGGCATGCCGGCCAACGAGCGCATGGACTGGCTGGTGGAGAAAGCCGCTGAACTCGGCGTGGCCAGCCTGCAGCCGCTGCACACCTCGCACAGTGTGCTTCGCCTGAGTGGCGAACGCGCGACGAAAAAACAGGCGCACTGGCAATCGGTGGCGGTGGCGGCGTGTGAACAGTGTGGTGGCAACCGCGTGCCCACGGTGCACCCGGTGAGCGACTTCGCGGCCTGGCTGAAAACGCTGCCGCCCGCCGATGCCGGTCTGCGCTGCCTGCTCTCGCTGGCCGAGGGCACCCGACCGCTGGCGCAGGCCCTGGCCGAGGTGCCGGCGCAGGCGCCAGTTTGCTTTCTCAGCGGCCCCGAAGGCGGCCTGAGCGCCAGCGAGGATGCGCTTGCCCGCGCCGCCGGATTCCTGCCCGTCACGCTTGGGCCGCGCGTGCTGCGCGCCGAGACGGCCGCGCTCGCGGCGCTCACGCTCGCGCTGGGCTGACGCGCTCAGGCCGGCGCGAGCCGGAACAGCTGCACGACACCGG
>JAGKSX010000164.1 GCA_018993155.1 Hydrogenophaga sp.
TCGCGCTGAAAGACCCGTTCAGCTGGGTCACGCTGCTCGTGATGGGCGGCATCGGCTTCGTGGCCACCGTCGGTTTCTGAACCCAGGACACCCCTTCATGAAATCCATCGCCCTGGGCCTGGCCCTGTTCTGCGTGCTGCTGTCTTCGGCCGCGCAAATCGCCATGAAGCGCGGCATGGGCGCGCCCAGCGCCGCCGCCGACGTCGGCAGCACCTACCTGCAGGCGCTCAGCAGCCCGCTGGTGTGGGTCGGCCTGATGCTCTACGGCGCCAGTGCCGTGCTCTGGCTGTGGGTGCTCTCCCGGCTGGACGTGAGCGTGGCCTACCCGCTGGTGAGCCTGGGCTTCGTGGTCACGCTCGCGCTGGGCGTGCTCTGGCTCGGTGAGCCCTTCTCGTGGCTGCGCGTGGCCGGCTGCACGCTGATCGTGGTGGGCGTGAGCTTGCTCGCCCTGGATGCCTGACCCCCTGACCATGCACGCTTCCGAGTTTTCCACCCACGCCTCGCGCCAGATCTTCTGGGTCGCGTTCGCCGCCACCCTGCTGCTCAAGCTCGTCATCGCCGCCGGCTTCCCCATCACCGGCGACGAGGCCTTCTTCTACCAGTGGGGCGTGTTCCCATCCTGGGGCTACTCCGACCACCCTCCGATGGTGGGCTGGCTGATCGCGGCGCTGCGCCAGATCAGCGACCACCCGCTGGCGCTGCGCAGCTTCACGCTGCTGCTCACCAGCGTCATCGCGCTCGGCGTGGTGGACCTGCTGCGCCGCTTCCTGCCCGAAGACCGCGAGGCCAGCGCCTGGCTGGCGGGCGCGGTCTACCTGGCGATGCCCTGGTCGTGGATGTTCGTGCTGGTGACCACCGACACACCGCTGATCTTCTTCATGGTGCTCTCGGCCTGGTGCTACCTGCGCGCCGACACCAGCGCGCAGCGCGCCAGCGTGCCCTGGTACGCGCTGGCCGGCGCCTTCCTCGGCCTGGCTTTCCTCTCCAAGTACTTCGCGGCGCTGCTGGGCTTCGCCTACGCGGCGCACTGCTTCGGCTGGCGGCGCGAACGCTGGTGGGCCCCGTTCCTCATCTTCGTGCTCGCCCTGCCCTCGATCGCGCTCAACATCGCCTTCAACGCCACACACGGCTGGACCAACGTGATGTTCAACGTGTTCAACCGCAACGAGGGCTCGGCCTGGTCGTTCGAGACCTTCGGCGTGTACCTCGCGATGGCGCTCTACCTGCTCACGCCCTGGCTGCTCTGGCGCGCGCTGAGTGCGCGCGGCACGGCCTCCGGCGTCTCGCCCACCACCAGCCGCACGCTGGCCGTGCTGTGGCTGTTCCCGCTGATCCTGTTCGCGCTGCTGAGCACGCGCCGCACCATCGGCCTGCACTGGGTGCTGGGCTTCGTGCCGCTGTTCGTGGTCTGGGCCGGCCTGCGGCTGGATGCGCGCGCGCTGCGCCGTTGCCTGACCTGGACCGTGGCGCTCTCGGTGCCGCACCTGCTCGTGGTCGCCGCCATCGCCTGGGCGCCGCTCGCCTGGTGGCAGCCCTTCAAGATCCACGACCGCGCGGTCTTCCTGCGCGAAACCGCCGCCGTGGTCGCCGCGCTGGAGAAAGACCTGCCGGCGGGCGCCACCCTGATGGGCCGCACCTACAACCCGGCGGCCATGCTCGCCTTCCACCACAAGCGATACGTGCCCGTCTTCGGCGTGGGCAAACACCATGCGCGGCAGGACGACCAGATCATCGACTTCCGCCGCTACGACGGCCAGCCCATCCGCGTGTTCCTCTACGACGAACCCAAGCTGGAGGAGTTCGCTCCCTACTTCGAGCGCGTGAGCGCCAAGCGTTTCGACGTGGACGGCGTCGCCTTCTACGCGGTCGACGGCCAAGGCTTCAAGTACCAGCCCTTCCACGACACCGTGCTGGCCGAAGTCGCCCGCGAGTTCCACGACATCCCGAAATGGCTGCCCATCCTCGGCAGCCCCTTCTGCGAGCGCTACGGGTTCGAGGCCTGCGCGCCCGGGCGTCCCTGATCAGGCCGCGGCGAACGGCACGCGGGGCGCCACCGCGCACATCAGCTCATAGCTGATGGTGCCCGCAGAAGAAGCCACCTCATCGATCGGCAGCACCTCGCCGCAAGACGACGAGGCCCGCCCCCACAGCACCACCTCCGACCCGATCCCCGCAGACGGAACGGAAGAAAGATCCACCGTGATCATGTCCATGCTCACCCGCCCGATCAGGCGCGTGCGCACCCCATCCACCAGCACCGGCGTGCCCGTGGGCGCGTGCCGCGGATAACCATCCGCGTAACCACAGGCCACCACGCCGATGCGCATCGGCCCCTCGGCCGTGAACGTCGAGCCATAGCCCACGGTATCGCCGGCCTGCAGCGTCTGCGTGCCGATGACCCGGCTGGACAACGTCATGGCCGGTTGCAGGTCCCAGTCGCTCACCCGCTTTTCGGGGAAATCGGGCGCGCTGCCGTACAGCGCAATGCCCTCGCGCACCCAGTCGGCCGACAGGCTTTGCGCCCCCCGCAGCGCCAGCTTCGCGTGGCGCAGGATGGCCGCGCTGTTGCACAGCGTGCGCTCGCCGGGCAGGTCGGCGGTGGCGGCCTCGAACGCGGCCACCTGGTGCGCGATGCCGCGCACGCCGTCGGCGTCGCTGAAGTGCGTCATGAGCGAGATCTCGTCCACCTGCGGCAGCGCGTTGAGCCGCGCCC
>JAGKSX010000165.1 GCA_018993155.1 Hydrogenophaga sp.
GGCAAGATCGGCGACGGCAAGATTTTCGTCACTTCCCTGGAACAGGTGGTGCGCATCCGGACCGGCGAGACCGGCAAGGAAGCGCTCTGATCGCCGCCCCCTGAACAAGAAAGATCACGGACATGAAAAAACTCATTGCAACCCTGTTCCTGGGCATGGGCCTGGCCTTTGGCGGTCTGAACGCCATGGCGCAGACCGCCGCGCCTGCTGAAGCCCCTGCGGCGGCCGCCCCCGCCGAAGCCGCACCGGCTGCCGCTCCTGCGCCGGCCGAAGCAGCGCCTGCCGCTGCCGCAGAGGCCGCACCGGCCGCCGCCGCGCCCGCGCTCGACACCGGCGACACCGCCTGGATGCTGACCTCCACCATGCTGGTCATCCTGATGACCATCCCGGGCCTGGCCCTGTTCTACGGCGGCCTGGCCCGTTCGAAGAACATGCTGTCGGTGCTGATGCATGTGTTCGTCATCTTCTCGCTGATCACCATCCTCTGGTGCGTCTACGGCTACAGCCTGACCTTCGTGGGCGAAGGCAAGTTCGTGGGCGGCTTCGACAAGGTCTTCCTCAAGGGCATCACGGCCGACACGCTCTCGGGCCTGCTGCCGACGATTCCCGAGTTCGTCTTCGTGGCCTTCCAGTCGACTTTCGCGGCCATCACCTGCGCGCTGATCGTGGGCTCGTTCGCCGAGCGCATCAAGTTCTCGGCCGTGCTGCTGTTCTCCGTGATCTGGTTCACCTTCAGCTACATCCCGATGGCCCACATGGTCTGGGGCGGTGGTCTGCTGGGCGCCGACGGCGCGCTGGACTTCGCCGGCGGCACCGTGGTGCACATCAACGCCGGTATCGCCGGTCTGGTGGGTGCCTACGTGGTGGGCAAGCGCATCGGCTACGGCAAGGAAGCGCTCACCCCGCACAGCCTGACGCTGACCATGGTCGGTGCCTCGCTGCTGTGGGTCGGCTGGTTCGGCTTCAACGCCGGCTCGGCAGGTGCCGCCAACGGCGTGGCTGGTCTGGCCTTCATCAACACCATCCTCGCCACCGGCGCGGCCACGCTGTCCTGGATCGCGGGCGAAGCGCTGCACAAGGGCAAGGGCTCCATGCTGGGTGCCGCTTCGGGTGCCGTGGCCGGCCTGGTGGCGGTCACGCCCGCCGCTGGCTTCATCGGCCCGATGGGCTCCATCGCCCTCGGCCTGATCGCGGGTCTGGTCTGCCTGTGGGGTGTGGGTGGTCTCAAGAAGATGCTGGGTGCCGACGACGCGTTCGACGTGTTCGGCGTGCACGGTGTCGGCGGTATCGTCGGCGCCATCCTGACCGCCGTCTTCGCCGCCTCCAGCCTGGGTGGCGTCAAGGCCGACGACTACGCCATCGGCGCCCAGCTGTGGGTGCAGGTCAAGAGCGTGCTCGTGACCATCGTATGGTCCGGCGTGGTCTCGTTTGTCGCCTACAAGATCGTCGACATGATGGTCGGTCTGCGCGTCAGCGAAGAAGCCGAACGCGAAGGTCTGGACATCACCTCGCACGGCGAGACGGCCTACAACCGCTGATCCCGAATCTCCTTTGGATGTTGAACCCGCGTTGCCTCAGGGCACGCGGGTTTTTTTTCGACATGAGAACTTTCGTATGATGCGCGCCCGGGACTCACCCATCCAAGGAGGACACCATGTTCAGGAACCCGTTGCGCCTGGGCGCCGTCGCCCTGGTGGCCGCTCTGGCGGCCGCCACGCTTCACGCCGCCGAGAGCTCGGCGCGCAAGCTGCCATCCAAGGTCACCTTCCACAAGTCCACCTCGGAGGAAGCGCCGGCCGCTCGCGAGAAGCGGCTTCTGCGCGAATGCAAGGGCCGGCCCAATGCCGGCATGTGCGCGGGCTACACAAGGTAAGCCCGGGCCGCGATTGCATCGCGGCGTGCAGAAAATTCAAAGCCAGCGAGTGGCTGCGCGACTACCATCGGCGCCATGTCTTTCCCGCCCCACGAGATCCCCGGCGAACTGATTGACCGGGTCCGCGCCGCTGCGGCCACGCGTTCGCCCTTGCACATCGCCGGCGGCCGCACGAAGGCCTTCTACGGCGAGCCGGGCGCGGATGAATTGCTGCCCACCACCGGCTGGTCGGGCATCGTCAGCTACGAGCCGACCGAGCTGGTGGTGACGGTGCGCGCGGGCACGCCGCTGGCCGAACTGGAGGCGGTGCTGGCCGAGCGCGGCCAGTGTTTCCCGTTCGAGCCACCGCACTTCGGCCCTGGCGGCACGGTGGGCGGCATGGTGGCCGCCGGCCTGGCCGGCCCGGCGCGCGCCAGCGCCGGCGCGGTGCGCGACTACGTGCTCGGCGCGCGCTTCATCAACGGGCGCGGCGAGCTGCTCACCTTCGGTGGCCAGGTCATGAAGAACGTGGCCGGCTACGACGTGAGCCGCGTGCTCGCCGGCTCCCTGGGCACGCTGGGCGTGATCACCGAAGTCAGCCTCAAGGTGCTGCCGGTGGCGCCGGCCGAGGCCACGCTCTTGTTTCCACTCGGCCAGCACGAGGCGCTGGAGCAAGTGCACCGCTGGGGCGGCCAGCCGCTGCCGGTCAATGCCAGCCGCTGGGCTGCGGACCGCCTCACCGTGCGCCTGCGCGGTGCCGTCGCGGCGGTGGAGGCCGCCTGCGAGCGCCTGGCGCTCGAGGCCGGCGGCACCCGCGTGGACCCCACGCAGGCCGGCCGCGACTGGGCCGACACCCGCGACCAGCGCCTGCCGTTCTTCGATGCACCGGCGGCCGACCTGGGCCTGTGGCGCTTGTCGGTGCCGCAGACCGCGCCGGTGCTGGACCTGCCCTGGGCGCCGCTGATCGAATGGCAGGGCGCGCAGCGCTGGCTGTGGGCACCCGCTGGCGCGGCCGGCCAGATCCGGGCGGCCACCGCGGCCGTGAACGGCCACGCCACGCTGTTCCGCGCCGGGGCCGACGGCGCGCCCGGCGTGCCGCGCTTCCACCCGGCGGCCACGGCGATCCAGACCATCACGCAACGCCTGCGCGCCGAGTTCGACCCGGCGGGCATCTTCACCCCGGGCCGCATGGGCTGACGGGAACCGAGCCATGCAAACCCAGCTCTCTCCCGAATACCAGCAGCGCGCCGACGGCCGCGCGGCCGAGGCCATCCTGCGCAAGTGCGTGCACTGCGGCTTCTGCACCGCCACCTGTCCCACCTACCAGTTGCTCGGCGACGAACTCGACGGCCCACGCGGGCGCATCTACCTGATGAAGCAGGTGCTCGAAGGCGCCGAGCCCACGCGCAAGACCCAGCTGCACCTGGACCGCTGCCTCACCTGCCGCAACTGCGAAAGCACCTGCCCGAGCGGGGTGGACTACGGCCATCTGGTCGACATCGGCCGCCAGATCGTGGATGAGAAAGTGCCGCGCCCGGTGGGTGAAAAGGCCGTGCGCTGGCTGCTCAAGGAGGGCCTGACCTCGCCGCTGTTCGCGCCGGCCATGAAGCTCGGCCAGATGGTGCGGCCGCTGCTGCCCAGCCTGCTGAAGGACAAGGTGCCCGCGCCGCGCGCGGCCGGTGCCTTGCCCACGCGCACGCACGCGCGCCGCGTGCTCTTGCTCGCGGGCTGCGTGCAGCCGGCGATGCTGCCGAGCATCCACGCCGCCACGTTGCGCGTGCTCGATGCGGCCGGCATCCAGGGGGTGGTGGCGACCGAGGCCGGGTGCTGTGGCGCGGTGAAGTTCCACCTGAACGACCAGGACGGCGGGCGTGCCCAGATGCGGGCCAACATCAACGCGTGGTGGCCGCTGATCGAAGGCGGGGTCGAGTCCATCGTGATGAACGCCTCGGGCTGCGGCGTGACGGTGAAGGAGTACGGGCACATTCTTCAGGACGACCCGGTCTACGCCGCCAAGGCCGCGCGCGTGAGCGAACTCACGCGCGATCTGAGCGAGCTGCTGCCCGCGCTGGTGCCGGTGTTGCGGCCCTTGCTGAAGCAGGCGCCGGATGCGGCGCGCGTGGTGGCCTTCCATCCGCCCTGCACGCTGCAGCACGGCCAGCAGCTCAAGGGTGGGGTGGAGCAGCACCTGGGCGCCTTGGGTTTCACGGTGCAGGTGGCGAACAACGAGGCCCACCTGTGCTGCGGTTCGGCCGGCACCTACTCGGTGCTCAACCCCGAGATCGCGCACACCCTGCGCGATCGCAAGCTTGGCCACCTGGATGAGCTGCGGCCGGCGGTGATCGCCAGCGCCAACATCGGCTGCATCACGCACCTGCAGAGCGGCACGGCCACGCCGGTGCGGCACTGGGTCGAGGTGCTTGACGAGGCTTTGGGGTTCTGAGTTTTCCGCTCCACCGCGGTTGGCAAGGTCGGGTGGTCCGGGCAGGAGGGCGCCGGCCGCCCGCGGGTGT
>JAGKSX010000047.1 GCA_018993155.1 Hydrogenophaga sp.
CCCCGCGCCAGCACCAGCCGGGGATGCCGGGCGAGGAGATGTGGGTGTGGCTGCGGCTCAAGCTGCTCGCCGACGTCGGCCTGCTGGGCATGCCCAACGCGGGCAAGTCGACCTTGATTGCGGCGATCTCCAACGCACGGCCCAAGATCGCCGACTACCCGTTCACCACCCTGCATCCCAACCTGGGCGTGGTCCGCGTCGGGCCGGAGAAGAGCTTCGTGGTGGCCGATGTGCCCGGGCTGATCGAAGGGGCCTCGGAGGGCGCCGGCCTGGGACACCAGTTCCTGCGGCACCTGCAACGCACGCGCCTGCTGCTGCACATGCTGGATGTGGCGCCCTTCGACGAAGGCGTCGATCCTGTTGCGCAGGCCAAGGCCATCGTGGCGGAGTTGAAGAAATTCGATCAGAAGCTGTATGAGAAACCTCGTTGGCTTGTGCTCAACAAGCTGGACATGGTGCCCGCCGAGGAGCGGGAGGCCCGGGTCAAGGACATCGTGAAACGCCTGAAATACAAGGGGCCCGTCTTCGAAATTTCAGCGCTCACCCGCGAGGGTTGCGAACTGCTGGTGCAGAAGATCTACCAGCACATCGCGCAGGTGCATCAGTCGATGCAAGCGCCTGTGGATGTGGATCCCCGTTTCGTGAATGGTCCGGACACCCTCTGATTTCGATTCTGCCCACCCATGGACACCGCCTCGACTTCTTCGCCCGTTGACTCAATGAATGTGAATGGCATGGCACCGGCGGCTGTGTTCAAAATGGCCCGGCGCATCGTGGTCAAGGTGGGCTCCAGCCTGGTGACCAATGAGGGCCGCGGCCTCGACGAGGAAGCCATCGGGCAATGGAGTCAGCAATTGGCGGCCCTGGTGCAGCAGGGGCGTGAGGTCATCATGGTCAGCAGCGGCGCGGTAGCCGAGGGCATGAAGCGCCTGGGCTGGACCGTGCGGCCCAAGGAGATCAACGAACTTCAAGCCGCGGCGGCCGTGGGGCAGATGGGCCTGGTGCAGATGTACGAGAGCAAGCTGCGCGGTTGTGGCGTCGGCAGCGCACAGGTGCTGTTGACGCACGCCGACCTCGCGGACCGTGAACGTTATCTCAATGCCCGCTCGACCCTGTTGACCTTGCTCCAACTGGGCGTTGTGCCGGTGATCAACGAGAACGACACCGTCGTCAACGACGAGATCAAGTTCGGCGACAACGACACACTGGGCGCGCTCGTGGCCAACCTGGTGGAGGCCGACGTGCTCGTGATCCTGACCGACCAGAAGGGCTTGTACACGGCCGATCCCAGGCGCGATCCTTCCGCTCAGTTTGTTCACGTCGCCCGCGCTGGCGACGCACGCCTGGAAGCCATGGCGGGCGGGGCGGGCAGTGGCATTGGCAAGGGCGGCATGATCACCAAGATATTGGCCGCCAAGCGCGCCGCCGGCTCCGGGGCCTCCACGGTCATCGCCTGGGGCCGTGAGCCCGAGGTGCTCTTGCGACTGACGGCGGGTGAAGCCATCGGCACCTGCCTCGTGGCCCAGACGCCCAAGCACCAGGCGCGCAAGCGCTGGATTTCCGATCATTTGCAGTTGCGTGGTGCCGTCGTGGTGGACGATGGCGCGGTCGGCAAGATCGTGGGCGAAGGCAAGAGCCTGCTGCCCATCGGCATGACGGGCGTCGACGGCGAGTTCTCCCGTGGGGATGTGATCGCGGTGCGCGATGCGCGCGGGGCCGAGGTGGCGCGCGGATTGGCCAACTACGCGAGCAGCGAGGCCCGGCTCATCTGCCGCAAGTCATCGCAGGACTTCGAGCGTTTGCTGGGTTACGTGGCAGAACCCGAAATGATCCATCGGGACAACCTCGTCTTGGCGCGCGGCTAAGGCCAGCGCCCCCGGCCCGCTCAGCGCGTTTCCGGGCGGCCGTGTTTGAGGGTGTGCAGGATTTTCTGCGCGCTGCCGTTGATGGTTCGGCCTTCGCAGATGCCCGCCCGTGCCAGCAACATGGCAGGGCGGGTAGGGCCGGAGAACGACAGCTCCTGCCATGCTTCCTTGGCGTTGACGTTCCAGCTGGACGCGTTGTTGTTCCAGCGCCCGTAGGTCTTGACTTCAGCGGTCTGGCAGCGGAGGCCCTGGTACAGCACATTGAGCGCCCCGCTGGAGCTGCGGGCGACCAGAACGTAGCGCACCACACCGTCTTCCCCCACGCTCAAGGTCTTGGGGTCGATACCGTAGTTCAACGCCGTACCGGCTGAGACATCGAAGGCCTGCAATTGGTCCGTGCTGAAAGTGGGCGGCGGCTTCACCGCCGCTTCCTGCCACGCAGGGGCGTCGGGGTCGTCTCGCAATTGGGCTTGCAATGCAGGGCTGAAACCCAGAAACGAAATCAGGGCCGCTGCGACGGACAGGCATTGCGGCAACCGGTGGCGGGCAGAAGTCATTTGTGTTCGATGTGGGCAGAGCGGGAGCCGCTCTGCGGGTCGGGATCAAAACTGGCGCCCGGGGGCAACTCCAGGCCCGGCGGTGGGGCTGACAGGGACGAGGATTCGGGACTTTCGTCGTGGCGGTGGCGGGAGCCACCGCGCAGGTAGCGGTTGCGGGTGTCGTTCTTGGGCAGGTAGCGCGAGAGTTCGGTGAGTGCCATTTCATAGACGCCGCGTTTGAACTCCACGACCACGTCGAGTGGCACCCAGTAGTCATGCCAGCGCCAGGCGTCGAACTCCGGATGGCTGGTCGCGCGCAGGTTCAGGTTCCAGTCCTGTGCCACAAGGCGCAGCAGGTACCAGATCTGTTTCTGTCCCTTGTAGTGGCCACGGGCATCGCGGCGGATGAAGCGGTCCGGCACTTCGTAGCGCAACCAGTCCCGCGTGCGGGCAACGATGCTCACGTGCTCGGGCATGAGCCCGACTTCCTCGTGCAACTCGCGGTACATCGCCTGCTCAGGTGTCTCGCCTCTGTCGATGCCACCTTGCGGAAACTGCCAGGAGTGTGAGCGGATGCGCTTGCCCCAGAACACCTGGTTTCGCTGGTTGAGCAGAATGATGCCGACATTGGGCCTGAAGCCTTCTCTGTCAAGCATAATCAACCCCAAATTTTTAAACTGTGTTCATTATGCATCGCGGCATGCAAGTTGCGAAGTGATCACACACCTGTTGCATCTCCGGGCGCAGGTGGGCCGTCCAGATCGCCGGATGCGCCGTTCCCCGGTTCCTACTCCGCTTCTCCCAACACTGCCGATTGGCAGAACCCAGCTCGCCCATGAAAGCCTCCCAGTTCCTGATTTCCACCCTCAAGGAAGCCCCGGCCGACGCGGAAGTCGTCAGCCACCAACTGATGACGCGCGCCGGCATGATCAAGAAGCTCGGCGCTGGCATCTACAGCTACATGCCCATGGGTCTGCGCGTGATCCACAAGGTAGAGGCCATCGTGCGCGAGGAAATGAACCGTGCGGGTTCGGTGGAACTCACCATGCCGGTGATCCAGCCGGCGGAGTTCTGGCAGGAAACCGGGCGCTTTGACAAGATGGGGGCCGAGCTGCTGCGCATCAAGGACCGGCACGACCGCGATTTCGTGGTGCAACCCACCAGTGAGGAAGTGGTCACTGACATTGCCCGTCAGGATTTCCGAAGCTACAAGCAGTTGCCGAAGAACCTGTACCAGATCCAGACCAAGTTTCGCGATGAACGGCGTCCGCGTTTCGGCCTCATGCGGGGCCGCGAATTCATCATGAAGGACGCCTACAGCTTCGACCGGGACGAGTCGACCGCCAAGCTGAGCTATCAGGTGATGGCCGCAGCCTACCGGCGCATTTTCGACCGGTTCGGCCTGCGCTACCGCGCCGTGGCGGCCGACAGCGGCGCCATCGGTGGTGATCTGAGCGAGGAATTCCAGGTGATTGCCGCGACCGGGGAAGACGCCATCGTCTACTGCCCGGCGAGCGACTATGCCGCCAACATGGAAAAAGCCGAGGCGCTGGCGCCAGCGGGGCCGCGCCCTGCGGCGGTCAATGCCATGGCCAAGACGCCCACCCCCGGCAAGGCCACCTGTGCCGACGTGGCCACGCTGCTGGGCGTGCCGCTGGCCACCACGGTGAAATCGCTGGTGCTGGCCACCGACGAACTCGACGAGGCGGGCGAGGTCGCCAAGAGCCAGGTCTGGCTGCTGCTGCTGCGCGGCGACCACGACATGAACGAGGTCAAGGTGGCCAAGGTGCCGGGGCTCAACGCTGGTTTCCGGTTCGCCACTGGCGCCGAGATCGATGCGCACTTCGGCTGCAAGCCGGGCTACCTGGGCCCGATCGGCCTGAAGAAGCCGGTGAATCTCGTGGTCGACCGCGAGGTGGCCGTGTTGGCGGACTGGATCTGCGGGGCCAACGAGCCGGACTTCCACATGACCGGTGTGAACTGGGGCCGTGACCTGCCCGAGCCGACCCTGGTGGCGGACCTGCGCAACGTGGTCGAAGGCGATGCCTCGCCCGATGGCCAGGGCGTGCTGGCGATCGAGCGCGGCATCGAGGTCGGCCACGTGTTCTACCTGGGCACGAAGTACAGCAAGGCCATGAACGCCACCTTCCTGGGCGAGGACGGCAAGCCCGCGCACTTCGAGATGGGCTGCTACGGCATCGGCATCACGCGCCTGCCGGCCGCGGCGATCGAGCAGAACCACGACGAGCGCGGCATCATCTGGCCCGACGCGCTGGCGCCGTTCACGGTGGTGGTCTGCCCCATCGGCATGGACCGCAGCCCGGAGGTGAAGGCCGCCGCCGAACGTTTGTACGGCGAGTTGCTGGCGGCAGGGGTGGATGTGATCCTGGACGACCGGGGCGAGCGCCCTGGCGCCATGTTCGCGGACTGGGAGCTCATCGGTGTGCCGCACCGCGTCACCATCGGCGACCGGGGCCTCAAGGCCGGGCAGGTGGAATACCAGCACCGCCGCGATGCCGCCGCCACCCAGGTGGCTTTGGGCGAGGTGGTGGCGCTCCTGAAGGGCAAGCTGGGCGCATGAAGCCGCTGGCCTGGTCGCGCCGCGACTGCCTGCTGGCTGCCGGCGCGTTGGGCCTGGGCTCTCTGTCCCCGGTCGCGCACGCCGGTGGCCAACTGGAAGAGCCCCTGGCCGATTCGGTGCGCGGTGCCTTGAGCGCTGCGATCGCCAACAGCGCGCCGCCCGTGCCCGAGTTCACCGACCTGGAAAAACGCCTGGCCTATCTGCGCTGGCTGGGCGCGTCCAGCGACCGGCTGCAGCGCCGCAAGCCGGACTTCCAGACCCGCATCGAGTTCCTGCAGACCCTCTGGTACGAAACCCGGCGCGCGGGGCTGGACACCACCCTGGTGCTGGGGCTGGTGCAGGTCGAGAGCGCGTTCCGCAAGTTCGCCATCTCGCGCGTGGGCGCTCGGGGCTACATGCAGATCATGCCGTTCTGGTCGCGCCTGATCGGCGACGGCGATGCCAGCCGGCTCTTCAACATGCAGACCAACCTGCGGTTTGGCTGCGTGATCCTGCGCCACTACCTGGACCGCGAACGCGGCGACACCTTCCTGGCGCTCGGCCGTTACAACGGCAGCCGGGGCCGCGCCGAGTACCCGAACGCGGTCTACGCCGCGGCCAGGAACTGGGCCCACCCGGACGCCTGAGCGCGCCAGTCTGTCTACTGAAGGAAGCCGATGCGGCCTTTGCCTGCGCCCGCGCGAGGCAGATCTTCGGGCTCGATGCGGTAGCGGTTGTCCAGCCGCGCATTGCCAAAGCCGGTGACGAGCGCGCGGCGCATCTCCCGCGGCGCAAGCGTCGCCAGCAGATCCAGCACGTCGTTGGCCGGCTCGGGGTCAAAACGCTGGCCCCAGTCGTGTTCGCCCAGAATGCCCCGGTAGAGGTGGGCCGCGATCTTGCGAGCCGCCTCGGGTGAGGGCGGCGCGATCTCGTACACGTTCATGCGGTTCATGATGGGCTCGGGGATGCCGCGCTCGTGGTTGGCCGTGGTGACCCAGATCACCTGGCTGGCGTCGATCGGCACTTCCGCGAATTCGTCGACGAAGCTCTGCGCCGTGTCGTGTTCCAGCAGGCTGTAGAGCGCACCCAGCGGGTCGTACTGCGCGTCCGCGGCCGCCTTGTCGATCTCGTCCACCACGATGACCGGGTTGGCGTACTGCCCGTCCACCAGCGCCTCGAACACCTTGCCGGGCTTGGCGCCTTTCCACTGCGAGGACGAACCCGAGAGCAGCCAGCCGGCCGTCATGGAACTCATGGGCACCAGGCTCATGCTCGTGCCGAGCAGGTCGGCGAGCTGGCGCGCGAAATGGGTCTTGCCGACGCCCGGCGGGCCCAGCAGCAGGATGGGCGTGACCTCCAGGCTGTCTCGGCTGTCCTGGCTCAGCGCCACGTGGCGCTTCACATCGTCGAGCACCTCACCAAAATTGGGCAGCAGGTCGTAGAGCGGTGCCATGTCGGGCACGCCCGAGGGCTTGACCGCGAAGCGCTGGGGGCCGCGCTCCAGCATGCGCTGCCAGGTGTTGCGAAGGCTTTCGTAGTCGCGTTCGTTGCCGCTGGCCTGCAGGTGGGCCAGCTTGCGCTCGACGTCGTCGGCGCTGAACACGCTGCGCATCTGGGCGATGGGCAGACCGAGGGAGGGTGAAGCGACCAGGCTGCGAGAGCTCATGCGATTCTCCTTGAGGTTCGGTGGCGATTTCATTCAAGCACACAACATGCCCGACCTCAATGCAGAAATGCCCGGCAAAGTCACCGCATTCCGAAAGATGGGCACGAGGTGTGCGAAATCGCGCACCAGAAACAACAAGGCCACCCGAAGGTGGCCCTGGCTGGTGCACGAGAGAAAACAGGATCAGGCTTCGCCGTTGATGACCTGTTGCAGTTCACCGGACTGGTACATCTCCATCATGATGTCCGAGCCGCCGATGAACTCACCCTTGACGTAGAGCTGCGGGATGGTGGGCCAGTTGCTGTATTCCTTGATGCCCTGGCGGATACCGTCGTCCTCGAGCACGTTGACGGTGGTCAGCGTTTTCGTCTCGACGCCACAGGCCTTGAGGATCTGGATCGCACGGCCGGAGAAGCCGCACATGGGGAAACTCGCGTTGCCCTTCATGAACAACACGATGTCGTGGGATTTGACCAGCTGGTCGATTCGGGTTTGCGCGTCGCTCATGGCTGAAAGTCCTTCTGCGGAAGGGTCTGGAGAGACCCGGAAACGGCTCACATTATCGCCGCTGCGGCCACTGGCCGCCGCTGCAGCGCTCAATGCCCGGGAGGTCGGCGCGGCTGCCGACCTGTGTGAAGCCAGCCGCCTGGAGCAGGCTGCGCACCGCACCGGCCTGGTCGTGCCCATGCTCGAGCAGCAGCCAGCCCCCCGGGTTCAGGGCGGCGGGCGCGGTGGACACCAAGGCGCGGATGTCGTCCAGGCCGTCGGGGCCAGCGGTGAGGGCCGAGCCGGGCTCGTGGCCGAGCGCCGCCAGATGGGCGTCGCCTTCGGCGATGTAGGGCGGGTTGCTGGCGATCAGGTCGAAGTGCTGTGCCGGCACCGCGGTGAGCCAATGCCCGAGGTGGAAATCCACCGCCAGGCCCAGCCGATCGGCGTTCTCACGGGCGACGGCCAGCGCATCTGGGCTGGCGTCCGTGGCTGAGACCACGGCGGCCGGGCGCTGGGCCTTGAGGGCCAGCGCAATGGCGCCGCTGCCGGTGCCCAGGTCGAGCACGCGGGCGGCTGCCGGCAGCGCATCCAGCACATCCAGCGCCCAGCTCACCAGGGTTTCGGTGTCGGGCCGTGGCACGAGCACGCGCGGGTCCACCTGGAGCGTGAGGCCGAAGAATTCCTGGTCGCCGCGCAGGTAGGCCATGGGCTCGCCGTGCCGGCGGCGTTGCACCAGGGCCGCGAGGCGGGCGGCCGCCTCGGCGTCCATCGCGTCGCCGTCGTGCGCCAGCAGCCAGGCGCGGTCGTGCGGGCTGCGCTGCAGGGCCAGCAGCAGCAGCATCTGCGCGTCGATCCGGTCCAGGCCGGCGCGCTGCAGATTCGCCAGGGTCTCGCGCAGCGTGGTGCTCATGCGCTGTTGCGTTGTTCGAGCTCGGCCAGCAGCTCGGCGCCGCGCGCGACCTGCAGGGCGTGGATCACCTCGTCCAGATCACCTTCCATCACCTGCAGCACCTTGTAGAGCGTCAGGTTGATGCGGTGGTCGGTCAGGCGGCCTTGGGGGAAGTTGTACGTGCGGATGCGGTCGCTGCGGTCGCCACTGCCGATCAGGCCTTTGCGCGTGGCGGCCTCGGCGGCTGCGCGTTCGCTGCGCTCCTTTTCCTGCAAACGCGCCGTGAGCACCTGCAGCGCCTTGGCCTTGTTGCTGTGCTGCGATCGGCCGTCCTGGCACTCGGCGGTGATGCCGGTGGGCAGGTGGGTCACGCGCACGGCGGAGTCGGTCTTGTTGATGTGCTGGCCGCCCGCGCCACTGGCGCGGAAGGTGTCGATGCGCAACTCGCTCGGGTTGAGCTGCACCGCCTGGGTCTCGTCGGGCTCGGGCATCACCGCCACGGTGGCCGCGCTGGTGTGGATGCGGCCCTGGGTCTCGGTGGCGGGCACGCGCTGCACCCGGTGGCCGCCGGATTCGAAGCGCAGCCGCCCGTAGGCCCCGGGGCCCGCGATGCGCAGCACCACTTCCTTGTAGCCACCGAGCTCGCTGGGCGACTCGCTCACGGTTTCCACTTGCCAGCGCTGTTTTTCGGCGTAGCGCGTGTACAAGCGGGCCAGGTCACCGGCAAACAGGGCCGACTCGTCGCCGCCGGTGCCGGCGCGGATCTCGACGAAGGCGTTGCGCTCGTCGTCCGGGTCTTTGGGCAGCAGGAGTTGCTGCAAATCGGTGTCCAGTTGCGCCAGGTCGGCCTCGGCGCTGAGGATTTCCTCCTGCGCCATCTCGGCCATGTCAGGGTCGTCGAGCATTTCCCGCGCTGTCGCCAGGTCGGTCTCGCGTTGGAGATAGCGGTTGAACACCTCGACCACCGTGGAGACCTCGGCGTGTTCGCGGCTCAGCGCGCGGAAGCGGTCCATCTGGTCGACGACGTCGGGCGCGGACAGCAGCGCATCGAGCTCGTGCAGTCGGGCTCGCTGGCGCAGCAGGGTGTCTCGGACGAAGGGTTTCATGGTGGGGCACGGAGACCCTGCACGCCGGCACGGGCGCGGGCCCGCAACGCCGTGCGCGGGCCGGGTCAGCTAGTTTTGCGCGTTGCGCGGGGGTTTGAGCGGTTCGTCGCGCAGGAACAGCCGCGAAACGGTCTGCGCGGTGGCGGCCCGTGTGGCGCTGTCACCGGTGTGCAGTTCGGCCAGGGTGCCGTGCAGCATTTTTTGCGTGAGGCCGCGCGAGAGCGCTTCCAGCACGGCTTCCACCGGCTCGCCCTTGGCCAGCAGGCGGCGGGCGCGCGCCATTTCCACGGCGCGCCATTCGTCGGCCTGGGCGTTGATCTGCTGGATCAGCGGCACCACGCCGTGGGCCGGGTCGCGCTGCTCCATCCAGTGCATGAAGCTGAGCACCCCCGCATCGATGATGGCCTCGGCTTGCGCCACGGCGGCCAGGCGATGGTCCTTGCCGGTCTGCACCACGGCGGCGAGGTCGTCCACGGTGTAGAGGTAGACGTCGGGCAGGGCTTTGACCTCGGCCTCGATGTCGCGCGGTACCGCCAGATCAACCATGAACATGGGCCGGTGACGGCGCTTCTTGAGCGCGCGTTCCACGGCGCCCAGGCCGATGATGGGCAGCGTGCTTGCGGTGCAGCTGATGACGGCATCGAACTCGTGCAGACGGTCGGGCACGTCGGCCAGCCGCATCACCTGCGCGCCGAAGCGGCTGGCGAGCTTCTCGCCGCGCTCCAGTGTGCGGTTGGCGATCGCCATGCCCTTGGGCGTCTTGGCCGCGAAGTGGGTGGCGGCCAGTTCGATCATCTCGCCCGCGCCGACGAACAGCACCTTGATGTCGCGCAGGTCTTCGAACAGCTGCGACGCCAGGCGCACCGCAGCGGCGGTCATGCTGATGGAGTGGGCGCCGATCTCGGTGGAACTGCGCACTTCCTTGGCCACGGCGAACGAGCGCTGGAACAGCTGGTGCAGGGTGGTGCCCAGGGCGCCCGCGTCGCTGGCAGCGCGCACCGCGTCCTTCATCTGGCCGAGGATCTGGGCTTCGCCCAGCACCATGCTGTCCAGGCCACTGGCCACGCGGAAGGCATGGCGCGCGGCCTGGTCGTCGCGCAGGATGTAGGCGTGGTCGCGCAGCACCTGGCCGCTCACGCCGCCGGTCTGCGCCAGCCAGTCCAGGGTGGGGTCCACCGCCGATTGGTCGCCCGCGCCATACAGCTCGGTGCGGTTGCAGGTGGACAGCAGGGTGGCCTCGGGCTGGCGTGCCAGGCTCTGGCGGTAGCCGTGCAAAGTGGGCTGGATCTGGTCGAGCGCAAACGCAAAACGGCCCCGCAGATCGAGCGGAGCCGTGTTGTGGTTGATGCCGAGGGCCCAGACAGACATGGGGTGATTATAAAATTGAACCCTTATGCACGCCGCCGCCCGCTTCGAATGACGCCTTTGGCCTTCCTCGGGCACATCGCCGGCTTCATCGCCCCCGCCGTTTTCATGGCCCTGGTCCTATGGACGGTGCCCCGCTTCCGCCGGGCCGGCCGTGCGGCGCAGGGCGCCGGCCTGGAGGCCTTCATGCTGGTTGTGGCCGGTGTGGTGGTGCTGCTGGCGGGGCTGGTGTTCTTTGGCCGTGACGGCAAGATGGCCACCTACGCCGCCCTGGTGTTCGTTCAGGGCACGCTGGCCTGGTGGCTGCACCGCAAGCGCTGAGCGCTTCGCCTCAGCGCCCGGGCGCAAACAGGTCGATGCGGTCGGTGATGATGCCGTCCAGACCCAGGTCCAGCAGCCGCTGCGCGGCCCATTCGTCGTTCACGGTGTAGGCCAGGGTGCGCAGGCCGCTTTCCCGGGCCTGGGCCACGGTGCTGGCGTCCCACAGGGCGTGGTTGCACACCACCGCCACGCACCCCAAAGATTGCGCCATGTCCCGCCAGCCTTCCCGCTGGGTGTCGAGCAGCAGACCGCGCGGCAGGTGGGGAGCGGTTTCCCGCGCGCCCTGCAGCGCGTCGGGCTGGAACGAGGTGAGGAAGGGCGTGCGTGGCGCGTCGCTGGCCCAGAGCCGCGCGGCCGCTTCCGCCACGGCGCGCCCCGTGGCCAGCTCCGTGCCGGGTGTGGGTTTGATCTCGATGTTGAGCCAATGGCCCTGCGCCTGGCAGTGGCGGGCCACGGCTTCCAGGGTGGCCAGGGGCTCGCCCGCGAACGCGCGCGAGTGCCAGCCACCGGCGTCGAGCTGGCTCAGCTCGCCCCAGGGGCGCTCACCGGCCACGCCGCTGCCGTTCGTGGTGCGCTCCAGGGTGGCGTCGTGCAGCAGGAAGACCACACCATCGGCGCTGAGTTTGGCGTCGCATTCGTACATGCGGTAGCCGTGCGAGGCCCCGAGGCGGAAGGCGGCGAGCGTGTTTTCGGGCGCCAGCTTGCCGGCGCCGCGGTGGGCAACCCAGTGCGGGTAGGGCCAGTGGCCCCGTTGTTCTCCCGCGCTCATTGCCGCTGGCCGGTCTCGGCGTTGAACCAGTGCAGGCGGTCCTCGCGCGGCTGGGCATGGATGGTGCTGCCGATGGCCGGCGCGCCCTGGTCCTCGTGGGTGCGGATGATCAGCATTTCGTCGCCCAGGCGGGCGTGCACCAGGCGCTCGGCGCCCAGCAGTTCCACGGTTTCCACCTGCAGCGCCCAGCCGGTGTCGCCCACGTCCAGGTGCTC
The DNA here is from genome assembly GCA_018993155.1 of Hydrogenophaga sp. Lineage (GTDB taxonomy): Bacteria > Pseudomonadota > Gammaproteobacteria > Burkholderiales > Burkholderiaceae_C > Hydrogenophaga. The sequence continues at coordinate 11,785 of JAGKSX010000047.1, forward strand.
GGGCCGGATGCCCAGGATGCTGCCGGGGCGCCCACCTGGCGCGTGTTTCAGCAGGTTCATGGGCGGCGAGCCGATGAAGCTGGCCACGAAGGTCGTGGCCGGGCGCGAGTAGACCTCTTCTGGCGTGCCGAACTGCTCCATGTTGCCCGCGTTCATCACGATCATGCGTTCGGCCAGCGTCATCGCTTCGACCTGGTCGTGCGTGACGAACAGCGAGGTGATGCCCAGTTCGCGGTGCAGCTTCTGGATTTCCAGTCGGGTCTGGGCACGCAGCTTGGCGTCCAGGTTGGAGAGCGGCTCGTCGAACAGGAAGACCTGTGGCTGGCGCACGATCGCGCGCCCCATGGCCACGCGCTGGCGCTGGCCGCCCGAGAGCTCGCGCGGCTTGCGCTCGAGCAGGTGGCCGAGTTCGAGAATCTTGGCGGCTTTGTCCACACGGGCGCGGATCTCTTCCTTGGGCACCTTGGCGATCTTCAGGCCGTAGGCCATGTTGTCGAAGTTCGTCATGTGCGGGTAGAGCGCGTAGTTCTGGAACACCATGGCGATGTCGCGCTGGGCCGGTTCCAGGTTGTTGACGACGCGGTCGCCGATGCGAAGTTCACCACCGGAGATTTCCTCCAGGCCCGCGACCATGCGCAGCAGCGTGGACTTGCCGCAGCCAGAAGGCCCGACGATGACGACGAACTCGCCATCCTGGATCTCGGCGTTCACCCCATGGATGACCTGGTTGGCCTTGGGACCGATGCCGTAGCGCTTGACGATGTTGCGAAGTGAGAGAGAGGCCATGGCGTTGTTGGGTTCGGATTGTTGTCGGTTGCCGGGTTATTTTTCGGTGTCCACCAGTCCCTTGACGAACCAGCGCTGCATGAAGATCACCACGAGCGCGGGCGGCAGCATGGCCAGCAGCGCGGTCGCCATCACGATGTTCCACTCGTTGCCGGCGTCGCCGCCCGCGATCATGCGTTTGATGCCGATCACCACCGGGTACATCTCTTCCGAGGTGGTGACGAGCAACGGCCACAGGTACTGGTTCCAGCCGTAGATGAACTGGATCACGAACAGCGCGGCGATCGAGGTGCGCGACAAGGGCACCAGGATGTCCTTGAAGAACCGCATCGGGCCAGCGCCATCCACGCGCGCGGCTTCCACCAGTTCGTCCGGCACCGTGAGGAAGAACTGCCGGAACAGGAAGGTCGCGGTGGCGGAGGCGATGAGGGGGACGGTCAGGCCCGCGTAGGTGTTGAGCATGCCCAAGTCGGACACCACCTGGTAGGTCGGGCCGATGCGCACTTCCACGGGCAGCATCAGCGTGATGAAGATCAGCCAGAAGCAGATGCCCTTGAACGGGAAGCGGAAGTAGACGATGGCGAAGGCCGACAGCAGCGAGATGGCGATCTTGCCGAAGGTGATGACGAGCGCCGTGACCAGGCTCACCCACATCATGCGCGCCACTGGCGCGCTGGAGCCCGGGCCGCTGCCGCCGCCGAACAGGGTGTCGCGGTAGGTCTGCCAGAAGTTGCTGCCGGGCAGCAAAGGCATGGGGGCTTGCACGATGTCCTGCGCGGTGTGGGTGGACGCCACGAACGCCAGGTACAGCGGGAAGCCGACGATGAGCACGCCGAGCACCAGGATCAGGTGCGACAGCAGCGTCAGATAAGGACTGCGTTCAACCATGTCAGTACTGCACTTTCTTCTCGACGTAGCGGAACTGGATCACCGTGAGCACGATGACGATCACCATCAGCACCACCGACTGCGCGGCCGAGCCGCCCATGTCCATGGCCTTGAAGCCGTCGTGGTAGACCTTGTAGACCAGGATCGCGGTGTCGCGGCCCGGGCCGCCCTGCGTGGTCGCGTCCACGATGGCGAAGGTGTCGAAGAAGGCGTACACCACATTGATCACCAGCAGGAAGAAGGTGGTGGGTGACAGCAACGGGAACTGGATGCTCCAGAACCGGCGCCAGGGCCCCGCGCCGTCGATGGCGGCGGCCTCGATCAGCGACTTGGGGATCGACTGCAGCCCCGCGAGGAAGAACAGGAAGTTGTAGGAGATCTGCTTCCACACCGCCGCGATCACGATCAGCGTCATCGCGTGGTCGGAATTGAGCATGTGGTTCCAGTCGAAGCCCGACTGGCGCAGCATGTAGGCCACCACGCCGAGCGACGGCGAAAACATGAACATCCAGAGCACGCCAGCCACCGCCGGAGCCACGGCATAGGGCAGCAGCAGCGCGGTCTTGTAGGCCAGTGCGCCTTTGATGATGCGGTCGGCGAAGATGGCCAGCACCAGCGAAATGGCAATGCCGAAACCCGCGACCAGCACCGAGAAGAAGGCCGTGGTCTTGAAGGAGGCCAGGTAGCTCGGGTCTTCGAAAAGGTTTCTGAAGTTCTCGAACCCCACCCACTCCTTGGAAAAGCCGAACGAATCCTGCACCTGGAACGATTGCACCAGGGCCTGACCTGCCGGCCAGAAGAAGAAGATGCTGATGATGGCCAACTGCGGCGCCAGCAACACCCAGGGCAACCACGCAGAGCGAAAGAGCACGCGCTTTTCCATGTCCAGTCTTTCTCAGTCTGTCAAAAAGACAACCCGCCGCTGTGCAAACCGCGGGGGTCTGCAGAGTGGCGGGCTATCGATGCCGACCAAAGGACTGGCGGGCATCGTCAGGCTTCGGGCCAGAATTTACTTGTTGGCGCGGGCGAAACGCACGAGCTGCTCGTTGCCTCGTGTCACGGCGGTGTCCAGCGCTTCCTTGGGCGACTTCTTGCCGGCCCAGATCTGCTCGGTTTCCTCGTCGATGATGGTGCGGATCTGAACGAAGTTGCCCAAGCGGATGCCGCGCGACTTGTCGGTGGCCTTGCGGATCATCTGCGTCACCGCCACGTCGGTGCCCGGGTTCTTTTCATAGAAGCCGGATGCCTCGGTCAGCTTGTAGGCTGCGGTGGTCACTGGCAGGTAGCCGGTGCGCTGGTGGCTGGCGGCCTGCACGCGGGTGTCATTCAGGAAGTTCAGGAAATCGGCCACACCCTTGTACTCCGCAGGCTTCTTGCCGGCCATCACCCACAGGCTGGCACCGCCGATGGCGGTGTTCTGGGGCGCACCCTTGACATCGGCGTAATAGGGCAGGGCGGAGATGCCGTAGGCGAACTTGGCGTCCTTGGACACGCGGGCATACAGGCCCGACGAGCCCGTGATCATGGCGCACTCGCCCGAGGGGAAGGAGGCGTCGGGCGCGTTGCCGCGACCCTTGTAGACAAAGCTGCCTTCCTTGGAGGCCTTGGCGAGGTTCTCGAAGTGGCGCACGTGCAGCGGCGTGTTGATCATCAGCTGTGCGTCGTTGCCGTCGAAACCATTGTTCTTGGAGGCGAACAGGGTGTTGTGCCAGAGCGAGAAGCTCTCCAGCTGCGTCCAGCTGATCCAGCTGGTGGTGAACGGGCAGGCGTGGCCGCTGGCTTTGAGCTTGGAGGCGGCGGCGAACACTTCGGGCCAGGTCTTGGGCGCTTTTTCGGGGTCCAGGCCGGCCTTCTTGAAGGCGTCCTTGTTGTAGTAGAAGATGGTGGTCGAGCTATTGAGCGGGTAGCTCAGCATCTGGCCGTTGGGGGCGGTGTAGTAGCCGGCCACGGCCGACACGTACTGCGTCGGGTCGAACTTGAAGCCGCCGTCGTTGAGCACCTTGGCGGCGGGCACGATGGCGCCCTTGCTGGCCATCATGGTCGCGGTACCGACCTCGAACACCTGCAGGATGTGCGGCGCATTGCCCGCGCGGAAGGCGGCAATGGCACCCGTCATGGACTCGTCGTACGTGCCCTTGTACGTGGGCACCACCTTGTACTGGCTCTGGCTGGCGTTGTACTGCTTGGCCAGGTCATTGACCCACTCGCCAAGCGCTGCGCTCATCGAGTGCCACCACTGGATCTCGGTCGGCGCCTGGGCGTGGACCGGGCCGCTCATCAGGGCGGCGAGCGCCAGGGCGCCGGTCAAGGGAAGAAAACGCTTGTGCATGGGTGTTGCTCCTTGGAATGGATGGTCGGAAACCGATGGGGGTAGGGTAGGGCTCCGATATGTCAAAACGATTGCACATGCGTTTCCCAGGTGTGACAACAGGGGTTTCCACAGGGGGGGTGGGTGAATGTTGCGCTGCGGTACCATCCTGGGTTCTTTACTGTCATGCTGGCGACTGCCACACACATGAACGCACCCACACCGCTTTCGTTGCTCGCCACCGCCACCGACGATGCGCCACGTTTGCGCGAGATTCCCTACAACTACACCTCCTTCTCGGATCGTGAAATTGTGCTGCGCTTGCTCGGCGAGCGCGCCTGGGGCCTGCTGGACGAGCTGAGGGGTGAGCGCCGCACGGGCCGCTCCGCCCGCATGCTGTACGAGGTGTTGGGTGACATCTGGGTGGTGCAGCGCAACCCCTACCTGCAGGACGACCTGCTCGACAGCCCCAAGCGCCGCCAACAGCTGGTGGACGCCTTGCACCACCGGCTGGCCGAAGTGCAGAAACGCCGCACGCCACAGGACGACGCGGTGCGCGATGGCCTGGTGGCCGAGTTGCTCACGGCGGCCCGCGCGGCGGTTGATCAGTTCTCCCGCTCGTTTCAGGACATGGCCGCGCTGCGCCAGCGCGCCACCAAGGCGCTGCGCCGGCTGACGGCCAAGGACAACATCAAGTTCGACGGCCTCTCGCGCGTCTCGCACGTGACCGACGCGACCGACTGGCGCGTGGAATACCCCTTCGTGGTGCTCACGCCCGACACCGAGACGGAAATGGCCTTGCTGGTCAAGGGCTGCTACGAGCTCGGCCTGACCATCATCCCGCGAGGGGGTGGCACCGGCTACACGGGCGGCGCGATTCCGCTGACCTGGAAGAGCGCGGTGATCAACACCGAGAAGCTCGAGGCCATGACCGAGGTGGAGTGGGTGAAGGTGCCCGGGCACGACAAGCCGTTGCCCACCATCTGGACCGAAGCCGGCGTCGTGACCCAGCGCGTGTCCGACGCCGCCGACCGCGCGGGTCACGTGTTCGCGGTGGATCCGACCTCGGCCGAGGCCTCATGCATTGGCGGCAACATCGCCATGAACGCAGGCGGCAAGAAGGCCGTGCTGTGGGGCACGGCGCTGGACAACCTGGTGTCGTGGCGCATGGTCACACCGCAGGCCCAGTGGCTGGAAGTCACCCGGCTGGACCACAACCTGGGCAAGATCCACGACGCCGAGGTCGCGACCTTCGGGCTCCAGTACTTCGAGGCCGACGGCAAGACCCCGGTGCGCAGCGAGCAACTGGTGATCCCGGGCAAGACCTTCCGCAAGGAAGGCCTGGGCAAGGACGTGACCGACAAGTTCCTCAGTGGCCTGCCGGGCATCCAGAAGGAGGGTTGCGATGGCCTGATCACCAGCGCGCGCTGGGTGGTGCACCGCATGCCCGACCACGTGCGCACCGTGTGCCTGGAGTTCTTCGGCAATCCCAAGGATTGCGTGCCGTCCATCGTGGACATCAAGGACTTCATGTTCGGCGAGATGAAGCGCCCGGGCGGCGCCATCCTGGCCGGCCTGGAGCACCTCGACGACCGTTACCTCAAGGCCGTGGGCTACGCCACCAAGAGCAAGCGCGGCACCCTGCCCAAGATGGTGCTGATCGGCGACATCGTGGGCGACGACGCCGATGCCGTGGCGCGTGCCACCAGCGAAGTGATCCGCCTGGCGAATTCGCGCAGCGGCGAGGGCTTCGTGGCCATCAGCGCCGAGGCGCGCAAGAAGTTCTGGCTGGACCGCAAGCGCACGGCAGCCATCAGCCGGCACACCAATGCCTTCAAGATCAACGAAGACGTGGTGATCCCGCTGCCGCGCATGGGCGAGTACACCGAGGGCATTGAGCGCATCAACATCGAGCTGTCGCTGCGCAACAAGATCAAGCTGGCCGACGCGCTCGAGGCCTTCTTCGCCAGGGGCAACCTGCCGCTGGGCAAGACCGACGACGCCAGCGACATCCCCAGCGCCGAGCTGCTGGAAGACCGCGTGCAGCAGGCGCTGGCCCTGGTGCGCGAAGTGCGCACGCTCTGGGCGGGCTGGCTGAGCGACCTGGATGCGCTGTTCCCGCAGCTGCAGGACCACCGCCTGCGCGCGAGCTGGAAGACGCAGATCCGCGCGCCGCTGCAGGCCATCTTCTCTGGCGCGGCGTTCGGCCCCTTGCTGGCCGAATGCACCGCCCTCCACCAGCGCGTGCTCAAGGGCCGCGTGTGGGTGGCGCTGCACATGCACGCTGGTGACGGCAACGTGCACACCAACATCCCGGTCAACAGCGACGACTACGAGATGCTGCAGACCGCGCACGAGGCTGTGGCGCGCATCATGGTGCTCGCGCGCCAGCTCGACGGTGTGATATCGGGTGAACACGGCATCGGGATCACCAAGCTGGAGTTCCTCACCGACGAGGAGCTGCAACCCTTCGCGGACTACAAGCAACGCGTCGACCCCGAGGGTCGCTTCAACAAGGGCAAGCTGCTGCGCCAGGGGCCGGTGGGCGACGCCAGCCTGCGCAGCGCCGACCTGTCCAACGCCTACACGCCCAGCTTCGGCCTGATGGGGCACGAATCGATCATCATGCAGCGCAGCGAGATCGGCGCCATCGCCGACAGCGTCAAGGACTGCCTGCGCTGCGGCAAGTGCAAGCCGGTGTGCGCCACGCACGTGCCACGCGCCAACCTGCTCTATTCCCCGCGCAACAAGATCCTGGCCACCTCGCTGCTGGTCGAGGCCTTCCTGTACGAAGAGCAGACCCGCCGCGGCATCAGCATCAAGCACTGGGAAGAGTTCGAGGACGTGGCCGACCACTGCACGGTGTGCCACAAGTGCCTGAGCCCCTGCCCCGTCAAGATCGACTTCGGCGACGTGACCATGAACATGCGCAACCTGCTGCGCAAGATGGGCCAGAAGAGCTTCCGGCCCGGCAATGCGGCGGCCATGTTCTTCCTGAACGCGACCAACCCCGAGACCATCAAGTTCGTGCGCGGTGCCATGGTGGGCGCGGGCTTCAAGGCCCAGCGCCTGGCCAACGACCTGCTCCAGCGCCTCGCGCGCAGGCAGACCGGCGCGCCCCCGGCCACCCTGGGCCCCGCGCCGATCAAGGAGCAGGTGATCCACTTCATCAACAAGAAGATGCCCGGTGGCCTGCCCAAGAAGACCGCCCGCGCCTTGCTGGACATCGAAGACAAGGACTACGTGCCCATCATCCGCAACCCCTCGGCCACCACGGCCGAGACGGAGGCGGTGTTCTACTTCCCGGGCTGTGGCTCGGAGCGCCTGTTCTCGCAGGTGGGCTTGGCCACCCAGGCCATGCTCTGGCATGCCGGCGTGCAGACGGTATTGCCACCGGGCTACCTGTGCTGTGGGTACCCGCAGCGTGGCAGCGGCCAGTTCGACAAGGCCGAGAAGATGATCACCGACAACCGGGTGCTGTTCCACCGGGTCGCCAACACGCTCAACTACCTGGACATCAAGACCGTGGTGGTGAGCTGCGGCACCTGCTACGACCAGCTGCAGGGTTACGAGTTCGACCAGATCTTCCCGGGCTGCCGCATCATCGACATCCACGAGTACCTGCTGGAAAAGGGCATCACCTTGCCGGCCGGGCAGGGTGGTTACCTGTACCACGACCCTTGCCACACGCCGATGAAGCTGCAGGACCCGATGAAGACGGTCAAGGCGCTGGTGGGCGACAACGTGGTGGAGAGCAAGCGTTGCTGCGGCGAATCGGGCACGCTGGGCGTGACCCGGCCCGACATTTCGACCCAGGTCCGTTTCCGCAAGGAAGAGGAAATCCAGAAGGGCGAAGCCGCCCTGCGCGCCGCCGGCACCGTGGGCGCGAACGACAACGTCAAGATCCTCACCTCGTGCCCGAGTTGCCTGCAAGGCCTGAGCCGCTATGGCGACGACCTCAAGTCCGGCCTGCTGGAAGCCGATTACATCGTGGTGGAGATGGCGCGCCAGATCCTGGGCGAAGAGTGGCTGCCCGAGTACGTGGCCAAGGCCAACGAAGGCGGCATCGAGCGCGTGCTCGTCTGACCCGACCGACAACGGAGATTTTCATGGCCGGCCTCGACAAGAACACCCCCTCGCCGCAGTCGATCACCCTGCACCAGCAGTCGCGGGTGCTGGAAATCGGCTTTTCCGACGGCAGCGAGTTCAAGATCCCGTTCGAGCTGATGCGGGTCTATTCCCCTTCGGCCGAGGTGCAGGGCCATGGCAAGGGCCAGGAGGTGCTGCAGACTGGCAAGCGCGAGGTCGGGGTCTTGGCGCTGGAGCCGGTCGGCAACTACGCGGTGCAGCCCACCTTCTCCGACGGCCACAGCTCGGGCATCTTCTCCTGGGACTACCTGTATTTCCTGGGTTCGAAGCAGGCCGACCTGTGGGCCGAGTACCTGGAACGTCTGCAGGCTGCCGGCGTGGAGCGCGACGCCCCCATGCCGGACAAGGGTGGCCACGCCTGCGGCAGCCACTGAAGCGAGGAAATTCCACCATGGCCTCCACCCATTTCGGTTTCAAGACCGTCGACGAAGGCGAGAAGGCGCAGCGCGTGCGCAGCGTGTTCGACTCGGTCGCACCCAAATACGACGTGATGAACGACCTCATGTCGGCCGGGCTGCATCGCCTCTGGAAGCGCTACACCATCACCGTGGCCAACCCGCAGCCGGGCCAGCAGGTGCTCGACATCGCCGGTGGCACCGGCGACCTCTCGCTGGCGTTTGCCCGCAAGGTGGGCCCCACCGGTCGCGTGGTGCACACCGACATCAACGAGGCCATGCTGCGCGAGGGCCGCTCGCGCCTGCTTGATTTGGGCGTGGTGCTGCCCAGCATGGTGTGCGACGCCGAGAAGCTGCCGTTCGCCAACGAGTCGTTCGATTTTGTTTCGGTGGCTTTCGGCCTGCGCAACATGACGCACAAGGAACTTGCACTGGCTGAAATGCATCGGACCCTCAAGCCGGGGGGCAAATTGCTGGTGCTGGAGTTTTCCCGGGTGGCGAAACCGCTCGAGAAGGCTTATGACTGGTATTCGTTCAACGTGCTGCCCAAATTGGGCAAGCTGGTGGCCAACGACGAGAGCAGCTACCGCTACCTCGCGGAGTCCATCCGCATGCACCCGGGGCAGGAAGAGTTGCGGCAGATGATGCGCACGGCCGGATTTGGCCATGTGGACGTGCACAACCTCAGCGCCGGGGTGGTGGCGTTGCACATGGGCATCAAGTGTTGAATGGGTTTTTCAGGTTCTCTGTTGTTTGAAGGAGGCAAAAGCATGAACAAATTGTGGTCGGTGTTGCTGGTGTTCGCGATGGCGCTGGGCACCCAGGATGTGTGGGCCAAGCGCATGGGCGGTGGCGCGTCGTTCGGCAAACAGTCGGGCAACGTGACGCAGCGCAGCAGCGCGCCGCCGTCCCAGCAGGCCGCGCCGCAGCAGGCGCCTGCCCAGAACGCGGCGGCGGCCCGTCCGGCCACCGCCAATCCGGCTGCCGCGGCGGCGCCCAAGCGGCCCTGGGGCGCCATGCTCGGTGGCCTGGCCGCCGGTCTGGGCCTGGCCTGGCTGGCCTCTTCCCTGGGCCTGGGCGAAGCCTTTGGCCAGATCCTGCTGTTCGCCCTGCTGGCGATGGTGGTCATGGCGGTGATCGGCATGGTGATGCGCCGCCGCGCGCCCGCGGCGGCTGCTCCGGGTGGCATGGCCTACCAAGGCGCAGGCCCGGCCGGCCAGTCGCAGTACGACCCGGCCACGCCGCGCAGCTACAGCCCGCAGAACGTCGGCAACGATGCCTCGGCCCGGCCCTGGGAGCGCAGCGGCCCGGCCGCGCTGGACCACTCCCACCGCCCTGTCGGCGGTTCCATGATCGGTTCGGCGCTTGGCGGCAGCCAGAGCTGGGGCGTTCCCGCCGGTTTTGATGCCGAGGGCTTCCTCAAGGCCTCCAAGGCCAACTTCGTGAGCCTGCAGGATGCCTGGGACCGTTCCGACATCCCTGCGCTGCGCGCGATGATGACCGACGACATGCTCCAGCAGATCCGCGGCCAGCTGGCCGAGCGCGAGCAAGCCCGCGGTGGGGCCAACAAGACCGAGGTCGTCATGCTGGACGCGCAGTTGCTCGGCATCGAGGAACTGCAGGGCGAGTACATGGCCAGTGTCGAGTTCTCCGGTCTCATCCGCGAGGACGCGTCCGCCGGTCCCAACCCGTTCCGCGAAGTCTGGAACATCACCCGCCCGAAGAACGGCCCGGGCGGCTGGCTGGTGGCGGGCGTGCAAGCGCTGCAGTGATGCCGCAGGGGCTGCCTCGCCAGCCCGGCTGATGCACGCTGACGCCGTGCCTCGCGCTTTATCCGTCAAAATCGGGTGGTCATGAAAAATGAACCACCCGATTCTTCTTCCGGGGCCGGTGCGGCCGCCGCCCCCTTGAACTTCCTGCAATCGCTGCTCGGCGCGATCCGCCCGCCCGAATGGGTGGTGGATGAGTTGCAGAACCGCGTGGTGCTGTTCCTCAACCACGTGCTGATGCAGGAAAAAGCGGCCCAGGACCGCCTGCGCCGCCAGAAGGGCAAGCCCGTGCGCATCCAGTGGGGCGATTTCCACCTCACGCTCGCGCCCAGCGCCGCCGGCCTGCTGGAGCGCTGTGCGCCCGATGCGACGCCCGAACTGAGCGTCACGCTCACCCAGCGCTCGCCGCTGGCGTTGGCCCAGAGCGTGCTGGCCGGTCAGAAACCGGGCGTGGACATCCAGGGCGACGTGCAGCTCGCCTCCGAGGTGGCCTGGCTGGTGGACAACGTGCGCTGGGACGTGGAGGAAGATCTCTCCCGCATCGTGGGTGACGCCACCGCCCACACGCTGGCTCGCTTCGCCCAGTCGGCGGCCCAGGCTGTCAAGGCCTTCGTGGAGCGCCTGCCAGCTGGTCGTGCGCCGCGCGCGGCCCCCGGTGGCGATGCGTCGGTGCCTCCGCGCGCCGACGGAACCGCGGCATGAGCCGGCTCTTTCGCGGCGCCTTCATCGTCTGGGTGGTGTTGCGCTACGGCCTGGACGAGCTGGTGCTCTCCAGCTTCGAGCGCCCGGCCATCCGCCTGCTCACCCGCATCGTCTCCATCGGCCGCAACCTGGACGCGCCCCGTGGCGCCCGCCTGCGCGAGGCCCTCGAGCGCCTGGGCCCGATCTTCGTGAAGTTCGGCCAGGTGCTGTCGACGCGGCGCGATCTGCTGCCGCCCGACATCGCCGATGAACTCGCGCGCTTGCAGGACCGGGTGCCGCCGTTCCCCAGCGAGGTCGCGGTTGCCAACATCGAGCGCGCCTTCGGCAAGCCCCTGTCCTCCGTCTTTTCCCATTTCGAGCGGGTGCCGGTGGCCAGCGCCTCCGTGGCCCAGGTGCATTTCGCCACCCTGCTGGATGGCCGCCACGGTGGGCGCGAGGTCGCGGTGAAGGTGCTGCGCCCGAACATGCGCCCGGTGATCGACAAGGACCTCAGCCTCATGCGCATGATGGCCGGCTGGGTCGAGCGGCTGTCGGCCGACGGCAAGCGCCTCAAGCCGCGCGAGGTGGTCGCCGAGTTCGACAAATACCTGCACGACGAGCTGGACCTGCTGCGCGAAGCCGCCAACGCAGCCCAGCTGCGCCGCAACATGCAGGGGCTGGACCTGGTGCTGATCCCGGAAATGCTCTGGGACTACTGCCACACCGAGGTGATGGTGATGGAGCGCATGCACGGCACCCCCATCAACCGGGTCGAGGAGCTGCGCGCCCTGGGCGTGGACATTCCCAAGCTCGCGCGCGATGGTGTCACGATCTTCTTCACCCAAGTGTTCCGCGACGGTTTCTTCCACGCCGACATGCACCCGGGCAACATCCAGGTCAGCACCGCCCCGGCCACCTTCGGGCGCTACATCTCGCTCGATTTCGGCATCGTGGGCACGCTCACCGAGTTCGACAAGGAATACCTGGCGCAGAACTTCACCGCCTTCTTCCGGCGCGACTACAAGCGCGTGGCCGAGCTGCACATCGAATCGGGCTGGGTGCCCGCCGAAACGCGGGTGGATGAGCTCGAATCGGCCATCCGCGCGGTGTGCGAACCCTATTTCGACCGTCCGCTGAAGGAAATCTCGCTCGGCATGGTGCTGATGCGCCTGTTCCAGACCTCGCGCCGCTTCCACGTGGAAATCCAGCCCCAGCTCGTGCTGCTGCAGAAAACCCTGCTCAACATCGAGGGCCTGGGGCGCCAGCTCGACCCCGAGCTCGACCTCTGGAGCACGGCCAAGCCGTTCCTGGAGAAATGGATGGTGGAGCAGGTCGGCCCCCAGAAGCTGTTGCAGCAACTCAAGGCCGAGGCGCCGCAGTACGCCAAGCTGCTGCCGGCCCTGCCGCGCCTGCTGCACGACTACCTGCAGCACAAGCCGCACGAACTGCGGCGCGAGCTCGACACCCTGGTGGCCGAGCAGCGCCGCACCAACCGCCTGCTGCAGAGCATCATCTACGGTGGTATTGGCTTCGTGCTGGGCCTGATCGTCATGCAGGTGCTGGTGCGGGTCCGGCTCTGGTAGGTGGGGGCCGCCGGGCGCCGACGCCCGGCGCACGCGGGACACACCCTCAATTTATAATGACGGGTTTTGTTCCACGTCCCGCACGGGAACGTCCGGCGCCCTCCGGGGTCCGATTCCCCGAGGCGCTCCAGCCCTCATTCCGGTCCACGCCATGCCTATCTATGCCTACAAGTGCGAGTCCTGCGGCCATGCCAAGGACGTGCTGCAGAAAATCTCCGACGATCCGCTCACCGTCTGCCCGGCCTGCGGCCAGGCCAGCTTCAAGAAGCAGCTGACGGCGGCCGGTTTCCAGCTCAAGGGCTCGGGCTGGTACGTGACCGACTTCCGCGAAGGCAGCAAGCCCGCCACCGCGACCGCGACCGCGCCTGCCACGGCCGGCGATGCCGCGGCTCCCGCGCCGGCCAAGGCCGATGCCGCCCCGGCACCGGCCGCCGCACCGGCGCCGGCAACGGCGCCCGCCGGCCCGCCCGCGTCCTCCACCTGAGCCTGTCCTGATGCCTTCCTTGCGCAAATGGCTGCTCTCGGGCCTGCTGGTCCTGGTGCCCCTGATCATCACCCTCTGGGTGCTGGAGTGGGTGGTGAGCACGCTCGACCAGACCTTGCGCATCCTGCCCACCAGCTGGCAGCCCGATCAGCTGCTGGGGGTGCACATCCCGGGCCTGGGCGTGCTGTTCGCCCTGGTGGTCGTGCTGTCCATCGGCGCGCTGGCTTCCAACATCATCGGCAACAAGCTGGTGAGCTGGTGGCACGCCATGCTGCACCGCATCCCGGTGGTGCGCTCCATCTATTCGGGCGTCAAGCAGGTCTCCGACACGCTGTTCTCCGAGAAGGGCAATGCCTTTCGCAAGGCCATGCTGGTGCAATGGCCGCACGAAGGCATGTGGACCATCGCCTTCCTGACCGGCTCTCCTGCGGGCGACGTCCTGACCCACCTCCAGTCCATGCCCGGCGGCGCCGAACACGATGAGTTCTTCAGCGTGTACGTGCCCACCACGCCCAACCCCACCGGCGGTTATTTCGTGATGGTGCGCAAGAGCGCCTGCGTGGAGCTGCAGATGAGCGTGGACGAAGCGCTCACCTACGTCGTCTCCATGGGCGTGATCGTGCCCGGCGGGCCGAAGAACCCGCACTTCAAGGTGGCCGCCGATGGCGCCATCACCGAAACCTCCTGAATGTTCTCCCGCGGGCCTGTCCGCGAACCTGTTGAAAGAAGAGTCGAAATGGCGATGCGTACCCACTATTGCGGTCTGGTGACCGAAGCCCAACTGGGCCAAACCGTTCAGCTGTGCGGCTGGGTCAACCGCCGCCGCGACCACGGTGGCGTGATCTTCATCGACCTGCGCGACCGCGAAGGCTATGTGCAGGTGGTCTGCGACCCCGACCGCGCCGAGACGTTCAAGACCGCCGAGGACGTGCGCAACGAGTTCTGCGTGCAGGTCACCGGCGTGGTGCGCGCGCGCCCCGCGGGCACCACCAACGACAAGCTCAAGAGCGGCCAGATCGAGGTGCTGTGCCACGAACTGAAGGTGCTCAACGCCTCGGTGACGCCGCCGTTCCAGCTCGACGACGAGAACCTGTCGGAGACCACGCGCCTCACGCACCGCGTGCTCGACCTGCGCCGCCCCTACATGCAGAACAATCTGATGCTGCGCTACCGCGTGGCCATGGAAGTGCGCAAGTTCCTCGACGCCAACGGCTTCATCGACATCGAAACCCCGATGCTGACCAAGAGCACGCCCGAAGGCGCGCGCGACTACCTCGTGCCCAGCCGCGTGCACGACGGCCACTTCTTCGCGCTGCCGCAGTCGCCCCAGCTGTTCAAGCAGCTGCTGATGGTGGCCGGCTTCGACCGCTACTACCAGATCACCAAGTGCTTCCGTGACGAAGACCTGCGCGCCGACCGCCAGCCCGAGTTCACCCAGATCGATATCGAAACCTCGTTCCTGACCGAGGAAGACATCCGTGACATGTTCCAGGGCATGATCAAGACGGTGTTCCAGAACACGCTGGGCGTGGACCTGGGCGAGTTCCCCATCATGGCCTACAGCGAAGCAATGCATCGCTTCGGCTCCGACAAGCCCGACCTGCGCGTGAAGCTCGAGTTCACCGAACTCACCGACGTGATGGGCGACGTGGACTTCAAGGTCTTCTCGGCACCCGCCACCATGAAGGGTGGCCGCGTGGTCGCGCTGTGCGTGCGCGGCGGCGCCGACATGAGCCGCAGCGAGATCGACGCCTACACCGAGTTCGTGAAGATCTACGGCGCCAAGGGCCTGGCCTGGATCAAGGTCAACGACGCCGCCCAGGGCCGCGACGGCCTGCAGAGCCCGATCGTGAAGAACCTGCACGACAAGGCCGTGGCCGACATCCTCTCGCGCACCGGCGCGCAGAACGGCGACATCATCTTCTTCGGCGCCGACAAGGCCAAGGTGGTCAACGACGCCATCGGCGCGCTGCGCCTGAAGATCGGTCACAGCGAACTGGGCAAGAAGAACGGCCTGTTCGAAGACCGCTGGGCGCCCATGTGGGTGGTGGACTTCCCGATGTTCGAACACGACGAGGAAGCCGACCGCTGGACCGCGGTGCACCACCCCTTCACCGCGCCGAAGGACGGCCACGAGGACTGGATGGTGACCGCGCCCGAGAAGTGCATCGCCAAGGGTTACGACATGGTGCTCAATGGCTGGGAAATTGGCGGCGGTTCCGTCCGCATCCACACGGCGGCCGTGCAGCAGAAGGTGTTCGACGCGCTCAAGATCACACCCGAGGAAGCCCAGCTCAGGTTCGGCTTCCTGCTGGACGCGCTGCAGTACGGCGCGCCGCCCCACGGCGGCCTGGCCTTCGGCCTGGACCGCATCGTCACGCTCATGACCGGTGCCGAGTCCATCCGCGACGTGATCGCCTTCCCCAAGACCCAGCGCGCCCAGTGCCTGTTGACCCAGGCCCCCAGCCCGGTGGACGAGAAGCAACTGCGCGAGCTGCACATCCGTCTGCGCAACGTGGACCTGGCGAAATCCGCCTGACGAGCCTGTCTGTAGGACACCTCCGAAAGGGGCGCCGAGTGCGCCCCTTTTTCTTGTATCAATGCGCTGATTGCAGTGATCTGCCTTCAAATATCGCCATTCCTTGGGAGTAACATGGCCTTTTGAAAAGGAGTCTCTCATGCCCAAGATTCGTACGACCGCCCTCGATGGCAAGGACAAGCTCGTGGCCGACCTCCAGCGCGTGATCGCCGACGCCGAAGAGTTGATGCAAGCCACGGCCCACCAGACCGAAGGCAAGGTGGTGGAACTGCGCGACCGCATCAACGAGAACCTGCGCGACGCTCGCCACAAGTTGGCGGATGCCGAGGAAGCCATCAAGGAAAAGACGTTGGAAATGGCCCGCGCGACCGACGACTACGTGCACGAAAACCCCTGGTCCGCGATCGGCGCCGCCGCCGGTGTGGGCCTGCTGGTCGGCCTGCTCATCAGCCGCCGCTGATCGGGGCCGCCCGCGCCATGGCCACGCCGCCGCGTTTTTCGTCGTCTCTCCGGGGACTGGCCTCCACCGTCCTGGAACTGGTGCAGATCCGGCTGGAGCTGTTCAGCATCGAGGCACAGGAAGAGGTGCTGCGCGTCGGCGCGCTGCTGGTCTATGGCGCGGTGGCCGTGGCCTTCCTCAGCCTGGGCGTGGTGCTGCTGGCGCTGCTGATCACCGTGGCCCTTTGGGACACCCACCGCCTGTTGGCGCTGGGCATCTTCACCGGGTTGTTCCTTGTCACCGGCGGCGTGGCCGCCTGGCTGGCGCGGGAGCGCGTGCGTTCCGGCACCTACCTGTTCTCGGCCAGCGTCGAGGAACTCCGGCAGGACCGTGAAGGCCTGCGCGCCGCCAAGGAGGACGCTTGAACCCGCGTGCGGTCGTGCTGGCGATGCGGCGGGAGCGGTTGGTGCTGCGCTCGCAGCAGCTTCGCCGGCAGATCACGACCGAGTTGCAGGCGGTGCAGCCCGCGCTGACCTGGGTGGACCGCCTGCAGGACGCCCTGCTGTGGTTGCGCGGCAACCCCTTGATCGCCACCGCCGGCAGCCTGCTGCTGGCGGTGTGGCGCCCGCGCCGTGCGGCCGGCTTCGGCATGCGGCTGTGGTCGGCCTGGAAGTTCGTGCAGGGCCTTCGTGGGGTCGGCGCGAAATCGCCGTCCCCATGGCGCTGAACCACCTGTTCGTCCCGTGAAGATTCCGCAATCGGTGCTGGTGGTGATTCACACCCCGGCGCTGGAGGTGTTGCTGATCGAGCGCGCCGATGCGCCCGGTTTCTGGCAATCGGTCACCGGCTCCAAGGACACCGAGGCCGAGGGCTTCGAGGCCACGGCGGTGCGCGAGGTGCAGGAAGAGACCGGCCTCGATGCCTATGCGCCCGGCCACGCGCTGAACGACTGGGGGCTTGAAAACGTGTACGAGATCTACCCGCAGTGGCGGCACCGCTACGCGCCCGGCGTCACGCACAACACAGAGCACTTGTTCGGCCTGTGCATTCCCCACGCGGTGCTGGTGCGGCTGAGCCCACGCGAACACCGCGACCAGGTGTGGCTGCCCTGGGCGCAGGCTGCGGAACGCTGCTTCTCGCCATCCAATGCCGAAGCCATCGCCTGGCTGCCCCGCCTTGGTGGCATGATTTGCCCATGAGCATCGTCAGGATCGCGACCTACAACATCCACAAGGGTGTGCAAGGCCTCGGGCCAGGGCGTCGGCTGGAGATCCACAACATCGCCCACGCGGTGGAACAGTTCGACGCCGACATCGTGTGCCTGCAGGAGGTGCGGCGCCACAACCGCAAGCTCGAAAAACACTTCACCCGCTGGCCCGAGCTCGATCAGGCGGGTTATCTCTCCCCCGAGGGCTACGAATCGGTCTACCGGACCAACGCGATCACGCGCCACGGCGAACACGGCAACGCGCTGCTCTCGCGCTGGCCGGTGATCGACACCAAACACTCCGACGTGTCTGACCACCGTTTCGAGCAGCGCGGCCTGCTGCACGTGCAGTTGCTGGTCGAGGGCGTCGATGTTCACGTGGTGGTGGTGCACCTGGGCCTGATTCACGCCAGCCGCGAGCGCCAGGTGCAGCGCCTGGGCGAATACATCGCCACCGCCGTGCCGCCGAGCGCGCCGCTGGTGGTGGCGGGCGACTTCAACGACTGGGGTGCGCAGCTGCTGCGGCCCATGGCGGCGCTGGATCTGCGCACCTTCGAGGGGATTCGCCTGGCGACGTACCCGTCGCGCCTGCCGCTGCTGCACCTGGACCGCATCTTCGCGCGCGGCCTGCGGCCGGTCTCGGCCCACGTGCCGCACGGCCGGGTGTGGTCGCGCATGTCGGACCATCTGCCCCTGATCGCCGAGCTCGAGCTGTGAGCGCGGCACCCCTTCGTTCCGCGAGCGCGCGGCACGCGCCCATGCGAAGGGGCCATCAGCTGCTGTTGTTGCAAGGCGGCGTGGAGTTCTTCCCCGCCCTGGTCGAAGCGATGGACGCGGCGCGCATGGTGGTGCACCTGGAGACCTACATCTTCGAGTTCGCGGGCTCGGCCCTGCGCGTGGCCGAGGCGCTGGAGCGCGCGGCGCGGCGTGGCGTGGCGGTGCGCCTGCTCATCGACGGCGTGGGCACGCCCGTGGTGCCCCAGGAGTGGCAGCGCCGCTTCGCCGAGGCCGGCGTGGTGATGCGCATCTACGCCCCGCTGGGCCGGCTCGGCCTGCTGGTGCCGCGCAACTGGCGCCGCCTGCACCGAAAGCTCTGTGTGGTCGACGGCGTGGTGGGCTTCTGTGGTGGCATCAACATCATCGACGACCAGGACGACGTGGCGCTCGGCCGCCTGACCGCGCCGCGGCTGGACTTCGCGCTGCGCGTGGCCGGCCCGCTGGTGGAGGACATGGTCGAGACCATGGAGCAGCTCTGGTGGCGCACCCTGGCCGCGCGGCGCGTGCGCCAGCGCGAGTTCAAAGCCGCGTGGGATGCGCTGCGGGCCTCGCGCCCGGTGGGCGATTTCTCCCGCCTGCTGCAGAAGATCGAGGCCCTGGCCGAGGCCCAGGAGGAGGCCAGGGTAGAGGGCCCTTACGGCGAATCCGCGCCTTCGCCACTGGGGGTGGACGGCGCGCGCGCCACGCTGCTGCTGCGCGACAACGTGACCCACCGGCACGACATCGAGCGCGCGTACCTCAAAGCCATCGGCGAGGCGCGCCAGGAGGTGGTGATCGCCAACGCCTATTTCATTCCCGGGCGCAAGCTGCGCCGCGCGCTCACGATGGCCGCCGCGCGCGGCGTGCGCGTGCGCCTGCTGCTGCAGGGGCGCTACGAGCATTTCCTGCAGTACCGCGCGGCGCGCCCGGTGTACCAGCGGCTGGTGGACGCGGGCATCGAGATCCACGAGTACGCGCCCAGCGCGCTGCACGCCAAGGTGGCGGTGGTGGACCGGCGCTGGTCCACCGTGGGCTCCACCAACCTCGATCCGCTGTCCATGCTGCTGGCGCGCGAGGCCAATGTGATGACCAACGACCGGCGCTTCTCCGGCTTGCTGCACAGCTACCTCGATGGCCTGGTGCAGCACACCGGCCAGTTGCTCGACACGGGCGCCCTGAACCGGCGTCCCTGGGTGCAGCGGCAGCTGGATCGCATTGCGTTCGCCATCATGCGGGCCACGCTGTTCGTGACGGGTCACCGGTATTAGGGCAGCCCCATGCCAGACGACCTGATCGTCCAGCGGCCCGAAGGGCTGTATTGCCCGCCGGGTGACTTCTACATCGACCCCTGGCGCCGTGTCGAGCGCGCCGTCATCACGCACGCCCACGCTGACCACGCCCGCACCGGCCACGCGCACTACCTGGCCACGGCGGTGTCCGAAGGCCTGCTGCGCGCGCGGCTGGGGGCTGACATCAAGCTTCAGGGGCTTGCCTACGGTGAGACGGTGGAGCACCACGGTGTGCGCATCTCGCTGCACCCAGCCGGCCACGTGCTGGGCTCGGCGCAAGTGAGGGTGGAGCACCAGGGGCGCGTGTGGGTGGCCAGCGGCGACTACCGCACCACGTCGGCCGGCGCCGTGCCCGACCGCACCTGCGCGCCCTTCGAACCGGTGCGCTGCGACGTCTTCATCACCGAGTCCACCTTCGGCCTGCCGATCTACCGCTGGCGCTCCGATGCCGAGTTGTTCGGCCAGATCAACCGCTGGTGGCAGGACAACGCCGAGACCGGCCGCGCCAGCGTGCTCTCCTGCTACAGCCTGGGCAAGGCGCAGCGCATCCTGGCCGGGGTGGACGCGTCCATCGGACCCATCGTGTGCCATGGCGCGGTCGAACCGCTGAACCGCGCCTACCGCGCCGCCGGCGTCGTGCTGCCCGACACGCTGCAGGTGAGCGATGTGAGCGACCCCGCCACCTTCCGTCGCGCGCTGGTGCTGTGCCCGGGCTCCGCCTTGGGCACGCCCTGGATCAAGCGCTTCGGCGATTTCTCCGACGCCTTTGCCAGTGGCTGGATGCAGGTGCGCGGCTGGCGGCGGCGCGGTGGCCTGGACCGCGGATTCGTGCTCAGCGACCACGCCGACTGGCCCGGCCTGCTCAGCGCCATCGGTGCCAGCGGGGCCGAGCGGGTCATCGTCACGCACGGCAGCGTGCCGGTGCTGGTGCGCTACCTGCAGGAGCAGGGCCTGCAGGCCGAGAGCTTCGACACCGAGTACGGCGACGAGACCGAGGCCACCGGCGCATGAAACGCTTCGCGGCCCTGTTCGACGAGTTGGACGCGACCACCGCGACCAACGCCAAGGTCGCCGCGCTGCGCCGCTACCTGGCCGAGGTGGACGATGCCGACGCGGCCTGGGCGGTGTATTTCCTGGCTGGCGGGAAGCCGCGCCAGCTCGTCAAGACGGCGCAATTGCGCGCGCAGGCGATCGCCGCCTCGGGCCTGCCGGAGTGGTTGTTCGAGGCCAGCTACCAGGCGGTGGGCGACCTGGCCGAAACCATCGCGCTGGTGTTGCCCCTCCCGCAGCAGGCCGAAAACATGCAGACCCGGTTGAGCGAGTGGATGGAAGAGCGGCTGCTGCCCCTGCGCGGGCAAGGGGACGAAGCCGTGGCCATGGCCCTGGGCGCCTGGTGGCGCGAGCTCGATGCCGCAGGGCGTTTCCTGCTCGTCAAGCTGGTGGGCGGAGGCTTTCGCGTCGGCGTGAGCAAGCTGCTGGTGCAGCGCGCGATCGCCGCACACGCCGGGCTGGACGCCAAGCTGGTGGCCGCGCGCATGATGGGCTTCACCGACAGCAAACGCTCGCCCACGCCCGCCCTGTACCGCGCGCTGGTGGCGCCGGCCGAGCCGCAAGGCGAGGCGCGGGGCGGCCGCGACCCGAGCCAGCCCTATCCTTTCTTCCTGGCCAGTCCCTTGAGCGCGGAGGCGGACGGCGATCTCCTGGCCATGGAGATAGCGAGCGCGGGCCCGGCCCAGACCATGGAGGCCCGCCTGGGCCCCGCAAGCGATTGGCTGGCCGAGTGGAAGTTCGACGGCATCCGTGGCCAGATCGTCAAACGCGCCGGGCAGGTGTGGGTGTGGTCGCGCGGTGAGGAACTGATGAGCGAGCGATTCCCCGAGCTGCAGGCGCTCGCGCAGCGCTGGCCGGACGGCACCGTGCTGGACGGCGAAATCCTGGTGTGGGACGACGGCGACCCGGCCAAGCCCCGGCTGCCCGGCAGCGAAAGACCGGGCGGCCCCGCACCCTTCGCCCTGTTGCAGCAGCGCATCGGCCGCAAGACCCTGGGCCCCAAGGTGCTGGCCGAGGCGCCGGTCAGCTTCATGGCCTACGACCTGCTCGAGGCCGGCCACGATGACCTGCGCCAGCTGCCGCAGCACGAACGCCGCCTGCGCCTGGAGGCCCTGGCCGCCACGCTCAACGCCACGCCCGGCCCGCGCCTGTGGCTCTCGCCCCGGGTGCCGGGCGGGGACTGGGCCACGCTGGCCCGCTGGCGCGCGCAGGCGCGGTCGCTCGACGTGGAGGGCCTGATGCTCAAGCACCGCGCCAGCGCCTACGGCACCGGCCGGCAGAAACGCGGCGACGGCCCGGGTCTGCTGGCATGG
The DNA here is from genome assembly GCA_018993155.1 of Hydrogenophaga sp. GTDB lineage: Bacteria > Pseudomonadota > Gammaproteobacteria > Burkholderiales > Burkholderiaceae_C > Hydrogenophaga. Next base: position 33,421 of record JAGKSX010000047.1, read on the forward strand.
TGGAAATGGAAGATCGATCCGCTGACGATCGATGGCGTGCTGATCTACGCCCAGGCCGGCCACGGCCGCCGCGCCTCGGTCTACACCGACTACACCTTCGCGGTGTGGAACCGCCCCCCGGTGGACGCCGCCGAGGCGCAGGGGGTTGTCGAGGCGATCGCGCAGCGCCGCCCGGCCGACCCCGAGGGCCTGCAGCTGGTGGCCTTCACCAAGGCCTATTCGGGTCTGACCGACGAGGAGTTCAAGGCGGTCGATGCGGTGATCCGCCAGAACACGCTGGAGAAGTTCGGCCCGGTGCGCAGCGTGCGGCCCACGCTGGTGTTCGAGCTGGCGTTCGAGGGCATCGCGCGCAGTTCGCGCCACAAGAGCGGCGTGGCGCTGCGCTTTCCGCGCATGCAGCGCATCCGCGACGACAAGCCGCTGCACGAGGCCAACACCCTGCAAGACCTCGAGCAACTGCTGGCCAGCAAGGCCGGCTGAGTCCCGGCGCCCAATGCCCCCAGGCCGGGTACCCCCGGGAGGTCCGGTGTTAGCATGCCCCAATGCTGACGAAAACCGCATCCGACATGACCTCCGCAGCCCCCCCTGACGACGACCACGGCGTGCCCGTTTCCGTCAAGATCCGCGAGCGCGTGAAGGCCGCGCGCCAGCGCTTCCACTCCAACGACAACATCGCCGAGTTCATCCAGCCCGGCGAGCTGGAGAAGCTGCTCGACGAAGTGACCGAGAAGATGCAGGGCGTGCTCGATGCCATGGTCATCGACACCGAGAACGACCACAACACCGGCGACACCGCGCGCCGCGTGGCCAAGATGTACCTCAAGGAGGTGTTCAACGGCCGTTACGTGAAGGCCCCGAGCATCACCGAGTTCCCCAACGCCGAGCACCTCAACGAGCTGATGATCGTCGGCCCGATCACCGTGCGCAGCGCCTGCAGCCACCACTTCTGCCCGGTCATCGGCAAGATCTGGATCGGCGTGATGCCCAACGAGCACACCAACGTGATCGGCCTGTCCAAGTACGCGCGCCTGGCCGAATGGATCATGGGCCGCCCGCAGATCCAGGAAGAGGCCGTGGTGCAACTGGCCGACCTGATCCAGGAGAAGACCCAGCCCGACGGCCTGGCGCTGGTGATGGAGGCCAGCCACTACTGCATGGCCTGGCGCGGGGTCAAGGACATGAACAGCAAGATGATCAACTCGGTCATGCGCGGCGTGTTCCTCAAAGACCCCAACCTGCGCCGCGAATTCCTCGCCCTCATCCCCCGTCAATCCTGAGGCCCATCATGCTGGTACGCCTGCTCTACGTCAGCCGCGCTGTCGACAAGGACTGCGCCAAAGCCATCGAATCCATCCTGGAGTCATCGCGCTCGCACAACCTGGGCAACGGCATCACCGGTGTGCTCTGCTACGGCGGCGGCGTGTTCCTGCAAGCCATCGAGGGCGGCCGCAACGCGGTGAACGACCTCTACAGCCACATCGTGGCCGACCCGCGCCACACCGAGGTGGTGCTGCTGCACTACGAAGAGATCACCGAGCGCCGCTTCGGTGGCTGGACCATGGGCCAGGTCAACCTCTCCAAGCTCAACACCTCCATCGTGCTGAAGTACTCCGAGCGCCCCGAGTTCGATCCCTACGCCGTCTCGGGCCAGGTGTCGCTGGCCCTTCTGGAGGAGTTGATGGCCACGGCCAGCATCATCGGCAGAGCTTGAGGATCTCCCCCCTGCGCCGCTGCGCGGCTTCCCCCCTCCGTGGCGCGCCTTCGGCGCTTCGAGGGGGGACGGCACCTGGGGCCGGCGGAGCCGGACCCCTCGGTGCCCCTTGGGTTGGGCTTCCCTTCTGACGCTGCATGTCGCTGAACGCGTTCTGTCTCATCGTGCTGGCCGGCCTGATCCACGCCGGCTGGAACATCGTCGCCAAGAAGGCCGCGGGCGATGCGCGTTTTGCGTTTTTCAACGCCTTCCTCATGATGCTGGTCTGGGCGCCGCTGGGCTGGTGGCTGGGCCGCGAGGAGGTGCCGCGCTGGGGGGCCACCGAATGGGGTTTCGTGGTCGCCAGCGGCGTGCTGCACGTCTTCTACTACGTGATCCTGCTGCGTGGCTACCGCAAGGCCGACCTCACCGTGGTCTATCCCATGGCGCGCGGCTCGGGGCCGCTGCTGTCTTCGCTCGTGGCCATCGTGTTCCTGGGCGAGCGCATCTCGGCCCTCGGTGCCCTGGGCATCGCGGGGGTGGTGGGCGGTGTGTTCCTGATCGCCGGCGGCCCGGGCCTGCTGCGTGCCGCGCACGATCCGGTGGCGCGCCGCCGCGTGCACAAGGGCATGGTCTACGGCTTGCTCACGGGCGTGTTCATCGCGGCCTACACGGTGGTGGACGGCTACGCGGTCAAAGTGCTGCTGATGTCGCCCATCCTGATCGACTACATGGGCAATTTCGTGCGCCTGGGCCTGCTCGCCCCGGCCGTGCTGCGCGACATCCCCACCGCCCGGCAGCTGTGGCGCGTGCAGTGGCGCTATGCGTTGCTGGTGGCGGTGGTCAGCCCCATTGCCTATGTGCTGGTGCTGTACGCCATGCGCGAGGCGCCGCTGTCGCACGTGGCGCCGGCGCGCGAGGTGTCCATGCTGTTCGCGGCGCTGATCGGCGGCCACCTGCTGGGCGAGGGCGACCGCGCGGCGCGCATCCTCGGTGCCCTGTGCATTGCGGCCGGTGTGACCGCATTGGCGCTGGGCTGAGTGGCATGAGCGAGGCATCGGGCTGGCAGCTGCTGGGCTGCGATTTCAGCAGCGCACCGAGCCGGCGCAAACCGATCACGCTCGCCGTGGGCCGGGCCGACCGGGGTCGCGTGGTGCTCGAGGGCGTGGCGCACTTCGAGACGCTCGACGCCTGGAGCCAGCGCCTGGCGGCACCGGGGCGCTGGGTGGGCGGCTTCGACCTGCCGTTCGGCCTGCCGCGCGAACTGGTCACCACTCTGGGCTGGCCGACCGACTGGGCGGCCTGCATGGCGCACTACAAGGGCCTGAGCCGCGAGTCGATCCGCGAGGCCTTCGCTGCCTTCTGCGATGCGCGGCCGGTGGGCGGCAAGTTCGCGCACCGCGCCACCGATGGGCCGGCCGGCTCCAGCCCGAGCATGAAATGGGTCAACCCGCCGGTGGCCTTCATGCTGCACGCTGGCGTGCCGCGCCTGATCGCCGCCGGCGTCACCCTGCCGGGCCTGTTCGAGGGCGACGGCAGCCGCGTGGGGCTGGAGGCCTACCCGGGCCTGGTCGCGCGCAGTGTGCTGGGCCCGGCCTCGTACAAGAGCGACGACAAGGCCAAGCAGACGCCCGAGCGCCTGATCGCGCGCAAGACGCTGATCAACGCGCTGGAGAACGGCCAGGCCCCGCTGCTGCAGGCCGTGGGCCTGCGCCTGCGGCTCACGCACGCCCAGCGCGACGCGCTGGCCGACGATGCCAGCGGCGACCGGCTGGACGCCGTGCTCTGCCTGCTGCAGGCGGCCTGGGCCGAGCAGCAGCACCGCGCCGGCGTGCCGCGCTGGGGCCTGCCGGTGTTCGACCCGCTCGAAGGCTGGATCGTCACGGCCTGACGGGTTGGTACCCGTGCGACAGCGCGGGATTTCGGCACTGCCTAGAATTCGTCGGGTCCGGCCCTGTGCCGGACACAAGCGTTCTCAGGGCGGGGTGAAACTCCCCACCGGCGGTGATGGCGGCGTGGCGACACGACCGCACGAGTGCCGCGAGCGCCCAGGCGCCGGTTCGTCCAGCGCGTGGGGTCAGCAGACCCGGTGGGATCCCGGGACCGACGGTAAGAAGCGGGTCTGACCGACCCGCTTGACAGTCCGGATGAAAGAGAGCGCGAGCCAGGCACCCCCGTGCGCGCCCGCGCGCCGGCGGCGCGTGCGCTTGTGCGCCCTGATTTGTTGGCCCCTCCTTTTTCCGAGGACACCATGAATCAGACCGAGTCTTCCCACCACCTCCACCTGCCCGCCGGCCTGCGCTTCGCGTTCGTCGAGGCGTCCTGGCACGCCGACATCGTGCACCAGGCGCGCGATGCCTTCTTCGCCGAAATGGCGCAAGGCGGCTTCGGCGCCGACGCCATCGATGTGTTCGACGTGCCCGGCGCCTTCGAGATCCCGCTGCATGCCCAGCGACTGGCCCGTTCCGGCCGCTACGCCGCCGTCGTCGGCAGCGCGCTGGTGGTCGACGGAGGCATCTACCGCCACGACTTCGTTTCGCAGACCGTGGTGCAGGCGCTCATGGACGTGCAGCTCGACACCAGCGTGCCGATGATCTCGGCCGTGCTCACGCCGCACCACTTCCACGAACACGCCGAGCACCGCAAGTACTTCCTGCGCCACTTTGCCGTCAAGGGCACCGAGGCCGCGCAGGCCTGCCTGCAGACCGTGGCCGGCCTGCGCCGCCTGGACGCGTTGCTCAGCCCGACCGCCGCCGCCTGACGGCCGGCGCCTTGAGCGCGCGGTGGCGATGGGGTACAACCGCCGTTCACCATGTCGCTGCTGCGCCTGCCTTCGCCCGCCCTGCGCCCTTTCGTGGCGCAGCTGTGGGCGAGCGAGGACCCGGGCGAGGTGCGCTACGCCACCCCATGGCGCGAGCACGCCTTGCCCAGCGGGGCGATGCACCTCGTCATCCGGCTCTCCGATCACCCGCTGCGCATCGCCGATGCCGGCAGCGGCGACCGCGCGCAGACGGTGGCCCCGTCGCTGGTGGGCGGCACGCGCTCGAGGTTCTACCTGCGGGAGTTGCTCGCACCTTCCTGCTCCGTGGGCGCGGTGCTGCGCCCCGGTGCGGCCCAATGCCTGTTCGGTGGCGTGACCGCCGACGAGCTGGCCGAACGCCACACCCCGCTGGACGCGCTGTGGGGCGCTGAGGCACATCGACTGCGCGAGCGGCTGCTGGCCCTGCGCACGCCGCAGGACCGGTTGACCGTGTTCGAGGCCGCGCTCGCGGCGCGCCTGCCGCGCGTGCAGGGCCTGCATCCCGCGGTGGCCGGCGCGCTGGCGCAGTTCCGGGGTGGGGTGTCGGTGGCGGCCGCCGTGCGGGACAGCGGTTTCAGCCACCGCCGCTTCCTGCAGCTGTTCCGCCAGGGCGTGGGCCTGGCGCCCAAGACCTACCTGCGCGTGCTGCGTTTCCAGCGCGTGCTGCCGATCCTGCGCTCGAATCCCGCGCTGTCCCTGGCGGGGCTGGCGGCAGACCTGGGCTACAGCGACCAGTCGCATTTCAACCGCGAGTTCCTGGCCTTCAGCGGCGTCACGCCACTCGCGTACCGCGAGCGCATGGGGGCCGACACGAACCACCTGCCGATGGGGGGCGGCTGAGGTCAATTTTTTTCTATACGGCCGTCTGAGGCCCGCGGAAGATGCGGCCCCTGTCCCTTCCTGTCCAACGAGGTGAAGCCATGAAGATCGAAGAAGTGTTCGCCTACCTTTGCGTGTCCGACGCGAAGGCCGCCATCGCGTTCTACGGGAACGCTTTCGGCGCGACCGAGAAGTTCCGCCTCACCGAACCGGGGGGTCGCGTTGGCCACGCCGAGATGGCCTTCGGCCCGATGACCGTCATGCTCAGCGACGAGTACCCGGAATACGGCATCCGCTCGGCCTCAGCCATCGGCGCCACGCCCGTGTCCATCCACCTGCACGTGGACAACGCCGACCGCATGATCGAGCAGGCCCTGAAGGCCGGGGCGACGCTCGAGCGCGAGGCGCAGGACGCGTTCTACGGCGAACGCTCCGGCGTCGTGCGCGACCCCTTCGGTCACCGCTGGCTGATCGGCCACGCCATCGAGGAGGTGACCACGGAGGAGATGCAGCGCCGCTACACGGCCTTGATGACATCCGGGTAAGCTGTCTTCCGTGTTTCAGGAGGACTCCCATGTACCCTTGGCTCTTTCTGTGGGCGCCGCAGCTGCAGTTGCCCTTCAGCGGCGATGTGGCGCAGCGCATCGAACCCCGCACCCAGTGGTTCTTTGACGGCATCGACACCGCGTCGGGCGATCCGGTGATCGAGCGCAAGGCCTTCGAGGTGGCGACCTATGGGCGCCAACTTGGGCTGATCACCGAACTGCTGCTCGACATGGCCGTGCAGACGCCGCCACGCACCCCGGCCGGCCGCGAGGCGCGCCAGCGGTTGCAGAAGATCCAGGCCGAGGTCGAGCGCATCAAAGCCGAGGACGCGGCGACCCAGGTGGACATGGTCGAGGCCGGCCTGCGGCGCCTCAAGGCCCGCCACCGACCCGAGTACGAAGCCCTGCGCGAGCGCTTGCAAAAAGCCCTGGCCGCGCCCGAGGCCGCACCGTGAGCCTGACCGACGTCGGAGCCCTGCCACTCACCCTGCTGGCCTCGCTGGGCGTTGCCATCGTGCTGCTGGTGATCCGCGTGCTCGTGATGCAGCGGGTGCAGCAGCGGCGCCAGCGCGAGAACCGCCAGGAAACCGAGCGCCTGAAATCGCTGGTGGCCGCGTACCGTGCGCTGGCGGGGTCTTTCTCGCCGGCCACGGTCGAGCACTCGACGCAGATGGAGGAAACGCTGGCCGAGATCGTGCTGTTCGGCTCTCTGCCTCAGGTCGAATTGGCCGCGGCCTGCGCCACCGCGCTCAAGCGCGGCGAGTCGCCCGACTTCCAGCCCCTGGTGGAAGCCCTGCGCTCCGACCTGCGCCGCCAGCTCGGGCTCGAGCCCATTCCGATCACCCTGCTGTTGCCGACCTCGGGGCCGGGGCGCGCCGCACCGCGCGGGCGGGGGGACGGTGAAGGGGGCGGCGGCGGTACCGGTGGCCGAGGCGGTGCAGGAGGTGGTGGAGGGGGCGGCGGCGGAGGGGCCGCGGCGGGCGGGCTGGGCGCGGGCCTGATTGCCGGGGAAGTCCTTAGCAACTGAGCCAAGGCGCGCTCTGCGGGCCCGCACTTGGTGCATCATGGACGCTTGCGCTGCGCCGCCGACACTCGGGTCGACTGGCGGAAGCACAAGCCTTCGAGGAAATCCCCATGAATGCAGCCAAGCTGGTCGGTATCGTGCTCATCGTCGCCGGTGTGCTCGGTCTGGTGTATGGCAGCTTCAGCTACACCAAGGACACGGAAGCCGTGAAGCTGGGGCCGCTGGAACTGTCGGTGAAGCAGAAGGAAACCGTCAACGTGCCGGTGTGGGCCGGTGTCGGCGCCATCGTGGTCGGCGCGGTGCTGCTGGTGCTGGGTGGCAAGAAGGGTTGAGGCGGGCGCTTTTCTGCGCCGTCCTGGCGCTGGCGAGCGCCGGGGCGCTGCACGCGGCGGATGAGCCCACGGTGTACGCCGCCCGGGTCAGCCGCGTGTTCGATGGCGACACGCTGTGGGTCAAGCCCCTGGACGGAGGCCGTTACCGCAAGCTGCGCCTCGATGGCATCGACGCGCCCGAGATCTGCCAGGCCGGCGGCACGGCCTCGCGCGATGCCCTGGCCCGGCGGGTGTTGAACCAGGTGGTGGCGGTCAGCGTGCGCCATCACGACGACTACGGCCGTGGGCTGGCCAGACTCACGCACCAGGACGACGACATCGCCGCCTGGATGGTGGCGCAAGGCCAAGCCTGGTCCTACCGCTGGCGCCGCAGCCTGGGGCCGTTCCAGGCCGAAGAGGCGCGTGCCAGGCGGGGCCGCAAGGGTCTGTTCGCCGATGCCTCGGCCGAGTTGCCGCGCGAGTTCCGCCAGCGCCACGGGCCCTGTCCGCGGCCCGATTGACGAAAGGCTTCAGTGGGCCTGGCCGCAGACCGCGCATTGCGGGTTCTGCGGCAGCGAGATCGGTGTGAAGGCCAGGTCTCGTCCATCGATCATCAGCAGCTTGCCCGTGAGGCGCGAGCCCAGGCCGGTCAGCAGCTTGAGCGCCTCGGCCGCCTGCATGGTGCCCACGATGCCCACCAGCGGCGCGAACACACCCATGGTGGCGCACAGGGCCTCCTCCACACCAGCGTCCTCGGGGAACACACAGGCGTAACACGGGTTGCCCGGGGTGCGGGGATCGAACACGCTGAGTTGGCCATCCATGCGGATCGCCGCGCCCGACACCAGCGGCTTGCGGTGATTCACGCAGGCGCGGTTGATGGCGTGGCGGGTGGCGAAGTTGTCGGTGCAGTCCAGCACCACGTCGGCCTGTGACACCAGCTGGTCCAGCAGTTCCGCATCGGCCCGCTGGGTGACGGTGGTGACGCGCACGTCCGGGTTGATGGCAGCGATCGCCTCGCGCGCCGATTCGGCCTTGAGGTGGCCCAAACGCGCCAGGTTGTGCGCGATCTGCCGCTGCAGGTTGGTCTCGTCCACGGTGTCGTGGTCCACCAGCGTGATGTGGCCGACACCGGCACTGCCCAGGTAGAGCGCCACTGGAGAGCCCAGGCCGCCCGCGCCGATCACCAGCGCGTGCGAGGCCAACAGCGCTTCCTGGCCTTCGACCCCGAGTTCGTTGAGCAGGATGTGGCGCGAATAGCGCAGGAGCTGGGCGTCGTCCAAGGGTCTTGCCGCAGGCGGTCACCGCCCGCGGCATCCATCAGTTTTCTTTTTTCTCTTCGGTGCGCACCGACAGCGTCTTGCTGATCAGCACCGGCTGGCCCTTGAGCTGGTTGAGCGCCTGCGTCAGCTGGAAGTCCTTGTCGGTGCCGAACTCGGGCACGAGGCGCTGGTTCGGGTTCTTCTTGGCTTCCTCTTCCAGGCGCTTGCGCGCGGCTTCGCGGGCCTCGTCGCGCTGCTGCTCGGCGGCGCGCTGGGCGTCGGTCATGCCCTGGTCGCCCTTGACGGCTTCGGTGCCGTTGTTCAGGTGCTTCTGCAGATCGGCTTCGCGCGTGCGCAGCGCGGCGAACACGTTGCCTTCGGGCGTTTCATCGACCATCACGTCGGGCACGATGCCCTTGGCCTGGATGGAGTTGCCCGACGGCGTGTAGTAGCGCGCCGTGGTGAGCTTGAGGCCCGTGTCGGGGCCCAGCGGACGCACCGTCTGCACCGAGCCCTTGCCGAAGGTCTGGCTGCCCAGGATGGTGGCGCGCTTGTGGTCCTGCAGGGCGCCGGCCACGATTTCGCTGGCCGAAGCCGAGCCTTCGTTGACCAGCACCACCAGCGGCACGCGCTTGAGTGCACCCTGCGTGTTGTCGGTCAAGCGCTTGATGGGGTCGGTGCCACCGCGGCGCAGGTAGTGCTGCGGAATGGCCTTGTAGGTGAACTTGCTGTCCTCGAGCTGGCCGTTGGTGGAGACCACGGTCACATTTTCGGGCAGGAAGGCGGCGGAGAGGGCAACGGCCGCGTCGAGCAGGCCGCCCGGGTCGTTGCGCAGGTCAAGCACGATGCCCTTGAGGTTGGGGTCCGCCTTGTAGATGTCTTCCATCTTGCGGGCGAAGTCCTCGATCGTGCGCTCCTGGAACTGCGACACGCGCACCCACGCGTAGCCGGGTTCGACCACGCGCGACTTCACGCTCTGCGTCTTGATTTCCTCGCGCGTGATCGTCACGGGGAAGCTGCGGTTCTCGTCCTTGCGGTAGATGTTGAGCAGCACCTTGGTGCGCGGCTCGCCGCGCATGAGCTTGACGGCGTCGTTGATGCTCAGGCCCTTGACCTGGGTGTCGTCGATCTTGGTGATCAGGTCGCCGGTCTTGAGGCCGGCGCGGAAGGCGGGGGAGTCCTCGATGGGCGAGACCACCTTGACCAGGCCGTCCTCCATCGTGATCTCAATGCCCACGCCAACGAAGCGCCCGCTGGTGCCTTCGCGGAATTCCTTGAACGACTTCTTGTCGAAATACTGCGAATGCGGGTCCAGACTCGCGACCATGCCCGAAATGGCTTCGGAGATGAGCTTCTTCTCGTCCACCGGCTCCACATAGTCGCTCTTGACCATGCCGAAGACGGCGGCGAGCTGCTGCAGCTCTTCCAGCGGCAACGGGGCCAGCGCACCACGCGCAACCGCCTGCAACTGCACCGTGGTCAGCGCGCCGGCGACCACGCCAATGGCCACCCAGCCTGCAATCTTCAGCTTGTGACTCACCTGTTTTGCCATCGAAATACCCCAGTAAAAAAGCCCGTGCAGGGCCTGCGGGACCCTCTCGGGTCAATATACACCTTGGAGCATGGCGCGATGCTTCGGTTCCCGGGGCTCCACAGTGGTATTCCCGGGGTTGCCGTGACGGATCGCCGGTTTCAGGCCTTGCCCTGCGCCGCCACCGCCGCCGCGGCCTTCGCCGCCGCCTCGGCATCGCCCAGGTAGAAATGCCGGATCGGTTTCAGATCCGCGTCGAGTTCGTACACCAGTGGAATGCCGTTAGGGATGTTCACGCCCACGATGTCGTTGTCGGAAATGCCGTCGAGGTACTTCACCAGGGCGCGGATGCTGTTGCCATGCGCCGCCACCACCACCCGCTTGCCGGCCTTGATGGCCGGTGCCATGGCTTCGTTCCAGAAGGGCAAGACACGTGCCACCGTGTCCTTGAGGCACTCGGTGAGCGGGATTTCTTCGGGCTTGAGGCGGTCGTAGCGCCGGTCGCCGCGCTCGCTGCGCGGGTCCGTGGCCTCCAGGGCGGGCGGCGGCGTGTCGTAACTGCGCCGCCAGACCAGCACCTGCTCGTCGCCGTACTTTTTGGCCATGTCGGCCTTGTTCAGGCCCTGCAATGCACCATAGTGGCGCTCGTTGAGGCGCCAGCTGTGCACCACCGGCAACCAGGTGCGGTCCATCTCGTCCAGCGCGTGCCACAAGGTGCGCGTGGCGCGCTTGAGCACGCTGGTGTAGGCCAGGTCGAAGTCGTAACCCTCGGCCTTGAGCAGACGGCCGGCGTTCTTGGCCTGCTCCAGCCCGGTGGCGGTGAGGTCCACGTCGGTCCAGCCGGTGAAGCGGTTTTCCAGGTTCCAGGTGGATTCGCCATGGCGAATCAGGACGAGTTTGTACATGGGCAGGGCGTGCGTTGAAGAGCGGAAATGGGGACGGACGGGGAGATCACAAGCCGGGCCAACCGGCCTGTCGGGAGAGGTGCCACCGGGATGTGGCCGGCGCGGCACAGCCAAGCATTCTAAAATCCCGGGCTTACTCGAAAGGTGTATCTGTGAGTTTCTTCATCGAAAACTGGGTTCTGATTGCCGTGGCCATCACGTCGGGGGCCTTCCTGCTCTGGCCGCTGGCCTCTGCCGGCGGTCGCGCGGGGTCGCTCAACACGACCGAGGCCGTGCAGCTTATGAACCGCGACAAGGCGGTGGTGGTGGACGTGCGCGACGCCGAGGGTTTTGCGTCGGGTCACGTGATCGGCGCGAAAAACCTGCCTCTGGCCGACCTGGAGGCCAAGCTGCCCACCACGGTCAAGAACAAGGCGCTGCCGCTGATCTTCGTGTGCGCCAATGGCGCGAACGCGAACAAGGGCGTGGCCATCGCCAAGAAGCTGGGTTACGAGAACGCACATGCCCTGACCGGCGGCATGGGTGCCTGGCGCACCGCCAACCTGCCCGTGGAAAAAGCCTGATCATCGGGGCTTGTTCTTCATCGGGTTCGACAGGATTTCCGCATGGCCAAGGTCAAGATGTTCACCAGCGCGTACTGCCCCTACTGCAGCCGGGCCCGGGCCCTGCTCGACCGGCGGGGCGTGTCCGACCTGGAAGAGGTGTATGTGGACGGCAAGCCCGAACTGCGCGCCCAGATGACCCAGCTCACCGGGCGCACCAGCGTGCCGCAGATCTTCATCGGGGACACCCATGTGGGCGGCTGCGACGACCTGCACGCGCTCGACGGGCGCGGCGGCCTGGTGCCGATGCTGCAGGCCTGAGTCACGAAGCCGCCTTGCCGGGCTGACATAATCCCGGCAGTGCCCGCCGCAGGGACTTCGATCCCCGGCGGGTTTGTTTTTTCCTCCCCGAATCTTTCGAGACACCACCATGGCAGAAAACCAGGACCCCATCTTCCAGATCCAGCGCGTCTACCTCAAGGAAGCGTCCCTGGAACAACCCAATTCCCCGGCCATCCTGCTGGAGCAGGAGCAGCCCACGGTGGACATCCAGCTCGGCGTGGAAGCCAGCCCGGTGGCCGATGGCGTGTACGAGGTCTGCGTCACCGCCACGGTGACCACCAAGATCAAGGACAAGACGGTGTTCCTGGTCGAGGCCAAACAAGCCGGCATCTTCGAGATCCGCAACCTGCCGCAGGACCAGATGGGCCCGATCATGGGCATCGCCTGCCCGCAGATCGTCTACCCCTACCTGCGCAGCAACGTGGCCGACATCGTCCAGCGCGGCGGTTTCCCGCCGGTGCACCTGGCCGAGATCAACTTCCAGGCCATGTACGAGCAGCAGCAGGCGCAAGCCGCCGACGACGCACCGCGCATCGTCACGCAGTAAGTCCTCTCGCGGGGGACCCATGAACATCGTCGTGCTCGGAGCGGGTGCCTGGGGCACCGCCCTGGCCGTCGGCGCGACCGCCCAGGGCGGCGAGTTCCGCCAGGTGACGCTGTGGGCGCGCGATGCGCGGCAGGCCGATGACATGCGCGCGCAGCGCGAGAACCGGCGCTACCTGCCGGGCGTGGCCCTGCCGCCCTCGGTGGGCATCGATGCCGGTCCGCTGGATGCGTCCTCGAAGGTCTTGGCCGAGGCCGACCTGCTGATCATCGGCACGCCCATGTCGGGCCTGCGCGGCATGTTGCAGCTGCTGGCATCGCATCCCGCGCCCGTGGCCTGGTTATGCAAGGGTTTCGAGGCACCGCGCGAGGGCCACCATGGCCTGCTGGGCCATGAGGTGCGCGCCCAGGTGGCGCCACGGCTCAAGGCCGGTGTGCTCAGCGGCCCGAGCTTCGCGCAGGAAGTGGCGCGAGGCCAACCGACCGCCTTGGTGGCCGCGAGCGAACACGCCAGCGTGCGCGACATGCTGGTGGCCGCGTTCCACAGCCCCACGCTGCGCGTGTACGCCAACGAAGACATCGTGGGCGTGGAGGTGGGTGGCGCGGTGAAGAACCTGCTGGCCATCGCCACCGGCCTGTGCGATGGCCTGGACCTGGGCCTGAACGCGCGCGCCGCGCTGATCACGCGCGGCCTGGCCGAAATGACGCGCCTGGGGTTGGCCCTCGGCGCGCGCGCCGAGACCTTCATGGGCCTGTCGGGCCTGGGCGATCTGGTGCTCACCGCCACCGGCGATCTCTCGCGCAACCGCCGTGTCGGCCAGCTGCTGGCGCAGGGCATGAGCCTTCAGCAGGCGGTGGACTCGCTGGGCCACGTGGCCGAGGGGGTGTACAGCGCGCGCACCGGGGTGCAGCGCGCGCGCCTGCTGGGCGTGGACATGCCGATCAGCGAGGGCGTGGTCGCCTTGATCGAGGGCCGCCTGAAGCCAGCGCAGGCCGTGGCCGCGCTCATGGGGCGCGACCCGAAAGAAGAAGGCCTCTAGGCCGCCGCTGACGCGCAGCCTTCCGGCTTGAGCACGCGCTCGGTCGAGGCCGGATGCCGCGCCAGCGCCGCCGCCGGCCGGCGTGGGCGGCGCACCAGTTCACCGCCGCAATTGGGGCAGGTGTGGTTGAGCCGGGTGTCGGCGCAGTCGCTGCAGAACGTGCATTCGAAGGTGCAGATGCGCGCTTCGGTGCTTTCGTTGGGCAGGTCCCGGTTGCAGCATTCGCAATTGGGGCGCAGTTGCAGCATGGCAGACCTCCGGGAACTCAGATTTCGAAGTTGTCGATCAGGCGTGTCTTGCCCAGGCGCGCGGCGCCCAGCACCACCAGGGGGTCGCCGGCCTGCGGCGCCTGCAGGTCGGCGCGGCGGCGCACGGTGAGGTAGTCGGGCTGCCAGCCGCGCGCGGCCAGGGCCTTCATGGCGCGTTCTTCCAGCCCCGGCAGGTGCCGCGCCAGGCCATCGGCGGCGGCCAGGGCGTCGCGCCCCAGCGCCCGCAAGGCCAGCGAGAGCTGCACCGCCTCGGCGCGCTCGGCCTCGCTCAGGTAACCATTGCGCGAACTCAGCGCCAGGCCATCGGCCGCGCGCTGCGTGGGCACGCTCACGATGGTCACCGGCAGGGCGAACTGCTGCGCCATGCGGCGGATCACCATCTGCTGCTGGTAGTCCTTCTGGCCGAAGACCGCGTGGCGCGGGCCCTTGCCCTCGGTCAGCACGCACTGGAACAGCTTCATCACCACGGTGCAGACCCCGGTGAAGAAACCAGGCCGGAAATGGCCTTCGAGGATGTCGGCCAGCTCGGCAGGCGGCTGCACCTTGAAACCCTGGGGCTCGGGGTACAGCTCCTTTTCCGATGGGGCGAAGACCACGTCGCAGCCTTCCGCGGCGAGCTTGTCGCAATCGGCCTGCAGGGTACGGGGGTAGGTGTCGAAGTCCTCGTGCGGCGCGAACTGCAGGCGGTTGACGAAGATGCTGGCCACGGTCACGTCGCCCAGGGGTTTGGCGGCGCGCACCAGATCCAGGTGGCCGTCGTGCAGGTTGCCCATGGTGGGCACGAGGGCAGGCGCGTTGAAGGGCCGCAGCGTGGCGCGCAACTCTTCGATGGTGTGAACGAGTTTCATGGGTGGATCGTTGATTTACCAGGCGTGCAGGCTGTCGTCGGGGAAGCTGCCGTCCTTCACAGCGGTCACGTAGGCGGCCATGGCGTCGCGCACGCTGCTGGCGCCTTCCATGAAGTTGCGCACGAACTTCGGGTTCTTGCCCAGGTTGACGCCGAGCATGTCGTGCATCACCAGCACCTGACCGGCCGTGCCCTTGCCCGCGCCGATGCCGATGGTGTGGCAATGCGGCAACTGGCCGGTGATCTCGGCCGACAGCGCGGCGGGCACCATCTCGAGCACCAGCATGGTGGCGCCTGCGTCCTGCAGCTCCAGCGCGTGGCGTTTGAGCGTGAGCGCGGCCGCGTCGCCACGGCCCTGCACGCGGTAACCGCCCAGAGCGTGAACGGTCTGCGGGGTCAGGCCCAGGTGGGCGCACACGGGGATGCCGCGCTCCACCAGGAAACGCACGGTCTCGGCCGTCCAGCCACCGCCCTCGAGCTTGATCATGTGGGCGCCCGCGTGCACCAGCTGCGCCGCGCTTCGCATCGCCTGTTCCTTGGACTCGTGGTAGCTGCCGAACGGCAGATCGCCCAGCAGCCAGGCCGTGCCCTGCACGCGGCGCAGGCCGCGCGCCACGCTCTCCACGTGGTAGGCCATGGTCTCCAGCGTCACGCCGGCCGTGCTGGCCAGGCCCTGGCACACCATGCCCAGCGAATCACCGACCAGGATGCATTCCACGCCGGCGGCGTCGGCCACGGCGGCGAAGGTCGCGTCGTAGGCGGTCAGCATGGTGATCTTCTCGCCACGCTCGCGCAGCTCGTTCAGCCGGGGCAGGCTCACCGGCTTGCGCTGGGGCAGGGGCGAGGCCGCGGGCAGTGTGCCATAGGGGGTGGCCATGGGCGTGGGGTTTGTGGGGGTGCTCATCTGGAAATCCCGCAGGGGTTGGGGGTGGGTGAGAATCGGGCACTATAGACCAAACCGCTATGCTTGCGCCCCATGAAACACCTCTCTGAATTCACCCAGGCCGACGTGCAGGAGCTGGCCCGGCGCGACGTGGCGCTGGCGCTGGCCGAAGACGTGGGCGCGGGTGACCTGACCGCCGCACTGGTGGACGCGCAGCGCCCCGCGCAGGCCCGCATTCTGGCGCGTGAAGCGGCCGTGATCTGCGGTACGCCCTGGGTGGAAGCCGCCGTGCGCGCGCTCGACCCGCAGGCCAGGCTGACCTGGCACGTGGGCGAAGGCCAGCGCTGCGCGGCCAACCAGACCGTGCTCGCCATCGAGGGCCGCGCGCAGGCGCTGCTAACGGCCGAGCGCACCGCGCTCAACTTCCTGCAGCTGCTCTCGGCCGTGGCCACCAAGACCGCCACCTTCGTCGACACCGTGGCCGGCACGCGCGCGCAGATCGTGGACACGCGCAAGACCCTGCCGGGCCTGCGCCTGGCCCAGAAGTACGCGGTGAAGACCGGCGGCGGCGTGAACCACCGCATCGGCCTGTACGACGCGGTGCTGATCAAGGAAAACCACATCGCCGCGGCCGGTGGCGTGGCCCATGTGCTGCAGCGAGTGCGCGAGACCGCGCCCCAGGCGCGTTTCGTCGAGATCGAGGTGGAGACCCTGGCCCAGCTTGAAGAAGCCCTGGCCTGCGGCGCCACCATGGTGCTGCTCGACAACATGGACATTCCCACGCTCCAGGCGGCGGTGCGGCTCAACGCCGGCCGCGCGATCCTCGAAATCTCCGGTGGCGTGAACCTGGACACCGTGCGGGCCCTTGCAGAAACCGGGGTCGACCGCATCTCTGTCGGCGCCCTCACCAAGGACGTCAAGGCCACCGACTTTTCCATGCGTTTCCAGACGCTCTGAGGCGTCGGAACTCCGAGACACAACGACCCCATGAACACCGCAGACCCTTCCGTCATCGACGTGGAATACGAACAGCCGGCCTGCCCCACGCAGCATGCCTGGGCGCGCGTGCCGGTCGAGCCCGGCCCGAAGCAGCGCGCCGCGCTCAAGGAGCGCATCCGCCAGCTGTTGAAGGAGCGCAACGCGGTGATGGTGTCGCACTACTACGTGCACCCCGACCTGCAGGACCTCGCCATCGAGACCGGTGGCATCGTGAGCGATTCGCTTGAAATGGCTCGTTTCGGCCGTGACCACGCGGCGACCACGCTGGTGGTCTCGGGCGTGCGCTTCATGGGCGAGACCGCCAAGATCCTGAGCCCGGAGAAAACCGTGCTCATGCCCGACCTCGATGCGAACTGCTCGCTCGACCTGGGTTGCCCGATCGACGAGTTCAATGCCTTCTGCGATGCCCACCCCGACCGCACCGTGGTGGTCTATGCCAACACCAGCGCGGCCGTGAAGGCGCGCTCGGATTGGCTGGTCACCTCCAGCTGCGCGCTCGACATCGTGCAGGCGCTCAAGGAGAAGGGCCACAAGATCCTGTGGGCGCCCGACAAGCACCTGGGTGCCTACATCCAGCGCGAGACCGGTGCCGACATGGTGATGTGGACCGGCTCGTGCATCGTGCACGACGAGTTCAAGGCTTTCGAACTCGAAGCGCTCAAGAAGGAGCACCCCAAGGCCAAGGTGCTGGTGCACCCGGAAAGCCCGGCCGACGTGATCGCGCTGGCCGATGCCGTGGGCTCGACCTCGGCCATCCTGAAGGCCGCGCGCACGCTGGACGCGCCCGAGTTCATCGTCGCCACCGACAACGGCATGATGCACATGCTGCGCCAGCAGAACCCGGGCAAGGTGTTCATCGAGGCGCCGACCGCCGGCAACAGCGCCACCTGCAAGAGTTGCGCGCACTGCCCCTGGATGGCGATGAATGGCCTGGCGGGCGTGGCGCAGATCCTCGAAAAAGGCCTCAACGAGATCCACGTCGACCCGGCGCTGATCCCGCTGGCGCGCCGGCCGATCGACCGCATGCTCGCCTTCACGGCCGCGCAGCGCAACGGTCAGAACCCGGGCGCTCTCGTCCCGAACATCGGCGCGGCGTAGGAGCGCTCCAACCAGGATGCCGCGGAACTGGCTCTGCCAGGCCGCAGGCATCGCCCCCTGGGGGGGTGCGCGTCAGCGCGCGGGGGGGACCAATATCGTCGGTTTCGCCTCGGGCAGCAGCCCGGGGTAGTCGCGGCTGAAATGCAGGCCACGGCTCTCGTGCCGCAGCAGGGCGGACTTCACGATCAGGTCGGCCACCTGCACCAGGTTGCGCAGCTCCAGCAGATCGCGCGTGACGTGGAACTGCGAGTAGAACTCCTGGATCTCGCGCTGCAGCAGCGCGATGCGGTGCGCCGCGCGCTCCAGCCGCTTGTTGGTGCGCACAATGCCCACGTAGTCCCACATGAAGCGGCGCAGCTCGTCCCAGTTGTGCGAGATCACGACCTGCTCGTCGGCGTCGGTCACGCGGCTGTCGTCCCACAGCGGCGCGGCCGGCGCGGCGGGTGCCGCCGGGGCGGTGCGGATCGCGTTGACCGCGCCTTGCGCGAACACCATGCATTCCACCAGCGAGTTGCTGGCCAGGCGGTTGGCGCCGTGCAGGCCGGTGCAGGTGGTCTCGCCCACCGCGTACAGGCCGGCGATGTCGGTGTGGCCGGCCAGGTCGGTCACCACGCCGCCGCAGGTGTAGTGCGCGGCCGGCACCACGGGAATCGGCTCGCGCGTGATGTCGATGCCCAGCTCGGCGCAGCGTGCGAGGATGTTGGGAAAGTGCTCGCGCAGGAACTCGGGCGGCTGGTGCGAGATGTCCAGGTGCACGCAGTCCAGCCCGTGCTTCTTCATCTCGAAGTCGATCGCGCGCGCCACCACGTCGCGCGGCGCGAGTTCGGCGCGCGGGTCGTGGTCGGGCATGAAGCGGCGGCTGCCCAGGTGGGGCGGCAGCTTGAGGTGGCCGCCTTCGCCGCGCACCGCCTCGGTGATGAGGAAGCTCTTGGCGTGCGGGTGGTACAGGCAGGTCGGGTGAAACTGGATGAACTCCATGTTGCCCACCTGGCAGCCGGCGCGCCAGGCCGCAGCGATGCCGTCGCCGGTCGCGGTGTCGGGGTTGGTGGTGTAGAGGTAGACCTTGCCCGCGCCGCCCGTGGCCAGCACGGTGTGGGTGGCGCTGAAGGTCAGGACCTCGTCGCGCTCGGTGTCCAGCACGTAGGCGCCGAAGCAGCGCGGCTGGCCATCGGTGCCCGGGTGTTTGCGGTCGGTGATGAGGTCGACCAGCATGTGGTGCTCAAACAGCTGGATCTCGGGCGTTGCGCGCACGCGCTCGATGAGCGTGGCCTGCACGGCCGCGCCGGTGGCGTCGGCCGCGTGCACGATGCGGCGGTGGCTGTGGCCGCCCTCGCGGGTCAGGTGCAGTTCACCGTCTTCCAGCGAGAACGGCACGCCGAGTTCCTGCAGCCAGGCGATGGCGGCCGGGGCGTTCTCCACCGTGAACTGCGTGGCTTCCAGGTCGCACAGGCCAGCGCCGGCCACCAGGGTGTCCTCCACGTGCGAGGCCACGCTGTCGCCCTCGGCCAGCACGGCGGCAATGCCGCCCTGCGCCCAGTTGCTCGAGCCGTCGCTGAGCGCGCGCTTGGTGATCACCGCCACGCGGTGGGTCTTGGCCAGGTGCAGCGCGGCGGTGAGACCGGCCAGGCCGCTGCCGATGATGAGGACGTCGAGGCGATGGGGGTCGGTCATGCGGGGGTGTAGGCGAGACGGACGTAGATGGGGGCGAAGGCCTCGGCCTGAGTCAGCTCGATCAGCGTTTCCTTGGCGAGTTCGAGCATGGCGATGAAGGTGACGACCAGCACTGGTGAGCCGAGCGAAGGGTCGAACAGCTCGCCGAATTCCACGAATTTTCGGCCCTGCAGATGGCGCAGCACGATGCTCATGTGCTCGCGCACCGAGAGCTCCTCGCGGCTGATCTTGTGGTGCTGCACCAGCTTGGCGCGTTTGAGGATGTCGCGCCAGGCGCTTTGCAGGTCGATCGCGTTCACGTCGGGGAAGCGCGGCACCAGGGCCTGTTCCACGTAGACCTGGGCGCGCAGGAAATCGCGACCGTACTGCGGGCTGTCGGCCAGGCGGTGCGCGGCCAGTTTCATCTGCTCGTACTCGAGCAGGCGGCGCACCAGTTCGGCTCGGGGGTCTTCCGGTTCCTCGCCCTCGGCCGTCTTCTTGGGCGGCAGCAGCATGCGCGACTTGATCTCGATCAGCATGGCCGCCATCAGCAGGTACTCGGCCGCCAGCTCCAGGTTGCTGGCGCGGATCTCATCGACGTAGGTGAGGTACTGGCGGGTCACCGCCGCCATTGGAATGTCGAGGATGTTGAAGTTCTGCTTGCGGATCAGGTAGAGCAGCAGGTCCAGCGGGCCTTCGAAGGCCTCCAGGAAGATCTGCAGCGCGTCCGGCGGGATGTACAGGTCGCGCGGCATGGCGAACAGCGGTTCGCCGTAGAGCCGCGCCAGCGCCACGTGGTCCACCACCGATGGCAGGACATCGTCCAGCCCCTGCGGGGCCTCGTTGAGCGTGTGCGGATCGCTCATGGAAACGAACGATCAGGCGAGGTCGGAACCGGTCTGGTAGACGTAGGGCTGCTGGGGCACGCGGGCGGCCTCGGCCTTGGCCTGGAATTCACGGTCGATCTGCTTGTCCCACAACAGGGCGCGCCCCTGGCGCTGCGACTGCTCCAGCCCCGGCTTGCCGGCCTTGAGCTGTTCGATGAACTGCGTCGTGTCGGATTGGTAATCGGGGCGGCGGAAGAAGGACATGGTGGCCTCGGTGGTGCGCGGAGTGAAAGAGGCCGATTTTACCGGGCCGCCCTGGGGCCTCACTGGAAGGTGTTCAGCCGCCCCGCGAAGCCGGAGCGTTCGATCAGCGAACGCGGTTGGGCGTGCAGGCCCACCATGCCCAGGTGGCCGCCGCGCTTGTGCACCGCCTTGTGCAGCTGTTCCAGCGCGTCCAGCCCGGTGGTGTCGAGCGAGATCATGTGGCTGGCATCCAGCATCACATTGATCGGCGTGGGGGAACGCTCCACGTCGGCGACGATGGGATCGATCTTGGCCACGGCGCCGAAGAACAGCGAGCCGTAGAGCTTGTAGGTGGCCTGCTGCTCGGTGCGCGCCACCGGCTCGGCGCGGAAGATCTCGCTCTGGCGGCGCACGAACAGCACCACCGCCAGCACCAGGCCGAGCTCGACCGCCACCGTGAGGTCGAAGACGATGGTGACGAAGAAGGTGGACAGCAGCATCAACCGGTAGTGGTTGCTGAACTGCCTCAGGCGCCCGAATTCGCGCCATTCGCCCATGTTCCAGGCCACGAACAGCAGCACGCCGGCCAGCACCGCCAGCGGGATGTGGTAGGCCAGCGGCGCGGCCACCAGAACCACGGCGGCCAGCGTGAGCGCATGCACCATGCCGGCCACCGGCGAGGCGGCGCCCGAGCGGATGTTGGTCACGGTGCGCGCGATGGTGCCGGTGGCGGGCATGCCACCGAAGAAGGGCACCACGGCGTTGGCGACGCCTTGCGCCATCAGCTCCTGGTTGGGGTCGTGCTTGGGCGCGTCGCTCAGCTGGTCGGCGACGCGCGCGCACAGCAGCGATTCGATGGCGCCCAGCAGCGCGATGGTGAGCGTGGGCGTCACCAGCAGGCGCACGGTCTCCCACGAGAAGTCGGGCAGCTCGAAGGCCGGCGTGCCGCGCGGGATGCCGCCAAAGCGCGTGCCGATGGTCTCCACCGGCAAGCTCAGGGCCCAGGCCAGCAGCGTGAGCGTGACCAGGGCCACCACCGGGCCGGGCAGGCGCGAGGTGGCCTTGAGCGCGCTCACCCGGTCCAGCTTCTCGATCTGGCGGCGGAACTGGAAATCCACCGCCCACAGGCGCGGCCAGACGAACAGGCCCAGCACGCACAGGCCGCCGAGCGCGAAGGCAAAGGGGTTGAAGCTGTCGAGGTGCTGCGCCAGGGCCTTCATCTGGCCGAAAAAGCTGCCCGGCATCTTCGCGATCTCCAACCCGAGCAGGTCGCGCACCTGCGACAGCGCGATCAGCACCGCGATGCCGTTGGTGAAGCCGATCACGACACTCACCGGCACGTAGCGCACCAGCGTGCCCAGGCGGAACAGGCCCAGCAGGAACAGCAGCACGCCCGCGCTGGCGGTGGCGATCAGCAGGTTGGCCACGCCGTAGCGCTCGACGATACCGTAGACGATGACGATGAAGGCGCCGGCCGGGCCGCCGATCTGCATCGAGGTGCCGCCCAGGGCGGAGATCAGGAAGCCCGCGATGATCGCGGTCCACAGGCCGGCCTCGGGCTTGAGGCCGCTGGCGATCGCGAAGGCCATGGCCAGGGGCAGCGCCACGATGCCCACTGTGGCACCCGCACCCACATCGCGCGCGAGCTTGTCGCGGTTGTAGCCTCGCAGGTCTTTCAGCAGGCGAGGGCGGAACGGCGCCAGGGGCGGCAGGCCTTGGAACATGGGCCGATGTTACCTTTGGCTACGGTTCACGCCGCCCGCCAAGCTTGAGCCGTGGGGTCGGGCATTAGACTGGCCTTTTGATCTGGACAAGGACCGACATGCGAACAGCGGCGATGGGCAGGACGTGGCGTGGCGCGCTGGGGCTGCTGGGCGGGCTCGGCCTGGCGGGCCTGCTGGCGGCCTGCGACCCGCAGAACATCAGCGAGCTGGAAGAGGGCGTGTCCACCGAGGCCGACGTGCGCGAACGCTTCGGCGCGCCCGAGGCGGTGTGGGAAGGCGAAGACGGCGCGCAGATCTACGAGTACAACCGCCAGCCCGCGGGCCACACCAACTACATGATCACCATCGGCCCGGACGGCAAGATGGCCTCGCTGCGCCAGGTGCTCAACCCGCGCACCTTTGCCCAGGTGCAGCCCGGCATGCCGATGGAGGCGGTGCGCCGCATGCTGGGCAAGCCCATGAAGATCACCACCTACGCGCTCAAGCGCGAGACGCACTACGACTGGCGCTACCTCGAAAGCCCGAACGTGGGCGAGTCCCAGGTGTTCACGGTGGTGTTCGACGCCGACCTCAAGGTGGTGCGCACGATGTCGGTGCGCGACCCGGATCTGGACAAGAACCGCTGAACGGCGGCGTCAGGCGGCTGCCCGCAGCCGCTGCCAGTCGTCCAGTGCCGGGCGCATCACCAGCAGCAGAAGCATCAGCGCCAGCGGCAGGGTGCTGATGAAACCAAGGTGCTTGAAGCCCAGCGCGCCCGCCAGCCCGCCGAAGAAGAAGCAGGCGATCAGCTGGCCGTGCACGCGCAGCCTGCCGCGGTGGGCCCGCACCGGCGCCGCACCCGGCTGCCGGTTCACGTAGAGCAGCTTGCCCAGCTCGATGCCCAGGTCCGTCACCAGGCCGGTGACGTGGGTGGTGCGGATGGTCGCGCGCGAGATCTTGGTGATCACCGCGTTCTGCAGGCCCATGATGAAACACAGCAGCACCACGGTGAGCGGCAGGAAGACCGGCGTCATGAAACCCATGGCGGCACCGAACAGGCCGAACACCAGCAGCGCGGCGGCCTCCAGCACCAGGGGCAGGCCGTAGGCGCTGCGCAGTTCGCGGCGCAGGCCCCAGTTCACCAGCCAGGCCGTGGTCATGGCCCCGAGCAGGAAGGCCAGCACCGAGCCCAGGCCGGCCAGGGCCAGCGTGAGTTCGCCCAGCACCAGGTGGTCGGCCACCGACGACACGATGCCCGTCATGTGCGAGGTGTACTGGCCCACGGCCAGCAAGCCGCCCGCGTTGGCCGCCCCGGCCACGAAGGCCAGCACCGAGCCGAGCTTCAGATCGGTCTGCGGCGTGCGCTGCAGACTGGTGAAGCCCCGGATCGGTTTGAACACGGGCGAGCCGCCGTTCAGCGCACCCGCATGCCCGGCGTGGCGCCGGGCCAGGGGTTGAGCACGTGGATGCCGGGCTCGGCGTTCTCGTCGGCGTGGCTGGCGGCCAGCACCATGCCTTCGCTGACGCCGAACTTCATCTTGCGCGGCGCGAGGTTGGCCACCACCACGGTGAGCTTGCCCACCAGGTCTTCGGGCGCGTAGGCGCTGGCGATGCCGCTGAACACGTTGCGCGTGCGGCCCTCGCCCACGTCGAGCGTGAGGCGCAGCAGCTTGCTCGAGCCTTCCACGGCCTCGCAGTTCACGATCTGCGCGATGCGCAGGTCGATCTTGGCGAAGTCGTCGATGGTGATCGTGTCGGCGATCGGTTCGCCCCCCGGCACCGTGGCGGCCTGCGCGGGCGCCGGTGGCGGCTCGAACAGGGCGTCGAGCTGCTTCACGTCCACGCGCTGCATCAGGTGCTGGTAGGCCTTGATCGCGTGCCCCTTGCCGAGCAGGCGCGTGGTGTGGGCGAACTGCAGCGGCGCGGCTTGCAGGAAGTCCTCCACCTGCGCGGCGAGCGCGGGCAGCACCGGCTTGAGGTAGAGCGTGAGCAGGCGGAAGGCCTCGATGCAGGTGGTGCACACGTCGTGCAGGCGCCCGTCCATGCCGTCCTGCTTGGCGAGTTCCCAGGGCTTGTTCTGGTCCACGTAGGCGTTCACGCGGTCGGCCAGCTGCATGATCTCGCGCAGCGCCTTGCCGTACTCGCGCTCGGCGTAGAGCTCGGCGACGCCGGGCGCGGCGCTCTGGAGGTGGTCGAGCAGCGCGTCGCCGTCGGCCGAGACCTCGCCCAGGCGGCCCTCGAAGCGCTTGGCGATGAAGCCGGCCGCGCGCGAAGCGATGTTGATGTACTTGCCCACCAGGTCGCTGTTGACGCGCAGCATGAAGTCCTCGGGGTTGAAATCCAGGTCTTCGTTGCGGCTGCTCAGTTTGGCGGCCAGGTAGTAGCGCAGCCACTCGGGGTTCATGCCCAGCTGCAGGTACTTCAGCGGGTCCAGGCCGGTGCCCCGGCTCTTGCTCATCTTCTCGCCGTTGTTGATGGTGAGGAAACCGTGCACGAACACCGCGTTGGGCACCTTGCGGCCGCTGAACTTCAGCATCGCGGGCCAGAACAGGGTGTGGAAGGTGATGATGTCCTTGCCGATGAAGTGGTACTGCTCGGTGCTCGGGTCGGCCATGAAGGCGTCGAAGTCGCGGCCGGTCTTGTCGAACAGGTTCTTCAGGGAGGCCAGGTAGCCCACCGGCGCGTCCAGCCACACGTAGAAGTACTTGCCCGGGGCGTCCGGGATCTCGATGCCGAAGTAGGGCGCGTCGCGGCTGATGTCCCAGTCGCCCATCTTGGGCTTGCCGTCCTCGCCGGGTTCGATCCACTCGCTGATCTTGTTGAGCACCTCGGGCTGCACCGCACCGCTCTGGGTCCACTGGTCAAGAAAGGCCAGGCAGCGCGGGTCGGAGAGCTTGAAGAAGAAGTGCTCCGATTGCTTGAGCACCGGCTTGGCGCCCGACAGGGCCGAGTAGGGGTTGATCAGGTCGGTCGGGCTGTAGACCTTGCTGCAGACCTCGCAGTTGTCGCCGTACTGGTCCTTGGCGTGGCAGTTCGGGCACTCGCCCTTGATGAAGCGGTCGGGCAGGAACATGTTCTTCTCGGGGTCGAAGAACTGCTCGATGGTGCGCGTCTCGATCAGGCCGTTGGCCTTGAGCGCGCGGTACACGTCCTGGGCCAGCGCGTGGTTTTCCGGGCCGTCGGTGCTGTGCCAGTTGTCGAAGCCGATGTGGAACCCGTCCAGGTAGGGCTTGCGACCGGCGGCGATGTCGGCCACGAACTGCTGCGGGGTTTTGCCGGCCTTGTCGGCGGCGATCATGATGGGGGCACCGTGCGCGTCGTCGGCGCACACGAAGTTCACCTCGTGGCCCTGCATGCGCTGGAAACGCACCCAGATGTCGGCCTGGATGTACTCCATGATGTGGCCGATGTGGAAATGGCCGTTGGCGTAGGGCAGGGCGGTGGTGACGAACAGGCGTCGCTGGCTCATGGGAAGGGCTTTCTGTCGGGGAACCGGCCATTTTACGGGCCGATGCCCTCATGGCGCCTGTGTGTATGCCCTTGACCCGGGGGTGACGTTAGACTTCCCCACGCTCCCGCACCCCTCACAACACCGATACCCCACACCCCCTCTCAGGAGACCGTTTCCCATGGCCGTTGATTCCCAGGCACTGCTGACCGCGCTGCAAGCCGTTGTCGATCCCAACACCGGCAAGGATTTTGTCTCCACCAAGGCGGTGAAGAACCTGCAGGTGGCCGAGGGCGATGTCTCGTTCGAGGTGGAGATGGGCTACCCCGCCAAAAGCCAGCTGCCGTCGCTGCGCCGCGCGCTGATCGCCGCGGCCAGGTCGGTGCCCGGCGTGGACAACGTGTCGGTCAACATGGGCACGAAGATCACCGCGCACGCTGTGCAGCGCGGTGTGCAGCTCATGCCCAACGTGAAGAACATCATCGCCGTGGCCTCGGGCAAGGGTGGCGTGGGCAAGAGCACCACCGCCGTCAACCTGGCGCTGGCGCTGGCCGCCGAAGGCGCGAAGGTCGGCATCCTGGACGCCGACATCTACGGCCCCAGCCAGCCCATGATGATGGGCGTGGAAGGCCGGCCCGAAAGCTCGGACGGCAAGACCATGGACCCGCTGGAAAACTACGGCGTGCAGGTGATCTCCATCGGCTTCCTGATCGACCGCGACGAGGCCATGATCTGGCGCGGCCCCATGGCCACCCAGGCGCTGGAGCAGCTGCTGCGCCAGACCAACTGGACCGACCTGGACTACCTCATCGTCGACATGCCGCCGGGCACCGGCGACATCCAGCTCACGCTGAGCCAGCGCGTGCCGCTCACCGGCGCCGTGATCGTGACCACGCCGCAGGACATTGCGCTGCTCGACGCGCGCAAGGGCATCAAGATGTTCGAGAAGGTGGGCGTGCCCATCCTGGGCATCGTGGAGAACATGGCGGTGCACGTGTGCGAGAAGTGCGGCCACGTGGAGCACATCTTCGGCGCCGACGGCGGCAAGAAGATGGCGGCCGAATACGGCATGGACTACCTGGGCGCGCTGCCGCTGAACATGAGCATCCGTGTGCAGGCCGACAGCGGCATGCCCACCGTGGTGGCCGACCCCGAGGGCGAGATCGCCAACCTCTACAAGGGCGTGGCGCGGCAGGTGGCGATCAAGATCGCGGCCAAGTCCAAGGACTTTTCCAGCAAGTTCCCATCGATCAAGATTTCGAAGGACACCTGAAGCCTTCTCGCCCAAACAAAAGCCGGCGTCAGCCGGCTTTTTTCATGGGGCCAGGGAGGCTTAACCGGCCTCCCGCTCCCGCAGCCGGAAGCGCTGGATCTTGCCCGTGGCCGTCTTCGGCAGTTCCGGCAGGAACTCGATGAAGCGCGGGTACTTGTAGGGCGCGAGCTTTTCCTTCACGAATGCCTGCAGCTCGGCTTCGGTGGCCTGAGCGCCGGCCTTGAGCACCACGAAGGCCTTGGTCTTGGTCAGGCCGTCGGCGTCGGTCTTGCCGATCACGGCGGCTTCCAGCACGGCGGGGTGCTGCACCAGCGTGGCCTCCACCTCGAACGGGCTCACATAGATGCCGCTGACCTTGAGCATGTCGTCGTTGCGGCCCGCGTAGGTGCAGTAGCCGTCCGCGTCGCGGGAATACTTGTCGCCGGCCTTGGTCCAGCCGCCCTGGAAGGTGTCGCGGCTCTTGCCGCGGTTGTTCCAGTACATCAGCGCGGCGCTCGGGCCCTTGATGTAGAGGTCGCCGATCTCGCCATCGGCCACGGGCTGGCCGTCCTCGCCACGCAGTTCGATCTGGTAGCCCGGCACGGGCTTGCCGGTGGTGCCATAGCGCACGTCGCCGGGGCGGTTGGAGAGGAACACGTGCAGCATTTCGGTGGAGCCGATGCCGTCGATGATCTCGACGCCGAAGTGGTTCGTCCAGCGTTGACCGATGTCCTGCGGCAGGGCCTCACCGGCCGAGGAGCACAGGCGCAGCGCCACCTCGCTCTTCCTGGGCAGGTCGGCGGCGGCGAGCATGCCGCCGTAACCGGTGGGCGCGCCGTAGAACACCGTGGGTTGATGGTCCTTGAAGCGCTTGAAGCAGGCCTGCGGCGTCGGGCGCTCGGCCATCAGCACCACGCTGGCGCCGACGCTGAGCGGGAAGCTCAGCGCGTTGCCCAGGCCGTAGGCGAAGAACAGCTTGGCGGCGGAGAACACCACGTCGTTCTCGCGCAGCGCCAGCACGCCCTTGCCATACAGCTCGGCGGTCCAGTACAGGTTGGCCTGGGTGTGCACCGTGCCCTTGGGCGCGCCGGTGGAGCCCGAGGAATACAGCCAGAACGCTGGTTCGTCGCCGTGCGTGTCGGCGGCCTGTGCCGCCGGGGCATGACTGCCCACCAGGGTGCTGAAATGGTGCACGCCATCGGGCAGGGCACCCGTCGCGCGCGAGGCGATGAGGTGCTTCACCTCGTGGCCGCCCTGGGCCGTCAGGTTGTCCAGCGCGGTCTGCAGCGTGGGCAGCAGCGCGGCCGACACCAGCGCGGCCTGGGCGCGGCTGTTGGCCATCATGTATGCATAGTCCTGCGCGGTCAGCAAGGTGTTCACCGCCACCGGCACCACGCCCGCGTGCAGCGCGCCGAGGAAGGCCACCACCCAGTCGCTGCTGTCGTGCATGAGCAGCAGCACGCGCTCTTCACGGCGCAGGCCCAAGGCGCTGAGCGCGGCGGAGAACCGCCGCACCTGATCGCTGAGTTCGCCGTAGCTCAGCTGGCCCTGGTCGTCGATCAGGGCGGTCTTGGCCGCGCGGCCGCTGTTGAATTCCAGCAGGTGGCGCGCGAAGTTGAAGCGCTCGGGGGGCGGTGCGACGGTGGTGTCCATGGGGTTGTCTCCTCTGCGGTTCTCGGGGTTCGGGCTCAATACTTCAAGGCTACCGCCGAGGCGGCCAGGGCGTCCAGCGCGGCGCTGCTGGCCTGCACCGCGCTGCGGCGGTGGTAGAAGCCGAGCGCGCGCAGGCCGCCGAGTTCTTCACCGCCACCGGCGCGGCCGGGGCCGCCGTGCAGCGACATGGGCATCACGTTGCCGTGGCCGGTCTGGCTGGCCGCCACGTCGGGCGAGATGGCGTGCACGCGGCCGTGGGCCGAGCCCAGCTCCAGCGCGGCGCTGGCGGTGAAGGCCGGGTCGGCGCTGTAGACCGAACACACCAGCGAGCCTTCGCCGCGGCGGATGAGTTCGTAGGCCTGTTCGATGCCGTCGTAGGCCATCAGCGTGGCCACCGGGCCGAACACCTCGACCTCGTGCAGCACCTTCGCCTTCGCGGGTTCGCGCGAGCCCAGCAGCGTGGGCGCCACGCAGGCCGCCACCGCGGCGTCGGCGTCCACCAGCGCGGCGCCGCTGCCGTCGAACAGCACCTCGGCTTCGGTGCGCAGCCTGGCGATGCCTTCGAGCACGCTGGCCTTCTGCTCCTGGCTCACCAGCGAACCCATGCGCACGCTCTCGTTGCGCGGGTTGCCCACGCTGGTCTTGGTGAGCTTGGCGCCGATGGCCTGGGCGGCCGCGTCGTACAGCGCGCGCGGCACGAACACGCGGCGGATCGCGGTGCACTTCTGGCCGGCCTTCACCGTCATCTCGCGCACCACCTCGCTCACCAGCAGGTTGAAGGCTTCGCTGTCGGCCGTGGCGGCCGGGTCGAGCAGGGCACTGTTGAGGCTGTCGGCCTCGATGTTGCAACGCACTGAAGCGGAGGCTACCGCCGGGTGGCTGCGGATGATGCGCGCCGTGTCAGCCGAACCGGTGAACGACACCACATCGAAGGGCCGCAGCTGGTCCATGAGGCCGGCGGAGGAGCCGCAGACCACCGAGAGCGCGCCCACCGGCAGGATGTTCGCGTCGATCACGTCCTTGACCATGCGCTGCGTGAGCCACGCGGTGGCCGTGGCCGGTTTGATGATCACTGGCACGCCCGAGAGCAGGGCGGGCGCGGCCTTCTCCCACAGGCCCCAGCTCGGGAAGTTGAAGGCGTTGATGAAGAGCGCCACGCCGTGCGTGGGCTGCAGCACGTGCTGGGTCTGGAACACCGGGTCCTTGCCCATGCGGATGCGTTCGCCGTCGAGCAGCGCGCGCGCGCCGCCCAGGGCCTCGCCCTGCTTGGCGTAATAGCCCAGCGTGAAGATGCCGCCGTCGATGTCGACCGCCGAGTCCTTGGTGGTGGTGCCCGAGTTGGCGGTGGCGATCTCGTAGTAGGCATCGCGGTTGGCCTGAAGCACCTTGACGATGGCCGCCAGCAGGCCAGCGCGTTCGCCATAGCTCAGGGCGCGCAGGGCCCGGCCGCCCTGTTCGCGGGCGAAGTGGAAACCGGCGGCCAGGTCCAGCCCGGCGCTGCTGACGCGCGCGAGTTCGGTGCCGAGCACCGGGTCGAACAAGGGCGTGCCCGCCCCGGTGCCGGTCTGCCATTGGCCGCCGAGGAAGTTGGGAAGCAGGGAAGAGGGGGTCATGGTGGTTGTCTCGGTGGGTGGTGGCGGACCCCGGGCACTGGCCGCAGGGAGAGAATGGCGCTATAAATGCACTATCTTGCGTTTTGCGAATTGTGCATTAAAGTGCATGTTTTGCCGAATGGCAAGCCCTCAAAGGGTTTTTCCCGCCCAACCGATCCACAGAAAGGTCAGCCCACCATGGACATCGACGCGACCGGCGTGATGGCCGCCAGCGAGGCCAAGCAGCCCGGCGCCGAAGAGGAGCGCCACCCCTTTCTGGTGGCGCTGGGCGAGCGCGTGCGCACCCTGCGCTCGCGCCGGGGCATGACGCGCAAGGCGGTGGCGATCGCGGCCGATGTGTCGGAGCGGCACTTGGCCAACCTCGAGTACGGCACCGGCAACGCGTCCATCCTGGTGCTGCTGCAGGTGGCGCAGGCGCTGCAGTGTTCACTGGCTGAGCTGCTGGGAGATGTGAGTACAAGCTCACCAGAGTGGTTGCTGATCCGTGAGTTGCTGGAAAAGCGCAACGAAGCCGACCTGCGGCGTGCCCGCATCGCCATCGGCAGCCTGCTCGGTGGCGGCGCGGCCAGTGGCGGTGACCCTGGGCGCAAGGCGCGCATCGCCCTCATCGGCCTGCGCGGCGCGGGCAAGTCCACCCTGGGCCAGCGCCTGGCCGACGACCTGGGTTTTGCCTTCATCGAATTGAGCCGAGAAATCGAGAAATTCGCCGGCTGCAGCATCAACGAGATCCACTCCCTCTACGGCACGCCGGCCTACCGCCGCTACGAGCGCCGCGCCCTGGAAGAGGCGATCCAGATCTACCCCGAGGTGGTGATCGCCACCCCCGGTGGCCTGGTGTCCGACGCAGCCAACTTCAACCTGCTGCTGTCCCACTGCACCACGGTGTGGCTGCAGGCCGACCCGGCCGACCACATGGGGCGCGTGGCGGCCCAGGGCGACCTGCGGCCCATGGCCGCAAGTCGCGAGGCCATGGAAGATCTCAAGCGCATCCTGGCCGGGCGTTCGGCCTTCTATTCCAAGGCCGACATGGCGTTTGACACCAGCGCCTACAACCTGGAAGACGCTTTCCACGCGCTGCGGGCCCAAGTGCGTGAGGCAATCGGGTTCGAAGAAAAACATGCATGAAAGTGCATTGACGTTTCTGACTTTGTGAATTATTATTCACATCACCAGGTTCGGACCGGCGTTTGAGTGCAGGTCACCGGGCCTGATCCCGCCGCAGTCCCCTGCGGACCGCCATCGACCTCAGACACCTGCCCGGAGACACCCCATGAGCGCCACCGCCACGCCCCCCGCCGTCGACTACCGCACCGATCCCAGCCAGTACCGCCACTGGAAGCTGTCGTTCGAAGGCGATGTCGCCACCCTGGCCGTCGACATCAACGAAGACGCCGGCATCCGCCCCGGCTACAAGCTCAAGCTCAACAGCTACGACCTGGGCGTGGACATCGAGCTGCACGACGCGCTCAACCGCGTGCGCTTCGAACACCCCGAAGTGCGCACGGTGGTCGTCACCAGCGGCAAGGACCGCGTGTTCTGCTCCGGCGCCAACATCTTCATGCTCGGCCTCTCCAGCCACGCCTGGAAGGTGAACTTCTGCAAGTTCACCAACGAGACCCGCAATGGCATTGAAGACTCTTCCAAATACAGTGGCCTGAAGTTTGTCGCCGCGCTCAACGGTGCCTGCGCCGGCGGCGGCTACGAGCTGGCCCTGGCCTGCGACGAGATCGTGCTGGTGGACGACCGTTCCTCTGCCGTGTCCCTGCCCGAAGTGCCGCTGCTCGGCGTGCTGCCCGGCACCGGCGGCCTGACCCGCGTGACCGACAAGCGCCATGTGCGCCACGACCTGGCCGACATCTTCTGCACCGCCAGCGAAGGCGTGCGGGGCCAGAAGGCCGTGGACTGGCGCCTGGTGGACTCGATTGCCAAGCCGCAGCAGTTCGCCGCCCATGTGAAAGAGCGCGCCGCCGCGCTGGCCGCGAAGAGCGACCGCCCCGCCGCCGGCAAGGGCGTGGCCCTGACCCGCGTCGAGCGCACCGACAGCGCCGACGGCATCAGCTACCGCTACGTGAACGTGTCGATCGACCGCGCCAAGCGCAACGTCACCCTCACGGTCAAGGCCCCTACCGGCGCACAGCCGATCGACATCGCCGGCATCGAAGCCGCCGGTGCGGCCTGGTGGCCGCTGCAGATGGCGCGCGAACTCGACGACGCCATCCTCTGCCTGCGCACCAACGAACTCGACATCGGCACCTGGCTGCTCAAAACCGAAGGTGATGCCGCCGCCGTGCTCGCCAGCGACACGCTGATGCTCGCGAACAAGGACCACTGGCTGGTGCGCGAGACCCTGGGCCTGATGCGCCGCACCTTCGCCCGCCTGGACGTGTCCTCGCGCAGCCTGTTCGCGCTGATCGAGTCCGGCTCCTGCTTCGCCGGCTCGCTGGCCGAGCTGGCCTTCTGCGCCGACCGCGCCTACATGCTGGCCCTGCCCGACGACGCCGATGCCGCGCCCAAGCTGCAGCTGGGCGAGTTCAACTTCGGCTTCCTGCCGATGGTCAACGAACAATCGCGCCTGCAGCGCCGCTTCTACGAAGAGACGGCCCCGATGGAAGCCGCGCGCGGTGCCATCGGCCAGGCGCTGGACGCCGACGCCGCGCTGGCCCTGGGCCTGGTGACGGCCGCGCCTGACGACATCGACTGGGCCGACGAAGTGCGCATGGCGCTCGAAGAGCGCGCGGCCATGTCGCCCGACGCGCTGACCGGCCTGGAAGCCAACCTGCGTTTCGCGCAGAAGGAAAACATGGCCACCCGCATCTTCGGCCGCCTCACCGCCTGGCAGAACTGGATCTTCATCCGCCCCAACGCCGTCGGCGAAAAGGGTGCGCTGAAGGTCTACGGCAAAGGCGACAAGGCCGCCTTCGATTTCAACCGCGTCTGATTTCATTCCAGCCACCGAACCCGAGGAAGCACGACATGAGCACGATCAACTACAGCGAGAAGATCCCCAACAACGTCAACCTCAGCGAAGACCGCACGCTGCAGCGCGCGCTCGAAGGCTGGCAGCCCAACTTCATCAACTGGTGGGACGACGTGGGCCCCGAGGGGTCGACCAACCACGAGGTCTACTTGCGCACCGCGGTCAGCGTGGACCCGCAGGGCTGGGCCCAGTTCGGCCACGTGAAGATGCGCGACTACCGCTGGGGCATCTTCCTGAACCCGGGCGACGCCGAGCGCAAGGTGCATTTCGGCGACCACCTGGGTGAAAAAGCCTGGCAGGACGTGCCTGGTGAACACCGCGCCAACCTGCGCCGCATCATCGTCACGCAGGGCGACACCGAGCCCGCCTCGGTCGAGCAGCAGCGCCACCTGGGCCTGACCGCGCCCAGCATGTACGACCTGCGCAACCTGTTCCAGATCAACGTGGAAGAAGGCCGCCACCTGTGGGCCATGGTCTACCTGCTGCACAAGCACTTCGGCCGCGACGGCCGCGAAGAGGCCGAGGCGCTGTTGCAGCGCACCTCGGGCAGCCAGGACAACCCGCGCATCCTGGGCGCGTTCAACGAGAAGACGCCCGACTGGCTGGCCTTCTTCATGTTCACCTACTTCACCGACCGCGACGGCAAGTTCCAGCTCTCGGCCCTGGCCGAGTCCGCGTTCGACCCGCTGGCCCGCACGACCAAATTCATGCTGACCGAAGAAGCGCACCACATGTTCGTGGGTGAAAGCGGCGTCTCGCGCGTGCTCACGCGCACCGCGCAGGTGATGAACGAGCTCAAGACCGACGACGCGCAGAAGGTGCGCGCCGCTGGCGCCATCGACCTGGGCACCATCCAGCGTTACCTGAACTTCCACTACTCGGTGACCATCGACCTGTTCGGCGCCGACCAGTCGAGCAACGCCGCGATCTTCTACAGCTCGGGCCTCAAGGGCCGCTACGAAGAAGGCAAGCGCACCGACGACCACGTGCTCAAGGGCCAGACCTACAAGGTGCTCGAGGTGAAGGACGGCCAGCTTGTCGAGAAGGACGTGCCGATGCTCAACGCGCTCAACGAGGTGCTGCGCGACGACTTCATCGCCGACTCCGTGGCTGGCGTGAACCGCTGGAACAAGGTGCTGGAAAAGGCCGGCATCCCCACGCGCCTGACCGTGCCGCACAAGGCCTTCAACCGCCAGATCGGCGCGCTCGCCGGCATCAAGATGTCGCCCGACGGCCGCGTGGTGAGCGAGGCCGAGTGGGCCGCGAAGAAGAGCGAATGGCTGCCGACGCCGGAAGACTTCGCTTTTGTCGCGTCGCTGATGGGCCGCGTGGTCGATCCCGGCAAGTTCGCCGGCTGGATCGCACCGCCGGTCATGGGCATCAACCGTCAGCCGGTCGATTTCGAGTACGTCAGGTTTGGGTGATCCCCCCCGCGCCGCGCCTGCGGCGCGTCACCCCCCAGGGGGCGTCGCTGGCGGCCTGGCAAAGCCAGTTCCGCGGCGACCTTGGTTGAACATCTTCTCGCTCCTACACTGTCTCGATTCCTGGAGACACCATCATGAACGCTGTTGCCGAAGCCGCTGTCATCAAGCAGCACCTGATCGACCCCGAGATCTGCATCCGCTGCAACACCTGCGAAGCGATCTGCCCGGTGCAGGCGATCACGCACGACAACCTCAACTACGTGGTCGACGCGTCCAAGTGCAACCTGTGCATGGACTGCATCTCGCCGTGCCCCACGGGCTCGATCGACAACTGGCGCATGATGCCGCGCGTGCGGGCCTACACGACCGCCGAGCAGCTCACCTGGGAATCGCTGCCGGCCGAGCTGCCGCCCGAAGAGCTCGAAGGCCTGGCCGATGCCGATGCCGACGTGTCCGTGGCCGCGCCGCCCGCCGCCGCGCCCGCGGTGGCGAAAGACCCCAGCGGTGAGGAGGCCTTCAACTCGTCGGCCTTCGGCGCGACGCTGCCGCCCTGGTCGGCCGCGCACGCCTACAGCAACCTCTACGGTCCCAAGGCCACGCAGAAGACCGTGACCGCCACCGTGGTGGGCAATGTGCGCGTGACCGAAGTCGGCAAGACCGCCGGCAGCGACTACGACACCCACCACATCGTGCTCGATTTCGGCGCCATGCCCTTCCCGGTGCTGGAAGGCCAGAGCATCGGCGTCGTGCCGCCGGGCGTGGACGACATCGGCCGCCGTCACCACGCGCGCCAGTACTCCATCGCCAGCCCGCGCAACGGCGAGCGCCCGGGTTACAACAACCTGTCGCTGACCATCAAGCGCGTGCTCGAAGACCACGACGGCGAACCGGTGCGTGGCGTGGCGAGCAATTACATGTGCGACCTCAAGGTGGGCGACAAGGTGGAGGTGATCGGGCCGTTCGGCACCAGCTTCCTCATGCCCAACCACCCGCGCTCGAACATCGTGATGATCTGCACCGGCACCGGCAGCGCGCCCATGCGCGCCATGACCGAATGGCGCCGGCGCCTGCGCGCCTCGGGCAAGTTCGAGGGCGGCAAGCTCATGCTGTTCTTCGGTGCACGAACCCAGGAAGAGCTGCCGTACTTCGGTCCGCTGCAAAGCCTGCCCAAGGATTTCATCGACACCAACTTCGCGTTCAGCCGCACGCCGGGCCAGCCCAAGCGCTACGTGCAGGATGTGATGCGCGAGCGCGCGGCCGACCTGGCCTTGCTGCTGCAGGACCCGAACACGTACTTTTATGTGTGCGGCCTCAAGAGCATGGAAGAGGGCGTGGTGCTGGCGCTGCGCGATGTGGCGCAGGGCGCGGGCCTGAACTGGGACACCGTGGGCGGTGCACTCAAGCGCGAAGGACGCCTGCACCTCGAGACGTACTAGAGGATCCCCCTGCGCCGCGCCTGCGGCGCGTCACCCCCCAGGGGGCGACACCTGAGGCCCGGCAAAGCCGGTTCCTCGGTGTCCTGGATGGGCGTGGCTGGCGTGCCAGCGCTCAGGGTTTCCCCGCGCATGCCGCAGTCGGTGGCTGGGTGATCCCGCACAGACTGCGCTCACCCCGGGTGGATGGCTTACATTGCGATCTTCATATGAAGATTGAACATACGTTGCCCGCCACCCGCAGCCGACCCGCCATCGAGGTCGATGTGGTGATGCGGCGCGAGCCGGTGAGTGGGCCCATGAGCCGCTGGCAGGCCTGGCGATGG
Organism: Hydrogenophaga sp.; assembly: GCA_018993155.1. Lineage (GTDB taxonomy): Bacteria > Pseudomonadota > Gammaproteobacteria > Burkholderiales > Burkholderiaceae_C > Hydrogenophaga. The sequence goes on from JAGKSX010000047.1 coordinate 69,420, forward strand.
GTGCTGGCCGACGTGATGGTGCACAGCGATCCCGACGAGACCGGCCCGGCACCCGAGCACGAAAGCCACGAACCGCAGGCGGTCGAGCCGGTGGACACCCTGGGCGTCGACGCGCAGGCCACGCACTGGCTGTTCCCGCGTTTTCGCGTCGAGCTGTTCCGCGACGATGCCGAGGGCTACTTCCTGAATCTCAACAGCCCGAACCCCTGTTTCTGGGTGTTCTGGCGCGCCGACGAAGCGCGCCTGCTCGACGGCGAGCCCATGGCGGTGCCG
>JAGKSX010000166.1 GCA_018993155.1 Hydrogenophaga sp.
TAGGTGTCTTCCGAGAAGTCCTGGTGGCCCGGAGTGTCCAGCAGGTTGATCACGCAGTCGCGGTACTCCATTTGCATGACCGAGGAGGCGACCGAGATGCCCCGCTGCTTTTCGATCTCCATCCAGTCGCTGGTGGCGTGGCGCGCGGCTTTGCGCGCCTTCACGCTGCCCGCGATGTTGATCGCGCCCGAGAACAGCAGCAGCTTCTCGGTGAGGGTGGTCTTGCCCGCGTCGGGGTGGGAGATGATGGCGAAAGTGCGCCGGCGGCGCACTTGGTTCGGGATGTCGGACATAGCCTCTGATTATCCCCGGTGGACAATACGGCTTATGCACCCCAAAGCCCTTCTGGACGAAAGCGCCAGCCTGATCGAGCAGGTTTTCAAGTTCGAACACCCCGCCGACGCCGTCGTCGCGCGCCATTTCCGTGAAAACCGATCCCTGGGGCCACGCGAGCGGGCCACGTTGTCCGACTCCGTCTACACCACCCTGCGCGAGCGCCTCAAGCTGGAGTGGCTGGCCCGCTCCGGCAGTGGCTCCAAGTGGCGCCGGCTGGCGATCCTGGCCTTCCCGGGCGATCGCGACTTCGTCAAGAGCGCCTTGACGGACGCCGAAAAAAACTGGCTTGACCATTGCGACGCCGTCACCGACGCCGACCTGATGGCGCCGCACCGCCACAACCTGCCCGAGTGGCTGGCCACCGCCCTGCGCGAGCAGGTGGGCGACGAATTCGACGCGCTGGTCGCCAGCCTGAACCAGCCCGCGCCCCTGGACCTGCGGGTGAACGTGCTCAAGGCCAAGCGCGACGCCGCACTGGCCGGCCTGCAGAAGGCCGGTCTCACGGGGGCGGCCACGCCGTATTCGCCCCTGGGCATCCGCCTGCAGGGCAAGCCCTCGCTGGCCAAACTGCCGGCCTTCGTGCAGGGCGAGGTGGAGATCCAGGACGAGGGCTCCCAACTGCTGGCCCTGCTGCTGGACGCCAAGCGCGGCGAGATGGTGGTCGATTTCTGCGCCGGTGCCGGGGGCAAGACCCTGGCGATCGGTGCTGCCATGCGCAACAGCGGCCGGCTCTATGCCTTCGACACCTCCGGCCACCGGCTCGACGCGCTCAAGCCCCGGCTGGCGCGCAGCGGCCTGTCCAACGTGCACCCGGTGGCGATCGCCCACGAGCGGGATGACCGCATCAAGCGCCTGGCCGGCAAGATCGACCGCGTGCTCGTCGACGCCCCCTGCTCGGGCCTGGGCACCCTGCGGCGCAGCCCGGACCTGAAATGGCGCCAGACGCCGCAGACCGTGGCCGCCCAGGCCGAATTGCAGCAGGCCATCCTGCACAGTGCCGACCGCCTGCTCAAGCCCGGCGGACGGCTGGTGTACGCGACCTGCAGCCTGCTCCGGGCCGAAAACGAGGCCGTGTGCGCGGCATTCGAACCCGCCCACCCGGAATTCGAACCGGTGCCGGTGGCCAGCCTGCTGGAAGGGGTGCACGTTTCCGACGCATCCACCCTGTGCGCAGGTGAAAACGGAAAATGGCTGCGTTTGTGGCCTCATCGGCATGCAACAGACGGCTTTTTTGCTGCCGTTTGGCGGAAAAAGGCTTGAATAGCGTGCAAGTCGCCTGAAATAAAGGCTTAAGTTTTCATCCTGGGGCGGCTCACCGGTTGGCGATTTGCACCCCCGGCCTTAAAATCCAGGCTTCGCTGGCCCACACCGCCCATGGGCCTGGCGCCCCTTCATGTCCGTGACCGAGGGCGGTCTTTTAGGAACTCCATGTTTTCTTCCGATTCCGGAATCTTCTCTGCTGTCTGGGATGGCCTGATCCAGTTTCTGGCCAACGGCCTGACGGGCGCTGCCTGGTGGCAGGTGCTCATCGTGGCCCTGGTGTTCACGCACATCACGATCGCCAGCGTCACCATCTACCTGCACCGCCATTCCGCACACCGGTCGCTGGACCTGCACCCGATCGCGTCGCATTTCTTCCGCTTCTGGCTCTGGATGACCACCGGCATGGTCACCAAGGAGTGGACGGCCATCCACCGCAAGCACCACGCCAAATGCGAACACGAAGGTGATCCGCACAGCCCGCACATCTTCGGCATCAAAAAGGTCTTCTACGAAGGCGCAGAACTCTACCGGGCCGAGGCCAAGAACGCCGAGACCATGGAGCGCTACGGCCACAACACGCCGAACGACTGGATTGAAAAGCACCTCTACACCGGCCGCTCGCGCCTGGGCGTGAGCCTGATGCTGATCATCAACGTGGCGCTGTTCGGGGTCCTGGGCCTGTCGGTCTGGGCGCTGCAGATGGCCTGGATTCCCATCACCGCCGCCGGCATCATCAACGGCATCGGCCACTGGTGGGGCTACCGCAACTTCGAAGCCGCCGACGGCAGCACCAACGTGTCGCCCTGGGGCATCCTCATTGGAGGCGAAGAGCTGCACAACAACCACCACACCTACCCGACCTCGGCCAAGCTGTCGGTCAAGCCCTACGAATTCGACATCGGCTGGATGTACATCACCATGCTGAAGTCCGTGGGCCTGGCCTCGGTGAAGAAGGTGCCGCCGAAGATGGCCTATGGCGCCGTGCGCCCGGTGGCCGACGAGAAGACCCTGGAGGCGATCATCGCCAACCGCTACGAGGTGATGGCCGGTTACGCGCGCGAAATGCGCGCCGCCTGCCAGCACGAGCTCGAGGCCTTGAAGCAGCGCCGCGGCGACGCCACTGTGCTGCAGGCCGCGCGCCGCTGGCTGCACCGCGACGACGACAAGGTGCCCGCCAACGTCAAGCCCCAGTTGGCCCAGGTGCGCGCCGAGCACCCGGTGCTCGACAAGATGGTGACCATGCGCGAGGAGCTGCGCGCCCTGTGGTCGAGCACGAACTCCACTCGCGAACAGCTCGCCGTGGACCTGCAGGCCTGGTGCCGCCGCGCCGAGGAAAGTGGCATCGCCGCACTGCGCGACTTCTCGATCCGCCTGCGTTCCGCCCACGCCTGATTGCCCCACCCCTGCGCCGCGCCTGCGGCG
>JAGKSX010000048.1 GCA_018993155.1 Hydrogenophaga sp.
GCCCCTCGGCGGTGAGCAGGCCGCGCCACAGGTCCTGCGCGGCCACGCCGGGCGAGTTGAACGACAGACCGTCGAGCAGCACCAGTTGGGAAAAGCGCCACGGCAGCGCCTGCACCGCCCAGGCCAGCAAGGAGCCCCCCTTGCTGTGGCCGATGGCGGGCAACGGCGCGCTGCCGCAATCGTCGGCCACGGCCAGCAGGTCGCGCACGTCGGCCTGCCAGCTGTAGAGGTCGGCGTGATCCGAGTCGCCGTGACCGCGCTGGTCCCAGGCCACCGCGCGCCAGCCCGCGTCGGCCAGGGCGGGCGCGAGCAGATCGAAGCTGCGCGCGAAGTCACCGATGCCATGCGCCAGCAGCACGGGTGGCGCGTCGGGCGCCCCCCATTCGCACACCTGGAGGCGCAGGCCTTGGGCTTGGAGCGCGCGCGTGCGGTCGGGAGCGCGCGCGCCGGGGAACGTGGCGGTCATTCGCAGACGGTCTTCCCGGGGTGCCGCCTTACTGCGGCGTGATGCCCGCGGCCTTGGCCACCTTGCTGAAGCGCTCGAACTCTTCCAGCTGGAACTTGCGCATCTCCTCCGGGCCGAGGTCCAGCAGTTCCGTGTTGTTGTTCTTCGCGTACTGGCGCGCCAGGTCGGTGTCCATGATGCGGGCGAGCGCGTCGGCCAGCTTCTTGCGGATCGGCGCGGGCGTCTCGGCGCGCACCACGAACGACGACCACACGTAGTTCACGAAGTCGGGGTAGCCGGACTCACGCGCCGTGGGCACGTTGGGGTAGTCGGGATGGCGCTTCTCGGCGGACATCGCCAGCGGACGGATCAGGTTGCCGCGGACGGCGGCGGAACCGCCCACCACGTCGGAGATCACGAAATCGATGCGGCCGCCGGCGACGTCGGTGTACATCTGCGCGGAGTCGCGGTAAGGCACCACGTTGATCTTGATGCCGGCCATGTGGGCGAACCACTCCAGCGCCAGCTGGTAGCCGGAGGTGAACGCGCCGGCGTTGAGCGGCTGGGGCGAGGCTTTCGCCTTGGCCACGAGTTCCTGCAGCGTCTTGATGGACGAGGTCGGCTGCACCGAGATCATGGTCGCGCCGCGCGTCGTGCCCGACAGGGGCGTGAAGTCCTTGATCGGGTCGAAGCTCACGTTCTTCATCACCAGCGGGGTCACCACCAGCGGCGTGTTGCTGCCGATGAAGATGGTGTAGCCATCCGCGGGTGCGGACTTGGTGGTGTTCGCGGCGATCACGCCGCCCGCGCCGGAGCGGTTCTCGACCACGAAACTGCCGCCCAGCTGCTTGCCGAGCTGCTCGCCGAAGAAGCGGGCCGCGCTGTCGCCACCGCTGCCGGGGGCCGAGGGGACGACGATGCGGACCGGCTTGGTGCCGGGGTAGTCGGTGGCCTGAGCGGCGGCGTGCGGAGCCGCCATCACCATGGCCGCCGTGCAGGCGAGCGCGAACCAGTTTTTCATGGAAATGTCCTCAAAGTGGTTGGAGGGGGTTGAAAGAAATCGTCACTCGCCGAAGGCGGTCAACATGGGCCACAGCGCATCGGGTCCCTGTTGCGCAACCAGCGATCCCAGGCGGCGCTGCCACAGCACTTCCGCACCGAATTCATCGCGCCAGGCCCAGAGCCGGCGGGTCGAGAAGTGCAGGCGGTGTTCGCGCGTGATGCCCATGGCGCCGTGCACCTGGTGCGCCACCCCGGCGCTCAGGCCGGCCGCTTCACCGGTGCGGGCCTTGGCGATGGCCACGGGGAACAGGCTCAGCCCCTGGGCACAGCCGAACACCGCGAAGTCCGCCGCGGCCTTCGCCGCCGCCACATGCCCGGCCATGACCGCGAGCATCTGCTGCACCGCCTGGAACTTGCCGATCGGACGCCCGAACTGCACGCGCTCGCCGGCGTACTGGAGAGACAGTTCCAGTGCACGCTCCAACGCCCCGGTCATCTGCACCGAACGGAACAGCGCCCCGTCGAGTTCCAGTTGCTCGCGCGCCCCGGCGACCGCCCGCGCGTCCACCACGGTGGCGCCGTCGAAGGTCAGCGTCGCGCGGGGCTCGCCGGCGACGTTGCGGTCGTCGGCCGTCACCATGTCCGGGGTGAGGCACACCAGCGCCACATGGTCGGCGCCGTCGTGTTCGGCCACCACCATGGCATGGCCGCACACCTGGCCCCAGGGCACGCGGCGCGCGGTGCCCCGCACGGTCCAGGTGCCGTCCTGCAGGCTCAGCGAGAGGCGGTCGTCCATCACGGGCGCCACCGTCAGCGCGCCTTCCGGCACCTCGATGCCGGCGCTCACCAGGCCGCGCCCGGCGAGAAAGGTCTCGACCAGGGGCACCGGCATGGCGTGGTATGCGCTGCGCGCGACGATGTAGAGCAGGTCCGCGAGCTCCAGGCCGACACCGCCGGCCTCCTCGGGCAACGCCGCCACCACCAGGCCGATGTTTTCCAGACCGCTCCAGACCGCCTCGGGCCACACGCCCTGCTCGGCCGCTTCCAGCACCTCGTTCGTGCAGGCCTCTTCGCTCAAACGGGCGAGGCCCTTGCCCAGTTCCTGACGCAACTCGTTCATCGCAGACCCAGTCCGCGGGCGATCATCCCGCGCAGAATTTCTCGTGTGCCGCCGCGGATCGTCGCGGCCGGCGCGCGCAGGATCGCGCCGCCCAGCATGTCCTCGAAGCTGTTGCCGCGCCCCATGGAGGACTCGACGGGGATCAGCCGGCGCGCCACCTCGGGGATCTCGCGCTCGAAGGTCGTTCCGATGTCCTTGACCAGCGCGGCTTCCACGATGGGCTGCTCGCCGCGCTGCAACTTGCCCGCGATCGAGTTGGACATGAAGCGCAGCGCCGCCAGGTGCGCCACGAAACGGCCCATTTCGACGGCGGCGTGCGCCTCGGGCTGCGGCCCCAGCTTGCGCATGGTCTCCAGCAGCACCGCATACACGCTCATGAAACGGTCCGGCGCGGAGCGCTCGTAGGCCAGCTCACCGGTGACCAGCTGCCAGCCCTGGCCCGGTTCGCCGAGCACCATTTCGTCGGGCACGAAGTGATCGTCGAACACCACCTCGTTGAAGTCGTGTCCGCCGTACAGGTTGTAGATCGGCCGCGTGGTCACGCCCGGCTGGGACATGTCCACGATGAACTGCGTCATGCCCTCATGGCGCGCTTCCGTCTTGGGCGCGGTGCGCACCAGTGCGATCAGGTAGTGCGCGCGGTGGGCGTTGCTCGTCCAGACCTTGGTGCCGGTGATGCGCCAGCCACCCTCCACCCGCACGGCGCGGGTCCGCACCGCCGCCAGATCGGAACCGGAATCGGGCTCGCTCATGCCGATGGCGAAGTAGCACTGCCCGGTCACGATGCGCGGGATGATCGTGCGGCGCGCGTGCTCGGTGCCGTGGCGCAGAATTTGCATCCCGCTCTGGCGGTCCGCGATCCAGTGGGCCCCCACCGGCGCCCCGCCCGCGATCAGCTCCTCCATCACGACATAGCGCTCCAGGTTCGACATGCCCTGGCCGCCGTACTCACGGGGAAACACCAGCCCGATCAAACCCTCTTCACCGCAACGGCGGCTGAATGCCGCATTGAACGAGGTCCAGGTGTTGCGGACGGGATCAAAGGTGTTGCGCGAGCGCTCCAACGCGAGGAACCGCCTGACACGCTCCCTCAAGGCCGGCGCCGTTGGCGGCAACTCCACGGGCTCAAAACTGAATTCAGGCATTGCAAAACGCCAAAGTCGCAAGGTCCGGGAACGTTGCCAACTTTCGACGGATTTCGTTGAACAGAACTTGATGCTAACAAACAGAACTTCAAAGTCAATATATGTATCTATAAAGCAACATAAAAGGCTTTTTTGACTTGTAAATTCTGTTTGATAGAACTATATTCCTTCAAACAGAAACAATGCCGATCTTTCCATGACCTTTTCCAAAGCGCCTGAGGCACCCACGCCTCCCTGGCACAGCGTGATCCCCGCCGACGAGCTGGCGCTCTACAACTCGATCGGGTTCGGGAGCCAGTCGCAGAAGCCGGGCAAGGCCGCCCTGCTGGTGATCGACGTGCAGTACCGCTCGGTCAGCAGCCAGCCGCTGCCGATCCAGGAAGCCATCAAGGAGTACCCGACCAGCTGCGGAGAACACGGCTGGAACGCGGTGCCGCACATCCGCGCCCTGATCGAGGCGTTTCGCGCCGCCGGTCTGCCGGTGATGTTTCCGCACGTCGCTCCCAAGAAGGCCTACGACGGCGGCCGCTGGGCCGACAAGGCCCCGGCGGTCATGACCATTCCACTGCGCGGCTACGACTTCGTGGAAGAAGTGGCGCCGGTCGAAGGCGACATCCTCTTGCCCAAGCAGCACCCGAGCGCGTTTTTCGGCACGCCGCTGGTGAGCTACCTGGTGGACAACGGCATCTCCACGGTGTTCGTCACCGGCACCACCACCAGCGGCTGCGTGCGCGCCACGGTGGTGGACGCCACGTCGCTGGGTTTCCGCGTGGTGGTCCCGATGGAAGCGGTGTTCGACCGCTCCCAGACCTCCCACGCCGTCAACCTGTTCGACATGAACAGCAAATACGCCGACGTCATGCCCGTGAGCGAAGCCCTTGAGCTGCTTCGCCAGGCCGACGCCGATCCCAAGGCTTCCCAAGGAACTTGAACGTGAGCAAGAAATTGAAAGTGGTGGTGTCCGGCGGCGGCATCGGCGGCCTGACGGCGGCCCTGGCCCTGCTGCAGCGGGGCATGGACGTCGAGGTGTTCGAGCAGGCGCAGGAACTCAAGGAGATCGGCGCGGGCGTGCAGCTCGGCCCGAACGGCGTGCGCGTGCTCCAGGCGCTGGGCCTGAACGAAGCACTGGTGAAGTGGGGCGTGGAGTCCTCGTCCAAGGAAGTGCGCATCTGGTCCAGCGGCAAGACGATCCCGCTGCTGAACCTGGGGGCCGAATCGATCGAACGCTACGGCGCGCCCTACTACCTGATGCACCGCGCCGACCTGCACCAGATGCTGCTGGATGCCGTGCGAGCCCTCAAGCCCGACGCCGTGCACGTGGACTCGCAAGGCGTGGGCTTCCGCGAAGTGGGTGACGAAGTGGAACTCCAGCTCAAGAACGGACAGACCGTGCGCGGCGACGTGCTGGTGGGTGCCGACGGCCTGCACTCGCGCGTGCGCCGCCAGCTCGTGGGCGAGCACAAGCCCCAGTTCACCGGCGGCATGGCCTGGCGCGGCCTGATCCCGATGGATCGCCTGCCCGAACACCTGCGCCGCCCGGTCGGCGTCAACTGGATCGGCCCCCACGGCCACACCATCACCTACCCGGTGCGCGGCGGCCAGTTGCTGAACTTCGTCGGCCACGTCGAACGCGACGGCTGGCAGGTCGAGTCCTGGACCGAAGCCGGCACGCTCGAAGAATGCAAGGCCGACTACGTCGGCTGGCACCCGGACGTGCAACTGATGGTCGAGAACATCGAGCACCATTTCAAATGGGCGCTGTTCCTGCACCCCACCCTGACGCGCTGGAGCCACGGCCGCGTCACGCTGCTGGGCGATGCCTGCCACTCGACCCTGCCCTACCTGGCGCAAGGCGCCAACATGGCGATCGAAGACGGCATGGTGCTGGCCCGCGCCCTGCAGGCCGGCGCCGACGATCCTGCGGCAGCCCTGCTGCGCTACGATCACGCCCGCATCGAACGCACCACGCAAATCGTCAACAAGTCGTCCGAAAACCTCAAGCGCTTCCACAACGAACAGTTGCTGGACCCCGTGCAGGCGGACAACTACACCTCCATCGAATGGGACCCCGCCCGCATCCGCGAGCGCTACGAGTGGTTGTTCACCTACGACGCCGTCAACGTGCCGCTCTAGGCCGACGACCCTCCCACGTCCGAGAGATCCATGAAGCCCCCAAGATTCCAATACGAAGCCCCCTCGACACTGGACGAGGCCCTGCGCCGACTGGCCGATCTGGGGGACGGTGCCAAGGTCATCGCCGGTGGTCAGAGCCTGGTGCCGGCCATGAACATGCGCCTGGCCACGCCCGAGGTGCTGATCGACCTGGGCCGCATCGAGAGCCTGCGCGGGATCCGCGAGCTGCCGGGCGGCGGCATCCAGGCCGGCGCCATGACGCCGCACGCGGCGTTCGAGCGCAGCGAACTGCTCCAGCGCCGCATGCCGCTCATTCCCGAGGTGATGCGCTTTGTCGCGCACGCGCAGATCCGCAATCGGGGCACCATCGGCGGCAGCCTCGCGCACGCCGACCCGGCGGCCGAATGGCAGGCGGTCTGCATCGCGCTGGACGCCACCATCGTCATCGCCAGCACGCAGGGGTGCCGCCGCGTCAAGGCGGTGGACTTCACGCAGGACGTCTACACCACCGACCTGCAACCGGGCGAACTGATCGAAGCGGTGGAGTTTCCCGCCTGGCCCTCGCAACGCCGCTGGGGCTTTGAAGAAGTCTCGCGCCGCCGGGGCGACTTCGCGATCACCGGCGCGCTCTGCACACTCGATCTCGACGCGGGCAGCCGCTGTACCCAGGCGCGATGCGTGGTGTTCGCCGCCACATCCCGACCCCTGGTCATCGAAGCCGCGCCCGGCTTGCTCGCAGGCCGCGTCGTCACCGACGCCGCCATCGAGGCGGTGGCCGATGCCGCGCGCGCCGCGGTGGACCCCATGAGCGATCACCACGCGTCGGCCGAGTACCGGCTCGAACTGGTGCAGACGCTCATGGCGCGCGTCCTGCGCCAGGCGCTGGCGTCCTGAACGCCGACACGGAGAACATCCCCATGACCGAAGCCATCCGAATCCAATTGCGCGTCAACGGCCAGGCGGTCGAACGCGACGTCGAGCCCCGCCTGACGCTGGCCGACTTTCTGCGCGACGAACTCGACCTCACCGGCACCCACCTGGGCTGCGAGCACGGGGTCTGCGGCGCCTGCACGGTGCTGCTCGACCAGGAACCGGTGCGCGCCTGCTTGATGTTTGCCGTGCAGGCCGACGGCCGCGACGTCGGCACCGTCGAGGGCCTGTCCCGGCCCGGTGAACTCACCGATCTGCAAGCCAGCTTCCGGCGCCACCACGCGCTGCAGTGCGGCTTCTGCACCCCGGGCATGCTGACCACCGCGCACGCCTTCCTGGAGCGCACACCCTGCCCCACGCGCGAGGAGGCGTGCGAGGCGATCTCCGGCAACATCTGCCGCTGCACCGGCTACATCCCCATCGTCGACGCCATCGTCGCCACCGCCGAAGCGCGCCAGGCGCAGAAAGCCGGAGGCCGGCCGTGAGCGACGCCATGATCGGACGCGCCCAGGAGCGCAACGAAGACCTGCGCCTGCTGACCGGGCAGGGCCGCTTTGTCGACGACATCAAGCGCCCGGGCATGCTGCACGCCGTGGTGGTGCGCAGCCCGATGGGCCATGCCCGGGTGCTCGGCATCGACGCCAGCGCCGCGCTGGAACTGCCCGGCGTCGTAGAAGTGATCACCTTCGCCGACATCGCGCCGTGGGCCAGGCCCATTCCGCAGCGCACCTGCCCGCTGCCCGGCATGGAGAACTTCCTGCAGCGCCCCCTGGCCGAGGACATCGTGCGCTATGTCGGCGAGCCGGTGGCGATGGTGATCGCGGAAAGCCGCTACATCGCCGAAGACGCGGCCGAGCTGATCCATGTGGACTACGACGGCCTGGAAGCGGCGGTCGATGCCCACGCCGCCGCGCAGAACGCGGTGCTGATCCACGCCGCGCAGGGCAGCAACATCGCCAGCGCCTACCACGTGGGCCGCGGCGATGTGGACGCCGCCTTCCGCGGCGCGCACTACACCCGCAAGGAGCGCTTCTACGTGCACCGCCACAGCGCCGTGCCGCTGGAGACGCGCGGGCTGGTGGCCGAATGGGACGCCGCCGCCGGGCACCTGAACGTGTGGGGCGCCGGCAAGGTGCCCTTCGCCAACCGCGGCATCCTGGCCGGCATGCTGGACCTGCCGCCGTCCGCGATCGACATGATCGAGGTCGATGTCGGCGGCAGCTTCGGCGTGCGCGGCGACTTCTACCCCGAAGACTTCCTGGTGCCGTTCGCCGCCAGGCTGCTGTGCCGGCCGGTGAAGTGGATCGAGGACCGGCGCGAGAACCTGATGGCCATGAACCACTCGCGCGAAATGCATTGCGAGCTGGAGATCGCGGTGGACCGCGACGGTCTCATCCAGGGCCTGCGCGGCCAGGTGCTGAGCGACCTCGGCGCCTACGTGCGCACCAACTCGGGCGTGATGGCCGGCAAGGGCACCCAGTTCCTGCAAGGCGCCTACGCGATCCCGAACCTGGGTTTCGACGTGCGCGCGGTCATCCCCAACAAGACACCCGCCGGCACCTACCGGGGGCCGGGTCGCTACGAATCCTGCTTCTTCCGCGAGCGCCTGATCGACATCGCGGCCAAGGAGATGGGCATCGACCCGGTGGAGTTCCGGCGCAGGAACCTCATCACCGCCGCGCAGATGCCTTACGACGCCGGCCCGCTCGTGCCCGGCCAGCCCACCACGGTCTACGACAGCGGCGACTACCCGACGGTGTTCGAGCGCGGTCTGGCGCACTTCGGCTATGACGCCCTCCAGGCCCGCAACGGCCAGCTCATCGACGGCCGACTGCACGGCGTGGGCCTGGCGTGTTTCACCGAATCCACCGGCGGCGGCCCGGGCGAACACGCCCGCCTGGAACTGCGTGCGGACGGCAGCTTCGACCTCTTCGTCGGCTCCTCCAGCGCAGGGCAGGGTCATGAAACCGTGATGGCGCAGGTGCTGGCCGACGCGCTGGGCGTGCCCTACGACAGCATCCGCGTGCACCACGGCAGCACCACCTACCTCAAGCAGGGCTTCGGCGCCTACCACTCGCGTTCGGCGGTGATGGGCGGCAGCGCGGTGCTCAAGGTCGGCCAGGCGATGCAACGGGTGCTGCTGGAGCGCGCCGCTTCGCTCAACGGCCTGGCGGGTCCGCAAGGCCTGGCCTGGCGCGAAGGCCGGGTGGTGCGGGAGATCGACGGCGCCGTGATCGCCACGCCGGTGGCCCTGGCCGCCGGCCTGCCGGTGTGCGGCCCGCACGAGCGCGGCCCGGTCAGCGTGGAAACCTCGTTCGAGAACGACAAGCTCACCTTCACGTTCGGCCTGCAGCTGGCGCACGTGAGCGTGGACCCCAAGACCGCCCAGGTGAAGGTCGAAAAGTTCCTCTGCGTCGAGGACGTCGGCCGCATGCTCAACCCGCTGATCGTGCATGGCCAGACCGTGGGCGCCGCCGTGCAAGGCCTGGGCGGCACCTTCCTGGACGAGTTCATCTACGACGAAGACGGCCAGCTGATCACGGGCACCTTCGCCGACTACCTGCTGCCCGTGGCCACCGACTTCGAGCATGTCGACGCGCTCACGCTGGAACTGAGCCCCTCGCCCTCCAACCCGCTGGGGGTCAAAGGCGCGGGCGAAGGCGGCATCATCGGCACCGGCGCCGCGCTGTCCAACGCGGTCAGCAACGCGCTCTCGGGCCTGTCGGTCTCGGTCACGCGACTGCCGATGTCGCTCGACCGCCTGGCCGCCACGATGCGCGAAGCGCGCAACGCCGAGGGAGCGTCGGCGTGACCTACCTGCACGGCCAGCACGTCCGGGCCAACGGCATCCGCCAGCACTACCTGCGCTACGGGGGACGGGGGCCGGTGGTGGTGATCGTGCCGGGCATCGTCAGCCCTGCGGCCTTGTGGGACCACGTCGGCCGCTGGCTCGGCGAGACGCACGACTGCCACATCCTGGACGTGCGCGGCCGCGGCCTGTCCGAATCGGGCGCCCACCTGGACTACGGCGTCGACGCCTGCGCGCAGGACGTGCTGGCCTTCGCACAGGCCCTCGGCCTCGGTCCTTACACGCTGGTCGGTCATTCGATGGGCGCGCGCATTGCACTGCGCGCGCTGCGCGCGCCCGGCCATGCGGCGCAGCGCGCCGTGCTGCTGGACCCGCCCACCAGCGGCCCGGGCCGCCGCCCCTACCCCATTCCGATGGACCGCACGCTGGCCATGGTGCGCGCCGCACACCGGGGCGAGGCCGAAGCGCTGCTGCGCCGCCCGGGCCAGGCGGCCTGGCCCGAAGAACTGCTGGTGCTGCGCGCACAGTGGCTGGCCACCTGCGACGAGCGCGCGGTCTACGTCACCTACGACGACTTTCACCAGCAGGACATGCTGGCCGACCTGGCCTGCATGACCGTTCCCACCCACCTGATCTGCGCGGGCCAGGGCAATGTGGTCTCCAAGCAGGACGTGCAGGACATGCGCAAGCGCCTGCCCGGCCTGCAGGTGGATCGGCTGATGTCGGCCGGCCACCAGCTGCAGGTGGATGACTTCGCCGGTTTTCGCGAATGCCTGGCACGGGCATTGAACCCGCCGGCACAACCGTAAGAGCAAGCAAGGAAAGAACCCATGAAGATCGACGCCGACATGCTGAACGTGCTCACCGAGGAGCTCAAACTCTGCAAGGTGGGGCCGGGCCAGACGATGGTGGTGCTGAGCGCCGGCGACGAGCGCGCCGAGTGCGCGCACGCGTTCATGGTCGCGGCCAGGCGCCTGGGTGCCACCACCTTCAACCTCAACGTCGCCCGCGACCAGGCCAACGCCGTGGGCGTGCAGGGCCGCCACCCCATCGTCGGCAACGAGCTGGCGATGCGCACCCTCAAATCCGCCGACATGGTGATCGACATGCTGGGCCTGCTGTTCTCCAGGGAGCAGAACGAGATCCAGGCGGCGGGCGTTCGCATCCTGCGCGTGATGGAGCCGCTGCATGTCATCAAGGCCATGTTCCCCACCGAGGACCTGCGCCGCCGCGTCGAGCGCGCCAAGGCCATGCTGGAACAGGCCAGGGAGCTGCGCTTCACCTCCGACGCCGGCACCGACATCCGCTACAAGCTGGGGCAATACCCCGTGATGTCCGAGTACGGCTACACCGACGAGCCCGGCCGCTGGGACCACCTGCCCTCCGGCTTTGCCTTCACGCAGGGCAACGACGGCGAGATCGACGGCACCGTGGTGCTGCAACCCGGCGACATCCTCTGCGCGTTCAAGCAGTACGTGCAGTCGCGCGTGGTCCTCCAGGTCGAGAAGGGCATGATCGTCGACATCGCGGGCGACGGCCTGGACGCGCAGCTCATCCGCAGCTACATGGAGAGCTTCAACGACCCGCGCGCCTACGCGATCTCGCACATCGGCTGGGGCCTGAACGAGCGCGCCCGCTGGTACCAGTTCTCCACCACGCGCCACCTGCCCGACGAGCACGTGATGAACGCCCTGTCCTTCTACGGCAACGTGCTGTTCTCCACCGGCCCCAACCTCGAACTCGGCGGCACCAACGACACCGCCTGCCACATGGACCTGCCGATGCGCCAGTGCAGCCTGTGGCTCGACGGCGTGCAGATCGTCGACCGCGGCGACGTGGTCCATCCCGACGTGCGTGTCGCTTCCCCTCAGTAACCCCAACTCCGAAGCCCTCCTCATGAAGACGTTCAGCCCCCTCCTCCTGGCCGGCCTCGCCATGTTCGCTGCCGCTGCGCCCGCTCAAGCCCAGGCCGACTACCCGAAGCAGCCCATCAAGTTCGTCGTGGGCTTCGCGCCCGGCGGCGGCACCGACATCCTGGCGCGCATGATCGCCGCGCCGCTGTCGCAGCGCCTGGGCCAGCCCGTGACGGTGGACAACAAGCCCGGCGCCAGCGGCACGATCGCCAACATGGCGGTGAAGAACGCCCCGGCCGACGGCTACACGCTGCTCATCGGCGCCAGCGGCGCCATGACGATCAACCCCGCGGTGCAATCGGAACTGCCCTACCACCCGATCAACGACTACGACCCGATCACGGTGCTGGGCACCTACCCGATCGTGTTCAGCACCAAGCCGGACCTGCCCGTGACCAACACGCGGGAACTGATCGAGCGGGCCAAGGCCACACCCGGCGGCCTCAACAGCGGCGGCGCGGGCGTGCTGTTCCAGCTCACCGGCGAGCTGCTCAACCAGCAGGCCGGCATCTCCACCACCTACGTCGCCTACCGGGGCACCGCACCGGCGGTCACCGCGATCCTGGGCGGCGAGATCGACATGCTCATCGCCGACATCGCACCCACGCTCCCGCTGATCGAATCCAGACGCATCCGCCCGATCGCCATCACCTCCGCCCAGCGCTCGAAGAACCTGCCGGACGTGCCCACCCTGGCCGAATCCGGCCTGCCCGGCTTCGATGTGGACGTGTTCGTGGGTCTGTTCGCCCGCAAAGGCACGCCCAAGCCGATCGTGGACCGCCTGCAGCGCGAGATCGCCGCCATCGTGGCGAGCGACGAGATCCAGCAGAAGATGGAAAAGATGGGCATCAGCCCTTCCGGCATCACCGCACAGCAGACCGCCGCGCTGGTCAAGCGCGACCTGGCGAAATACACCGAAGCCGCGCGCCGTGGAAACATCAAGGCAGACTGAATGACCGCACCGAAGACTCCCGCTCCCTCCGGACCCCTGCAAGGCGTCCGCGTCCTCGACCTCACCGCCGTGGTGCTCGGCCCGATCTGCACGCAGGTGCTGGGCGACTACGGCGCGGACGTGATCAAGATCGAATCCCGCGAAGGCGATGTCATGCGCGGCAACGGCACGCGCAACGGCGGCATGAGCTCGATCTTCCTGAACATCAACCGCAACAAGCGCTCGCTGGTGGTCGACCTCAAGACCCCTGAGGGCGTGGAGGTGGTGCGCCGCCTGGTCAAGGACGTCGACGTCGTGGTGCACAACATGCGCGTCAAGGCGATCGAGCGCCTGGGCCTCGGCTACGAAGCGCTGTCGAAGATCAACCCGCGCCTGGTCTACTGCGTGGCCACCGGTTTCGACCAGGACGGCCCCGACCGCGACAAGCCCGCGTTCGACGACACCATCCAGGCCGCCTGCGGCCTGGTGGGCCTCACGGCGGGCGAAGGCGAAACGCCGAGCTATGTGCGCACCCTGATCGCCGACAAGACCGCCGGCCTGGCCCTGGCCAACGCCGTCCTGGCCGCGCTGTACTGCCAGGCCAGGACGGGCCAGGGACAGTATGTCGAGGTGCCGATGTTCGAAACGCTGGTGTCCTTCATGCTCGCCGAGCACCTGGGCGGCCTCGCCTTCGATCCGCCGGCCGGTGCCGCCGGCTACGCCCGCCTGCTGGGCAGCGGCTCGCGCACCCCGGTGGCCACCTCGGACGGCCACATCGCCATCCTTGCCTACACCGTGTCGCATCGCCGTGCCTTGTTCGAGGCGCTCGGCGTTCCCGAGCTGGCCGAGAAATACGGTGCCAAGAGCAACGGCACCCTGGGCATGTACGACGAGCTGTCCCGGTTCACCCGCCACCAGACCACGGCATACTGGCTCGACCTGTGCGCGCGGCTGGACATCCCGGCGACGAAAATCTACCGGCTCGACGACCTGCCGCAGCACCCGCAACTCGCCGCCATCGGCCTGTTTCAACCCACGGAACATGCCACGGAGGGCAAGATCGTCACGGTGCGGCCGACGACCAAGTTCTCGGCCACACCCGCATCGGTGCGCTCGCTGGCGCCCACGCTGGGCGAGCACAGCCAGGACGTGCTGCGCGAAACCGGCTACGACGACGCGCAGATCGCCGACCTGATCAAACGCCAGGTGGTCCTGGGCTGAGCGCCACCCTGCACGACACCCCTTTCACATTTCGAGAATCACATGGAACTCAACGGCGAACGCACCATTCAGGCGTCGGTGGACACCACCTGGAAAGCACTGAATGACCCCGCAGTGCTCAAGCAATGCATCCCTGGCTGCGAATCGCTGGAACGCACGGCCGATGACACCTTCACCGCCGCGCTGGCGCTGAAGATCGGCCCCGTCAATGCCAAATTCAAAGGGCTGGTGCGCCTGAGCGACCTGAACCCGCCGCACAGCTACACGCTGAGTTTCGAGGGCCAGGGCGGCATGGCCGGCTTCGGCAAGGGCACGGCGGCTGTGACGCTCACCGCCGAAGGCGCGTCCCAGACGCGCCTGAACTACACCGCCAACGCCAAGGTCGGCGGCAAGATCGCCCAGGTGGGCTCGCGCCTCGTGGACGCCACCGCCGCCAAGATGGCCGAGGACTTCTTCAAGGCTTTCGAAGCCGCCGTAGAAACGCCCGTGCCCGCCGCCAGCGAAGTCGCGGTGGCCTCCGCCGCGCCCACCGAAACGCCCGCCGCCCGCCGCCCCTGGCTGTGGGGCGTGGTCGCCACCGCCGCGCTGGTGGCGCTGTACCTGGCCCTGGCCTGAACACGGAGGACTGCCCCATGAAGGTCATCGTCCCCGTCAAACGCGTGGTGGACTACAACGTCAAGGTTCGCGTCAAGAGCGACGGTACTGGCGTGGACATCGCCAACGTCAAGATGAGCATGAACCCGTTTGACGAGATCGCGGTGGAAGAAGCCGTGCGCCTGAAGGAGAAGGGCGTGGTCACCGAGGTGATCGCTGTCTCCTGCGGTGTGGCGCAATGCCAGGAGACCCTGCGCACGGCCATGGCCATCGGCGCGGACCGCGCCATCCTGGTGGAGACCAGCGAAGAACTGCAGCCCCTGGCCGTGGCCAAGCTGCTCAAGGCGCTGGTGGACAAGGAACAACCGCAACTGATCATCCTGGGCAAGCAGGCGATCGACGACGACTGCAACCAGACCGGCCAGATGCTGGCCGCGCTGGCCGGCCTGCCGCAGGCGACCTTCGCCTCCAAGGTCGACGTGGCCGATGGCAAAGCCAGCGTGACGCGCGAAGTGGACGGCGGCCTGGAGACGCTGTCGATCGCGCTGCCGGCCGTCATCACGACCGACCTGCGCCTGAACGAGCCGCGTTACGTCACGCTGCCCAACATCATGAAGGCCAAGAAGAAGCCGCTGGAGACGGTCAAGCCCGAAGACCTGGGTGTGGACGTGAAGCCGCGCATCAAGACCCTCAAGGTCAGCGAGCCGCCCAGGCGCGGTGCCGGGGTGAAGGTGCCCGACGTAGCCGCCCTGGTGGACAAACTCAAGAACGAAGCGAAGGTGATCTGAATGCCGGTCCTGGTCATTGCCGAACACGACAACGCCGCCCTCAAGGGCGCGACCCTCAACACCGTGACCGCCGCCGCCCAGTGCGGGGGTGATGTGCACGTCCTCGTGGCTGGCCACAACGCCGCCGCTGCCGCCCAGGCCGCTGCGCAGATCGCTGGCGTGGCCAAGGTGATCCATGCCGACGCCCCGGGCTTCGAGCACGGCCTGGCCGAGAACGTCGCCGCGCAGGTGCTCGCTCTCGTCAACAATGCGGCCGCCGACTACAGCCACATCCTCTTCCCCGCCACCGCCAGCGGCAAGAACGTCGCCCCGCGCGTGGCCGCCACGCTGGACGTGGGCCAGGTCTCCGACATCACCAAGGTCATCAGCGCCGACACCTTCGAGCGCCCGATCTACGCCGGCAACGCGATCGCCACCGTGCAGAGCACGGATGCCAAGCATGTGATCACCGTGCGCACCACCGGCTTCGACCCGGCGGCGGCCACCGGCGGCAGCGCCGCCGTGGAAACCGCCACGGCCGCGGCCGATGACGGCAAGAGCAAGTTCCTGGGCAGCGAGATCGCCAAGAGCGACCGCCCCGAACTCACCGCCGCGAAGATCATCGTCTCGGGTGGCCGCGCGCTGGGCTCCGCCGAGAAGTTCAACGAGGTGATGACACCGCTGGCCGACAAGCTCGGCGCCGCCCTGGGCGCCAGCCGTGCCGCCGTGGACGCGGGTTACGCGCCCAACGACTGGCAGGTGGGCCAGACCGGCAAGATCGTCGCACCTCAGCTCTACATCGCCGCCGGCATCTCGGGCGCGATCCAGCATCTGGCCGGCATGAAGGACAGCAAGGTCATCGTGGCGATCAACAAGGACCCCGAGGCCCCGATCTTCTCGGTGGCCGACTACGGCCTGGAGGCCGATCTGTTCACCGCCGTGCCCGAACTCGCTGCAGCGGTGTAGCCACGACAGCCAGCGGTCATGGGCCGGCTTTGTCTGCCGAATCCCAGGAAAGCACGCACAGTTTGACGGAGATCTTCTCCTCGAACCAAGGCACTGCTCCGCTGGGCTGTTGGATCGAAAGACCCAGGACCTTGTCTTCCAGGCGGCTCTCGGCATTGAAAAAATGCGCGGCCGCTTCGGTGGAGACCAGCGCGGGTGACAACAGGAAGCCGGTCTGGCCCGCCTCGCGCAGATACCGGAAATCGGTGCTCCCCATCGGGGTGGCGATCGTCATGCGAAGAACGGGGGGACCGGTCAACAGGCTCAGAACCCGTCCGAACCAGGTGGGTTCCACGTCCATCTCGGCCCACACCGCTTGATCCGGGCCCACGGAGGGAACCAGCAGTGGCAGATCGAACTCCGTTTCAGACGTGCGGCACCGTTCAGACTGGGCCAGCGGCGAAGCACGGCGCGTCAACAGCAGGGCGTTCGGCGTCTGCCGGTCAACCTGGTACTGCCGTCGGTAGGCTCCCAGGGTAAGCGGATCTTCCTGGGCTGCGTAGCGGCCATCGATGGGCACGACGCTGAAAACCACCGACCGCGGAGCCTGCGGGCTGGCGAGGAAATCCGCGTTGCGCGCCGACATGTAGCGGCTGGTGGCAAAGTAGGACTGAAATGCGGGCCGCGAGGCGATCGGCAACCCAGACGCGTAAGCCAGACTGAACTCGAAGGGGAAGACATCGACGGGGCCTTCGATGCCCACAAAGGGCAGGGCTGCGCGCGCTTCCATGAGCGCCGTCTCGTGGCGACGGCGCCTGTCGGCATCCGAGGCGGCCCGGTATCCTGGGTCCAGCACATAGCGGATGCGACTCTCCACAGCGTGCACGTACCCTGTGATGTAACCCACTTGCGGGAGCACGGATGCCGAGATGTGGATGGCCAGCAAAGCCGCGGCCATCGCCACTGCGGCCATCACACGCCGGTGGCGGCGGGTGGGGACGTCGACGCTTGGGCTCCCAAGTTGCACGGCGCACAGCACGGCCAGCGCGAGAAACGAAGCGCCCGGGTTCGCGCCATGCCGAACAAAACCCATCTTGTAGGCCACCAGCAGATACCCCAGCGTGACGAGGCTGAGCACCGTGCTGGCAGGCCGGGTCATGCGCAGCGTTGCGGCGACAAGGACGGCGGCGCCAACGATGTAGGCGCCATGCAGCGCGAATGGCGCGGGCAGGCCCATGTCCGCGTTGTAGGCCAGCGAGACATCGGCATAGCCGCGCAGAAAGCGGAACACGCCGGAGACATCTTGGCCAGACAACCAGAACAGCAGGACGAAGGACAAGACAAAGCACACGGGGACAATGGGCCGGTAGTCCCGCACGGTGAAGCGGTAGATGCTCGCCAGGACAAGGGCAGGCAAACTGAAGAACAGGGCATTCGCCTTGACCAGGCACGCCAACGCCGCGGCGAACGCGAGCAGAACCGAAAGCGCGAGTTGCGCGGCATTGCCCTGCTGTCTGCGGCATTCATGGTGGCACAGCAGCAAGGCGGGCAGGAGCAGGTACACATCCCGCCAGATGCCCATCAGCAGGGTCAGGCCACCCCAGGCCAGCAAAGCCCCTGCGCTCCTGATTTGCAATACCAGGAAACAACCGATGCCCACCATCAGCAGGAAGGCGGCCTTGTAGAGCAGCCTCTCCTGATGGGTTTGTTCGAAGTAGATGACCGATTCGATGAAAGACAACGGCCCGTAGTTGAATATGATTTGACTGCCGTGCTGAAGCCTGTTTTCGTGGGCGTACCCGAGCATCGCGTGCCAAGACAAATCGAGCCCGCGCATCGTCGGGGCGAAATCTCCATAAAGCAAATACCCGAGCATGAACAGCGTTCCGGCAAGCGGCACCGCGAAAGAGAGAAGTCGGGTTTTCATGGGCGGATGGATGTCGAGCGAGAACTGATTTTTTTATTGGCGAGCCCTGCGGCCATTGTCCATTCCAGCCCGTGGCATGGACGACGCCCATGCTAGCATCGCCTTCATGCGCCCACCTCGCTCCTCAATCACAGCGCGATGCATTGGTGGTGCCATTGGCTTGGAATTGGACTGCGCCATCCACCGCGAAAACGTTGCACCCCAGGCGGCCTGATGGAATTGCATGGCTGGGGTCGCTATCCGAGGCAGGAAGCCCATGTGGCCGAGCCGCTGTCGAGGCAGCAGTGCCTGCGTGCCATGCCAGGCGCCCTGCCACTGATCGCTCGCGGACGGGGGCGAAGCTATGGTGACAGTGCGCTGGGCCCCCAGGTGCTTTCAACCCGCTATCTGGATCAGTTTCATGACTTTGATCCGCAGACGGGTGTGCTTTCCTGCGATGCCGGTGTTTCGCTGGATGACATTCTGCAAACCTTCGTGCCACGTGGCTGGTTTCTCCCCGTCCTGCCTGGCACACGCTTCATCACCGTCGGCGGTGCCATTGCCAGTGATGTTCACGGAAAGAACCACCACCGTGATGGCACCTTCAGCGCCCATGTCGCTTCGATTCGGATTCTTTTGGGCAACGGGGAGTGCGTGGGTGCGTCTCCATCCGACAAGGCCGAGCTTTTCCATGCCACCTGTGGCGGGATGGGGCTGACCGGCGTCATCGTGTCCGCCGTGTTGCGGCTCAGGGCCATCACCGCCAGCGACATCCTGGAGACCAGGATCAAGACACCCAACCTGGACGCGGTGCTTGAGGCCTTTGACGCGCATGCCGCCAGCGCCTATTCGGTCGCCTGGATCGACTGCATGGCGCGTGGCACCCACCTGGGCCGCTCCATTCTCGTCATGGGAGAGCAATGCACCGAGGGCCCACTGATCGCACAACAGGTCAAGGCCCTTGGAATACCTGCCGAAATGCCCTCGGGTTTGCTCAATCGAGCGGTGGCCAAGATGTTCAATGCCGCCTATTACGGCCGGGCACGCTCCCATGCGCAAAAGTCGCGCCAGCCGTTCGAGTCATTCATTGCCCCGCTGGATGCCATTACCGGGTGGAGCAGCTTGTATGGCCGCCCGGGATTTCTGCAATACCAGTTTGTGTTGCCCAAGGCATCCGGTGCGGAAGGATTGCGGGACATACTCAAACACATCGGTCAATCCAGACTCGGTGCTTTCCTCGCTGTTCTGAAATTGTTTGGCGACGCCAATGCCAACCCGTTGAGCTTCCCCCTGAAAGGGTATTCGCTGGCGGTGGATTTCAAAGCGGAAGCCGCGACATTTGAACTGCTCGACGTGCTGGACGGCATCGTTGCCGCGCATGGCGGGCGGCTGTATCTCGCCAAGGATGCCCGGATGAGCGAAGCCATGTTCAAGGCGGGTTACCCACGGTGGCAGGAGTTCGAGGAGGTGCGTGCACGCTGGCATGCCCACGGCAAATTCATGTCGGCCCAGTCCCGTCGACTGGGTTTGGCATAAACGCTGCACGCAGGCACGCCCTTCAGATGCATCTGTACCCAAAAAAATCATGACGAGAATTCTGATCATCGGTGCGACTTCAGCCATCGCGAAAGCGACGGCGCGTCGCTGGGCGCGCGAGGGGCATGAGCTCTATCTGGTCGGGCGCGACCGGGATCATCTGCACGAGATCGCGGGCGATCTGAAAGTTCGCGGCGCTCAGTCGGTCCAGTGTGCGGCGCTGGACGTGAACGACTTGGCCCAGCACGCCGCCGTGATCGACACCGCCGCAGGCGCACTCGGGGGGGTCGACGTGGCCCTGATTGCCCACGGCACATTGGGCGATCAAAAAGCCTGCGAGCAGGATTTCCAGGCCGCGCTCCAGGAACTGAACACCAACGCCATCAGCGTGATCTCGTTGCTCACCCATCTGGCCAACCGATTTGAAGCGCAAAGGCAGGGCGCCATCGTCGTTCTCGGTTCGGTGGCCGGCGATCGCGGCAGGCAATCCAACTACGTGTACGGCACCGCGAAAAGTGCCGTGGCGACGTTCCTGCAAGGCCTGCGCAACCGATTGCACAAGTCGGGCGTCCAGGTCTTGACGATCAAGCCGGGGTTCGTGGACACACCGATGACGGCGGCATTTGACAAGAAGGGGCCGCTTTGGAGTTCTCCCGATGCCATCGCCGAAGAGATTCTTCGCGGCATCGCCAAGCGGCGCGACGTCGTGTACGCGCCCTGGTTCTGGTGGGGCGTGATGGCCATCATCAAGTCGATTCCGGAGCGCCTCTTCAAGCGCTTGTCGCTCTGAGCCCCCTGACCTGAGGCGAGGGCCGTGGCGCTTGTGTCAAAGTCGCGGGCATGACTTCCCGCACGATCAGCGCCGCCGACTTCCTCCTGGCGCCTGAGGTTCAACAGATCCTCAAAACCGTTTTCGCCGAACCCACCCAACCGCACTCGAGGTCCGCGCTCGCCAAGGCGACACGGCTGACGCCCGACGATGTCGAGCGCACGCTGCAGCACCTGCTGCAGAGCGGCATCCTGACCCAGCACGCCGCCGATACCGATGGCGAGGCCGGGCCGGTGAGCGCCAACACCGGCTTCGTCTTCTACGCCGAGCTGCGCCGCATCGCGCTCAAGTCCTTCGCTGCGGCGGAGCCGCTGCGCGCCATGCTGCGCGCCAAGTTCAAGGACTCGGTGCTGCAGGCCGTGCTGCTGGGCGAGGACCCCCAGGGCACGCTGACGGTGCTCGTCGTGCACGGCGAACGCCTGCCCGATGCCGCCGCCATGGCGGCAGCCTGCCAGAAGCTGCGGGGCACACTGGGGCGCCACCTTCAGGTGCACGTGCTGAGCCACGCGTCCTTCGAGGCCCACGCGGCGCGAACGCAGCTGGCGCAGCGCCTGGCCTCGGGGGAAGCGATGCAGATCCTCGCCCCGGGCGAGACCAAGGCCCGGGCGCCCAGCGGGCGCGGTGGGCTCTTGCAGGCCGCCAAGGCGCGCCTGGCGGCACTCAGGCGCTGACAGGGCATTGATCGACACGGCGCTCCCCCGCCGCAGCGCTGGCGCCCCGTGCCCGCTTCAGCCCGTCGGGGATGTCTTACGGCCAAGGAACACTTCGAGCCCACTGAGAAAAATTTCGACATGGGCATCGAAGCTGCTGTTGAGCGGCACGTCGGTGCCGTTCTGCCAGCGCAGGATGAAAGCGCGGTTGGCCAGCAAGGGCAGGTAGCGCACCAGCGTGGGATTGGCCAGCGGGTCGATGGAGCGCACCCGGCCTTCCAGCGCAGTGGCCCAGCCCTCGGGATCGTCGGTGGGCAGGGGCGCCAGTTCCATCGTCATGAAGCCCATCATCGCGGAGATGACGCAGTTGTAGGCCTCGCGCAGGTTGGCCTCGGTGGCGCCCGCTTCCAGCAGGGCCTGGATCACGCCTTCGATCAGGTCGGTGCTCAAGGCGCCGTTGGAGGCCAGCTGAGCACCGATCAACTGCGCCACGTTGGGGTGCTTGCGCACGGACTTGCGGTAGCGGTTGAACAGCTTGCGCATCCAGGCGCGCCAGTCGCCTTCGCCGCGCGGCGGCACCACACCGGCCATCACCAGGTTCGACACCTCGGCCAGCAGCGCGTCCTTCGACGCCAGGTGCCAGTAGATGGTGCTGGGGTACACGTCCAGCGACCGCGCCACGTCCCGCATGCTGAACGCATGGATGCCCACCCGGTCGATCTGGGCAAGCGCCACCTCGACGATGAGCTCGCGCGTGATGGTGCTGTTGGTGGGCCTTCCCGCCGTCTTGCGGGCGGGCTTGGAGGAAGCTGAGGGGGGCATGGCGTCGGGTCGGGCGTTGAGGAGGCCGGGCCGATGGTACACGCTCCACCCCCGCGCCATGCACCCTTCCCGAGCGCTCCAACGGCCCGTTTGGTGCGTTGCGCGCACCGTTGTCGGGCAAGGGCCCCAGACCGCCGCCTAGGGTTATCCCTCTCCTGCCGCCATGCTCCATTCGACAAAATCTAATTATCCAGTGAACAATAAAGTAATTGTCCTGCGTGGCATATTGCTTGCTTGAAGCTGAACGTACCCACTCAACGTGTCCACCAAGGAATGCCCATGCCCTTCACGCGCCGCTTCATGTTCGCCTCCACCCTGGGGGCTGCCCTCGTCCTCGCGGCGTCGTCCGCCCTGGCGCAGGGCAGCACGTTCCGCCTCGTGCCTTCATCCGATCTGAAGGTGCTGGACCCGGTCTGGACCACGGCAGTGGTCACCCGCAACCACGGCTACATGATTTACGACACGCTCTTCGGCACCGACGCCAAAGGGCGCATCCAGCCGCAGATGGTCGAGTCCCACACCGTGAGCAGCGATGGCAAGAGCTGGACGTTCAAGCTGCGCGCCGGCCTGGCCTTCCACGACGGCCAGCCGGTGACGGCCGAGGACGTGCTCGCCTCGCTGGCGCGCTGGGCCAAGCGCGACCCCATGGGCCAGCGCATGTACGCCGTGCTGGACAAGGCCGAAGCGGTGTCAGCCAGCAGCTTCCGCCTGGTGTTCACCGAGCCGTATGGCGTGGTGCTCGAATCCCTGGGCAAGCCCTCGTCCCTGGTGCCCTTCATCATGCCCAGGCGCATCGCCGACACGCCGGCCGACAAGCAGATCGCCGAGCACATCGGCTCGGGCCCGTACGTCTTCAAGGCCGACGAGTTCCGCCCGGGCGAGCGTGCCGTCTACCTGAAGAACGACAAGTACGTGCCGCGCACCGAAGCCCCCTCGGGCACCACCGGTGGCAAGACGGTGAAGGTCGATCGCGTGGAGTGGGTGGTGCTCAAGGACGCGCAGACGCAGGTCAATGCCCTGGTCAACGGCGAGGTCGACATGCTTGAGTCCGTGCCCTTCGAGCACTACAACGCCCTGAAGGCGAACAACCGCATCACCACCGCGGCCGCGGCCGGCGGGCAGTACCTGCTGCGCTTCAACCACCTGGTGCCGCCGTTCAACGACGTGCGGGTGCGCCAGGCCGCCATGCTGTCCATGAACCAGGACGCGCTGCTGCGCACGCAGGTCGGCATTCCCGAGCTGTACAAGACCTGCATGTCGGTCTACCCCTGCGGCTCGCCATTGGCCTCGACCAAGAGCCTGGGCTTCACCGACAAGCCGCAGTTCGCCAAGGCGCGTGAACTGCTGAAGGCCGCAGGCTACAAGGGCCAGCCGGTGGTGCTGCTGCACGCCACCGACAACAGCCTGCTGGCCAAGCTGCCGCCGGTGGTGGCGCAGCTGCTGCGCCAGGGCGGCTTCACCGTCGACATGAAATCGATGGACTGGGGTTCCGTGGTGGCGCGCCGCGCCAAGAAGGAGCCGGCGAGCCAGGGCGGCTGGGACGCCTTCGTGACCTACTGGGGCACGGAGGACGCGCTGAACCCGATCAACTACGCCCCGCTGTCGGCCAACGGCGAAGCCGGCTGGTTCGGCTGGGCCAGCGACGAGCGCCTGGAGCAGCTCCGCTCCACCTACGCGCGCGCCACCACCGAAGCGCAGCGCAAGCAACTGGCCGACGACATCCAGGTTCGCGCCTACGAGATCGGCGCCTTCGCCCCCATGGGCGAGCTGCTGCGCCCGGTGGCCTTCCGCAAAGGCGTGGTCAGCGGCGTGCTCGTCGGGGCGACCAACGTCTACTGGAACATCAGCAAGCCCTGACGCACAGCCGCTGCACACGCCATGGTCACCTTCATCGCCCGCCGGCTGCTTTCGACGCTGCCGGTCCTGATCTTCGTCGCGGTCTTCGTGTTCCTGATCCTGCGCATGACGCCCGGCGACCCCGCGGCGCTCATCGTGGGCGACATGGGCACCGAGGCCGACCTCGCCCGCGTGCGCCAGAGCCTGGGGCTGGACGGTTCGCTGCCCTCGCAGTTCCTGATCTGGATCGGGGAGCTGCTGCGCGGCGACCTGGGCGAGTCCTACTACTTCAAGACCAGCGTGGCCACGCTGATCGCGCAGCGCCTGGAGCCCACGCTCTCGCTGGCCGCGCTCACCATCGTGCTGGCCGTGCTGATCGCCGTGCCGCTGGGCGTGCTCGCGGCGGCGCGGCACGGCGGCTGGCTCGATCGCATGCTGATGGGCTTCTCGGTGCTGGGCTTTTCGGTGCCGGTGTTCGTCATCGGCTACGCGCTGATCTGGCTGTTCGCCCTCAAGCTGGGCTGGCTGCCGGTGCAGGGCTATGCGCGCCTCTCTTCGGGCGTGGGCCCCTGGCTCGCGAACCTGGTGCTGCCCGCCATCACGCTCTCGCTGGTCTACACCGCATTGATCGCGCGGGTCACGCGCGCGGCGGTGTCCGAGGCCTTGACCGAAGACCACATCCGCACCGCGCGGGCCAAGGGCCTGGCCGAGCGCGCCGTCCTCATGCGGCACGCACTGGCCAACGCCGCCGTGCCCATCGTCACCGTGATCGGCATCGGCATCGCGCTGCTGATCGGTGGCGTGGTGGTCACCGAAACCGTGTTCGCCATCCCCGGCCTGGGCCAGCTCACCGTGGACGCGGTGCTCTCGCGCGACTTCCCTGTCATCCAGGGCGTGATCCTGCTGTTTTCGGTGGTCTACGTGCTCATCAACCTGCTGATCGACCTGAGCTACGTGCTGCTGGATCCGCGCATCCGCTACTGACCGACCTGCCCGAATGACGACCATGACCTCCGATCCCCGCGACCTGCCCTCCGTGGCCCCCGAAGAAGCCACGCCGGCTCGCCAACGGCCTTCCACCTGGCAACTGGTGCGCGCCAACGGCGCGGTGCGCGTCGGCGCCTGCGCATTGGCCTTGCTGACTTTCGTGGCCGTGGCCGCGCCCTGGCTGGGCACGGTGGACCCGTCGGCCATCGACCCGGCCAGCATCAACATCGCGCCCGGCACGCGCGCGCCCTTCACCGACCTGGCCGGCGACGCCAAGGACCACCTCTTCCTGCTCGGGGCCGACGGCTTCGGGCGCGACACCTGGAGCCGCATCGCCTATGGCGCGCGCGTCTCGCTGCTGGTGGGCGTGGCGGTGGCCGTGCTCGCCATGCTGGGCGGCGGCCTGATCGGCCTGGCGGCCGGCTACTTCCGCCGCCTCGACGGCGTGCTGATGCGCCTCATGGACGGCTTCATGGCGATCCCCAACATCCTGCTGGCCATCGCGCTGGTCTCGATGTGGCGCGCCAGCCTGCTGACCATCGTGGTGGCCATCGCCATCCCCGAGATCCCGCGCGTGGCGCGGCTGCTGCGCTCCATCGTGCTCTCGGTGCGCGAGGAACCGTACGTGGAAGCCGCCGCCGCGCTGAACACGCCGACCTGGAAGATTCTCTGGCGCCACGTCCTGCCCAACGCCGTGGCCCCGCTGATCGTGCACGCCACCTACGTCTGCGGCTCGGCCATGCTGGTCGAGGCGATCCTCTCCTTCCTCGGCATCGGCCTTTCGCCCGAAATCCCGACCTGGGGAAACATCATGTCCGAGGGCCGCGTCAACTTCAACGAACACCCCGAGAACGTGCTGTTCCCGGGTGCTTTCCTGGCGCTGACCGTGCTGGCCGTGAACATCCTGGGGGATGGCCTGCGCGACACGCTGGACCCCAAACTGCGCCGCCGCGGAGCCTGACCATGACCCTTTCCCACGCCGCCATCGAGCCCGTGCTGACGGTCCACGACCTCACGGTGCAACTGCCCCCCAACGCCGACCGGCTTCATGCGGTCGATCGCATCAGCTTCGAGGTCTTCGCCGGCCAGACCACCTGCCTGCTGGGCGAATCGGGGTCGGGCAAGTCCGTCATCGCGCAGACCGTGATGCGCCTGCTGCCGCCCGCCGTGGCGCCCGTGCGCGGCAGTGTGCGCCTGCTCGGTGAAGACGTGCTGGCCATGCCGACGGAGCGCCTGCGCCGCGTGCGTGGCGAGCGCATGGCCATGATCTTCCAGGAGCCCATGACCGCGCTCAACCCGGTCATGACCTGCGGCCAGCAGCTCGACGAGATGCTGGCCGTGCACACCGAGCTCTCGTCGGCCGAACGCCGCGAGCGCATCCTGGAGGTGTTCGGCCGCACGCGCCTGCCCTCGCCCCCGCGCATCTTCGGCGCCTACCCGCACCAGCTCTCGGGCGGCCAGCGCCAGCGCGTGATGATCGCCATGGCGCTGATCCTCAAGCCCGCGCTGCTGATCTGCGACGAGCCCACCACCGCACTGGACGTGACCACGCAGGCCGAGATCCTCAAGCTGATCCGCGAACTGCAGCGCGAGAACGGCACCGCCGTGCTCTTCATCACGCACGACTTCGGCGTGGTGGCCGAGATCGCCGACCACGTGGTGGTGATGCGACTGGGCGAGATGGTCGAGCAGGGCCCCAAGCTCGCGGTGCTGCAGGCGCCGCGCGAGCCCTACACCCGCATGCTGCTTTCGGCCGTGCCCGGCCTCGAGCCGGTGCAGCGCGCGCCGGTGGCCGAGGCCGCGCCCCTGATCGAAGCGCGTGGCCTGGCCAAGACCTACAGCACGCGGCGCCTCTTCGGCGGTCGCAAGGATGTGCACGCCGCGCGTGGCGTGTCGCTGCGCGTGCGCCCCGGCGAGACCGTGGGCATCGTGGGCGAATCGGGTTCGGGCAAGTCCACCGTGGCGCGCTGCATCGCGCGCCTGATCGACCCCAGCGCGGGTGAGGTGCTGTCGCATGGCGAGGCCGTGCAGAAGGCCAGCGGGCGCCGGCTCAAGGCGTTCCGCGAACAGGTGCAGGTGGTGTTCCAGGACCCCTACCGCTCGCTCAACCCGCGCCAGACCGTGGGCGAGTCCATCATCGAAGGCGCGGTCAACGCCGGCCAGCGCCATGAGCAGGCCTGGGCCCGCGCCGAGGAGCTGATGCGCCTGGTGCGCCTGCGCCCGGACGCGCTGCACCGCTATCCGCACGAGTTCTCGGGCGGCCAGCGCCAGCGCATCTGCATCGCGCGCGCGCTGGCCTGCAACCCGCAGGTGCTGATCGCCGACGAAGCGGTCTCGGCGCTGGACGTGTCGGTGCAGGCGCAGATCCTCGAGCTGCTCGACGACATCCAGCAACGCCTGCGCATCGGCCTGCTGTTCATCACCCACGACCTGCGCGTGGCCAACCAGATCTGCGACCGCATCATCGTGATGCACCAGGGCGCCATCGTCGAAGAAGGGCCGGCGCACCAGGTGTTCTCCGACCCGGCCCACGCCTACACCCGCGCCCTGCTGGACTCGGTGCCCGGCCGCGGCTTCGCCTTCCACGGAGCCCCGGCATGAGCGCGCTCCGCACCACGGCCCCCCAAGTGCTGGTGGCCCGGCTCAGCCACGAAAGCCACGCCTTCAGCCGGCTGCGCACCACGCTGGCCGAGTTCGGCCGCGAGGAGCTGCTGTTCGGCGACGAGATCGTCGAGCGCATGCGCGGCACGCGCACCGAGCTGGGCGGCATCATCGACGCCGCGCAGGCGCAGGGTTGGCAGCTCGTGCCCACGGTCAGCGCCTGCGCCTCCACCGCCGGGCCCGTCACGCGCGCGGCCTACGACGCGCTCACCGAGCCCATGCTGCGAGCGCTGGCCGAGCACCCTCACGTGGCGGCCGTGGTGCTGTCGCTGCATGGCGCGATGTTCGTCGAAGGCCTGCCCGACCCCGAGGGCGATCTGCTGTGCCGCATCCGCCAGCAGGTCGGCCCGCGCGTGGTGGTCGCGGCCACGCTGGACCTGCACGCCAACGTCACCGACGCCATGGTGCGCTACGCCGACATCCTCACCAGCTACCGCACCACGCCGCACGTGGACCAGTACGAGGCCGGCCAGCGGGCCTGCGCACTGGTGCGGCGCGCCCTGGCCGGCGAGATCCGCCCGCGCGTGCACCTCGCGCGGCGCGACATGATCGCCGGCATGGACCTGGGCCGCACGCTGCGCGAGGGCCCCATGACGCGCCTGCACGCCCGCGCGCGGGCCTGGGAGCAGCGCGAGGCGGCCGTGCTCGATGTGAGCCTGAACGCGGGCTACTACATGGGCGACGTCTACGAAGCCGGCCCCTCGGTGCTGGTGGTCGGCGACGGCGACGCCGCGCTGTGCCAGCGCGTGGCGGACGAGCTGATCGACGACGCCTACCGCTGGCGCGACCAGAAGACCGTGCACCTGCAAAGCGTGGACGAGGCGCTGGCGCGCTGCCGCGAACCCGCTCAGGGCCGCGGCCCGCTGATCCTGGCCGACTACACCGACGGCCCGGGCGGCGGCGGCTACGGCGACGCCACCGCCCTGCTGCAGGCCCTGCTGGCCGCCAACCTGCCGGGCACGCTGGTGGGCCTGCTCCACGACCCCGAGAGCGCGCGCCAGGCGATCGAAGCCGGCGTGGGCCAGGCGCTGGACCTGCGCATCGGCGGCAAGACCGACCCGGCCTTCGGCGGCGGGCCTGTGGCCGTGCGCGCCCGGGTGCTCGCGGTGTCCGACGGCCGCTTCGTGCGCAGCGGCCCCTTCAAGACCGGCACACCGGCCTCCATCGGCGCCAGCGCCCTGCTGCAATGCGGCGAGGTGCAGGTGATCGTCGCCAGCAACCGCGTGCAGGCCGAGGAGCGCGGCCAGTACCGCGTGCTCGGCGTGGACGTCGAGCGGCTCAACGTGCTCGCCCTCAAGGGCATCAACCACTTCCGCGCCGACCTCGAACCCATCGCGCGCGGCATCGTGTTCGTGGAATCGGGCGGCATCCACGCCACCGACCTGCGCACCCTGCCTTACCGCAACGTGCGGCGCCCCCTCTGGCCGCTGGACGACACCGCCGGCTGATTTCCCCTGTTTTCCCTGACCATCACATGAACCTCGACACCGAACTGAGCCAGCTGCGCGACGCCTATGTGGCGCGCCACCCCCAGAGCCAAAGCCGCTACCAGGCCGCCACCGCCGTCATGCCCGGCGGCAACACCCGCTCGGTGCTCTACTACGATCCTTTTCCGCTGGCCATGGCCCGCGGCGAGGGCGCCCGCCTCTGGGACGCGGATGGCCATGAGTACCTCGATTTCCTGGGCGAGTTCACGGCCGGCCTGTACGGCCACAGCCACCCGGTGATCCGCGAAGCCATCCAGGCCGCCTTGGACGGTGGCATCAACCTCACCGGCCACAACCTGCTCGAAGCGCAGCTGGCCCAACTCGTGACCAGCCGCTTCCCCTCGGTGCAGCGACTGCGCTTCACCAACTCCGGCACCGAGGCCAACCTGCTGGCGATTGCGGCCGCCAAGCGCTTCACCGGCCGCCAGAAGATCCTCGTGTTCAAGGGCGGCTACCACGGTGGCGTGCTCACCTTCGCCGCCGGCCACTCGCCGATCAATGTGCCGCACGACTTCGTGCTCGGCACCTACAACGACCAGGCCGGTGCCGCCGCGCTCGTGGCCGAGCACGCGAAGGACCTGGCCGCCATCCTGGTCGAGCCCATGCAGGGCGCCGGCGGCTGCATCGTCGGGCGCCCCGGGTTCCTGGCCGACCTGCGCCGCCTCGCCACCGAGACCGGCGCGCTGCTGGTGTTCGACGAGGTGATGACCTCGCGCCTGACGCCGGGCGGGCGCCAGGCCGCCCTGGGCATCGCGCCCGACATGACCACGCTGGGCAAGTACATCGGCGGCGGCATGTCCTTCGGCGCCTTCGGTGGCCGCGAGGACGTGATGGCGCTGTTCGACCCGCGCGTGCCGGGCCACCTGGGCCACGCCGGCACCTTCAACAACAACGTGATGACCATGTCGGCCGGCATCGCGGGCCTGAGCCGGATCTACACGCCCGAGGTGGCGGTGGCCTTCAACGCGCGCGGCGACGCGCTGCGCGAGCGCCTGAACGCGACCGCCCGCTCGCGCGGCACGCGCCTGCAGTTCACCGGCCTGGGCACGCTCATGAACCTGCACGCCACGCCGGGCGAGATCCGCCACTGCGACGACATTCCCGCGACCGAGCACACCGTCAAGGACCTGTTCTTCTTCCACATGCTGGCCCACGGCTTCTACGTGGCGCGGCGCGGCTTCATCGTGCTCTCGCTGCCACTGACGGACGACGACCTCGACCGCTTCCACGGCGCCTTCGAGGCCTTCGTGGACCGCTACGGCCAGGGCCTGCAGCCATGAGCGCCGCGCAGGGCCGCTCCCAAGCAAGCTCGCACCGCAGCCCGCAGGGCGAAGGTACTCCAGTGAGCGCCACCGAGCCGCGCCAAGGCCGCGTGCAGACCGTGCTCGGCCTGGTGGACCCTGCCGTGCTGGGGCCCACGCTCATGCACGAGCACGTCTTCATCGACCTCACGCCGCCGCCGCTGCGCCTGAACCCGCCGGCCGAGCAGGAAGCGGACATCGATCTGTGCAACTGCTGGGGCATCGCCTACGGCCAGAAGCCGTTCATGCGCAACTACCGGCTGGACGAGACCGACGTGGCCGTGGCCGAGCTGCGCGACATGAAGGCCGCCGGCGGCGCCTCGCTGGTGGACCTCACGGTGGGCGGCCTCAACCCCCAGCCCGATCGGCTGGTGGAGGTGGCGAAGGCCACCGGCGTGCACATCGTCATGGGCTGCGGCCACTACGTGAACGACTACCAGCACCCGGCCAACCACACGCGAACGGCCGACGACTTCGCGCGCGAGATGGTGGAGCAGCTCACCGTGGGCGCCTGGGGCACGGCCGTGCGGGCCGGCATCATCGGCGAGATCGGCTGCCAGGCCCCCTGGACGGATCTGGAGCGGCGCGTCATGCACGGCGCGCTCACCGCGATGCAGGCCACCGGGGCCGCGCTCAACGTGCACCCGGGGCGCGATGCCGACCAGCCCATGGAGGTGGTGGACTTCATCCGCGCGCGCGGCCTGCCGGTGGACCGCGTGGTCATCAGCCACATCGACCGCACGATCTTCGACGACGACCGGCTGCTGCGCCTGGCCGACACCGGCTGCGTGATCGAGTTCGACCTGTTCGGCTGGGAGCAGACCGCCTACCCGGCGGCCGACATCGACATGCCCAACGACGGCGCGCGGCTGCGCATGGTCAAGCTGCTGGTCGACCGGGGCCACCGCGATCAGGTGCTGATCAGCCACGACATCTGCACCCGCACCCGGCTGGGCCGCTACGGCGGCCACGGCTACCAGCACATCTTCGCCAACATCGCGCCGCGCATGCTGCGCCGCGGGTTCACGCAGGCCGACGTGGACACCATTCTGGTGAAGACCCCGCGCCGCCTGCTGACGTTGATCTGAGTCCCGCGCACCGGCAGGCCCTTTCCTTTCCCCCATCGACAGAGCGCTGCGCGCGCGCCCTTCCGGGTGCACGCGCCAGGGCTTCTGTTGCCCGAAAACGGCCGCAAGGCCACCCAAGGCCCGGAGCACCCGCTCCGGAATCGCAACCGGCGCCGCGCAGGCGCCACCACTGGCAAATGGAGCAAGCACTGTGAAACACTCGAAACTCATTGGTCTGGCCTGCCTCGGCATGGCCGCGCTGAGCCCGCTCGGCGCCTTCGCGCAAACGGCCCCCGCGCCCACGTCCAGCGTCAACCTCTATGGCGTGCTGGACATTGGCCTGACCCGTGTCAGCAACGTGGGCGGCAGCGGGATCACCCGCGTGGACGACGGCGTGTCCCAGGGCAGCCGCATCGGCTTTCGCGGGCGCGAAGACCTCGGTGGTGGTCTGGCCGCGATCTTCAACCTGGAGATGGGCGTGGCGACCGACAACGGCACGCTGCGCCAGGGCGGCCTGGCGTTCGGCCGCGCGGCCTTCGTCGGCCTGGCCGACCAGAAGCTGGGCCAGTTCACGGTGGGCCGCCAGTTCGACCAGATGGTCGGCACCCTGCTGCGCTACCACCCGGGCTTCCACACCGGCATCTACGGCATGACGCCGGGCGACGCCGACCGCGTGGCCGGGGCCTGGCTGGACAACCAGATCACCTACGTGAGCCCCGACCTGGCCGGCTTCAAGTTCACCGTGCAGCGCGCGCTCTCCGAAGGCGGCACCAGCGCGACCAACGCGGGCAACGCCTGGAGCGCCGGTGCGACCTACGGCAACGGCCCGTTCAACCTGGGCGTGGCCACCACCAGCATCCAGGGCCACACCGTGCGCCCGGGCAGCAGCTACGGCGTGTCGCAGTTCCTCGGCACCACCCTGGCCACACCCGCCACCGCCTTCGTGCTGCCCGAGTACCAGACCGCCGGCATCGGCGCCTCCTACGCCTTCGGACCGGCCACCGTCGCGGCCCTGACCACGCGCTCGAAGTTCGAGCTGGCCAACGGCGCCTCGGACGCGATGAAGACGGTCGGCCTCTCGCTGTCGTACAAGCTGGGCGAGCTGATCCTGTCCTCGGGCGTGCAGCGCGCCAAGCTGGCGTCTTCCGCCTGGACCACCGTGACGCTGGGCGCCGACTACTACCTCTCCAGGCGCACTGACGTGTACGTGACCTACAACGCGCGCAAGGCCTCGGGCCCGAACACGCGCGCGGTGCTGGTGACCAACGGCCCGTCGTCCGACGACAGCCAGAACGCGCTGCGCGTGGGCATCCGCCACCGCTTCTGACCATGACGACCACCACCGCTTCGAACGCCCACCCCTTGCCGGACGGCGCGGGCGAGCTGCTCTGGTCGCCCACCGCCGAGCAGGTGCGGTCCAGCCGCCTGGCCCACTACCAGGCCTGGCTGGGCGAACACAAGGGCGTGCGCACCACGTCCTACGACGAGCTCTGGCGCTGGTCCACCGACGACCTCGACGGCTTCTGGCAATCCATCTGGGAACACTTCGAAGTGGTGGCCGAGGGCAGCCCGCAACCCGTGCTGGGCGAGCGGCGGATGCCCCATGCGCAGTGGTTTCCGAATGCGCGCCTGAACTACGCCGAGCACATCTTCCGCAACGCCACCGCCGAGCGCCCCGCCATCCTCGCGCACGCCGAAGACGAACCCCTGCTGAGCATCTCGTGGGCCTCGCTGGAGCGCGACACCGCCGCGCTCGCCGCCACCCTGCGCTCGCTCGGCGTCGGCCCCGGCGACCGCGTGGCCAGCTACATGCCGAACCGGCCCGAGACGGTGATCGCCTTCCTGGCCTGCGCGAGCGTGGGCGCCATCTGGTCCAGCTGCGCACCCGACATGGGGCCTACCGTGGTGCTGGACCGGCTGCGCCAGATCGAACCCAAGGTGCTGTTCGCCACCGACAGCGACCGCTACAACGGCAAGGCGCACGACCGCGCGCCCCAGGTCGAGAGCCTGCTCGCCGAACTGCCCAGCGTGCGGCACGTGGTGCACGTGCACGGACCGGCGCACACCACCCGCGCCGTGGGCTGGCGCGACCGCCTGGACTGGTCCGAGTGCATCCAGCACGCGGCGCCGCCGCGCTACGAGCGCGTGCCCTTCGCGCACCCGCTCTGGATCGTGTATTCCTCCGGCACCACCGGCCTGCCCAAGGCCATGGTGCACAGCCACGGCGGCATCGTGCTCACGCACCTCAAGACCATGGCCCTGCAGCACGACCTGCGCGCGGGCGACCGGTTGCTGTTCCTGGGCAGCACGGGCTGGATCGTCTGGAACTGGCAGGTCGGCGCGCTGCTCACGGGCGCCTCCATCGTGCTCTACGACGGCAACCCCAGCTGGCCGGACACCCAGGCGCTCTGGCGCTTCCTCGACGAACAGGGCATCACCCTGTTCGGCTGCGGCGCGGCCTTCCTCATCAATGCCATGAAGGACGGCCTTCGGCCGCGCGACGTCTGTTCGCTCCAGCACCTGCGCGCCATCAACGCCACCGGTTCGCCCCTGCCCATCGACGCCTACCGCTGGGTCTACAGCGCCGTCAAACCCGACGTCTGGCTGGCCTCGATCAGCGGCGGCACCGACATCGCGGCCGGCTTCGTGGCCTGCGCGCCCTCGCTGCCGGTGCACGCGGGCGAGATCCAGTGCCCCGAACTGGGCGTGGCCGCCCAGGCCTACAACGACGCGGGCCAGCCGGTGGTCAACGAGGTGGGCGAGCTGGTCATCACCCAGCCCATGCCCTCCATGCCGGTCTTCTTCTGGAACGACCCGGACGGCCGGCGCTACCGGGAAAGCTACTTCGACACCTTCCCCGGCGTCTGGCGCCACGGCGACTGGATCCGCTTCACCGAGCGCCGCACCTCGGTGATCTATGGCCGCTCCGACAGCACCATCAACCGCTTCGGCATCCGCATGGGCACGGCCGAGATCTACCGGGTGGTGGAGGCGCTGCCCGAGGTGCGCGACAGCATGGTGGTGGACCTGGAGTACCTCGGCCGGCCCTCCTTCATGCCCCTGTTCGTGGTGCTGCAACCGGGCCTGTCGCTGGACGAGGCGCTCAAGGCGCGCATCGTCGAGCAGATCCGGACGAAAGCCTCCTCGCGGCACGTGCCCAACGAGGTGCTCCAGGTGACCGACATCCCGCGCACACTGAGCGGCAAGAAGATGGAGGTGCCGGTGCGCAAGCTGCTGCTCGGCGCGCCACCCGACCAGGTGGCCAGCCCCGATGCCATGCAGAACCCGGGCAGCTTCGGCTTCTTCGTCGACTACGCGAAAAAGAGGGTGCCCACTTGAACCGCGCGACCTAGACCGCCAGACGGGCCTCGGCAGGTGTGCAGGTGGTGAGCGCGCTGCCCACGCGGGCGCGGGCCTGCTCGATGAGGTAGTCCAGGAACACCTCGGTGCGGCGCGGCATGAACTTGCGGCTGGGCAGGGCTGCGTACACCGTCAGCCGGTCCGTGATCCAGGGGTTGAGCACGCGCACCAGCTCGCCGCTCTCGATGAAGGGCGCGGCCAGGCCGATGGCGCAGGCACCGATGCCGGCGCCATCGAGCGCGGCGTGCATCAGCGTGTCGGGGTGGTTGACCCAGAGCACCGGTTGCACCTCGATGTCGACAAAGCGGGCTTCGTCCGTCTCGTGCAGCAGGCGCCAGCCCCGGGTGCGGCCGGTCGCGGGCTTGAAGCGCAGGCAGTCGTGCCGCTCCAGGTCTTCGGGCTGCACTGGCGTGCCCTTGCGCTGCAGGTATTTGGGCGAAGCCAGCAGCACGGTGACGCTGGAGAGCACCTTGCGCGCGATCACGTTGGCGTCGAACGAGGCCTGCGCGCCCATGAGCGTGATGTCGTAGTCCTGGATCGGGGGTTCGCGGGGGGAGTCCACGTCGATGTCGAGCAGGA
>JAGKSX010000049.1 GCA_018993155.1 Hydrogenophaga sp.
CCGGGGCGTCGGCGTGGATCACCTTGGCCACGCCAGCGATCTGAGCTAGCGGCCTGCGCGGCAGCGGCGGCGTTGTGGCCGGCCACGAGGACGTGCACATCACCCCCGCATTGGGCGGCGGCGGTCACCGTGTTGAGGGTCGCGCCCTTGATGGAGGCGTTGTCGTGTTCGGCAATAACGAGTGCGGTCATGACATGAATTCCTTAAAACCAGAGATGGATCGAATGAAGTGACTTTTTCAAGGAACCCGCGGAACTGGCTTTGCCAGGCCGCTGGGTTCGCCCCCCGGGGGGTGACGCCGAAGGCGGCGCGGGGGGGTCAAATCACCTTCGCTTCATTCTTGAGTTTGTCCACCAGGGCGGCCACATCGGCCACCTTCACGCCCGCACCGCGCTTGGGCGGCTCGCTGACCTTGAGGGTCTTGATGCGCGGCTTCACGTCCACACCCAGGTCTTCGGGCTTGACCGTCTCCAGCGGCTTCTTCTTGGCCTTCATGATGTTGGGCAGCGTGACGTAACGCGGCTCGTTCAGGCGCAGGTCGGTCGTGATAACGGCCGGCAGCGCGATCGACAGCGTCTCCAGGCCGCCGTCCACTTCGCGCGTCACGCTGGCTTTGCCGTCGGCCACGTCGACCTTGGAGGCGAAGGTCGCCTGCGGCAGGCCGGCCAGCGCGGCCAGCATCTGGCCGGTCTGGTTGCAGTCGTCGTCGATCGCCTGCTTGCCCAGGATGATCAGTTGCGGTTGTTCCTTGTCCACCAGCGCCTTGAGCAGCTTGGCCACGGCCAGGGGCTGCAGTTCTTCGCTGGTCTCCACCAGGATGGCGCGGTCCGCGCCGATGGCCATGGCCGTGCGCAGGGTCTCCTGGCATTGCGCCACACCGCAGGAGACAGCGATCACCTCGGTGACCACACCCTTCTCCTTCAGGCGCACGGCTTCTTCCACCGCGATCTCGTCAAACGGGTTCATGCTCATCTTGACGTTGGCGATGTCCACGCCAGTACCGTCGCTCTTGACGCGAACCTTGACGTTGTAATCCACCACGCGTTTGACGGGGACGATGACCTTCATGATTGGGCTGCTCCTGATGATTGGGAAAATGTCGTCACGAATTGACGTGCACGTCAACTCAAGGATTGTATGCGGATGGTCAGCCGCCTCATGGGCGCTGCCCTCGTGGGCGACGCACAAACCGAGAAAAGAACGGTCGTGCTTTTTTGCCATTGTAGGCGCTATTGCCCCTGGATGGAAGTCTCCCTGGTGAAACGGCACGCGCCTTCGGTCTCGGAAGGGCCGTTTGATTTCTTAATAGATTGTCAAAACGGCTGCAATGCCGCAGGTCCATCGATATATTCGTGCAAAACACATTCTGTTTCTTCTAATCCTTTGAACCACCTGCCCGAGCCACATGCGCATTGCCGCCATTGATGACGATCCCGCGCAGCTGGATCTGGTCAGGGTGGTCGTCGCATCCATGGGCCACGACTGCCACCTGTTCGAGAATGCCAACGCGCTGCTGCGCGTGCTGTCCAAGGAGACGTTCGACCTCTTCATCGTCGACTGGGAGCTGCCCGACATCCCCGGTCTGGACGTGATCCGCGCCATTCGCGACACAGCGATGGCACCGGTGCCCATCCTGATGATGACCAACCGCAGCGACGAGCGCGACATCATCGAAGGTCTGAACTGCGGCGCCGACGACTACATGGTCAAGTCCGCCCGCGTGGGGGAGTTGCGCGCGCGCCTGATGGCGCTGCTGCGACGGGGCGGCCACGCCCCGGCACCGAGGGAGGTGGTCTGGGGCCGCTACCGTTTCCTGGTGCAGGACCGCGTGGTGCGCGTCGATGGCACCGAACTCTCGACCCTGACCACCAAGGAGTTCGACCTCGCCTTCCTCATGTTCCGCAACATGGGCCGCTTGCTCTCGCGCGCCCACCTGATCGAGGCCGTCTGGGGCATCGACGCGGACATCTCCTCGCGCTCGCTGGACGTCTACATGTCCCACGTGCGCAGCAAACTGAGCCTGCGCGCCGAGTCGGGCTACAAGCTGGTGTCCGTCTACAGCCACGGGTACCGACTCGAAGACCTCGGCCCGGTGCCGGCCGCCCCGGCCCATTGAACATGCCCCGCACCGCCCCTCAACCTCCTTTGCGTTCGCCCTGGCGCCTGGTGGCACCCGCCGCCGCCCTGCTCTGCTGGAGCGGGCTGGCGCTCGCGCAGCAGGACCGCGTGCACACCGTGCAGCCGGGCGACAACCTGTACGACCTCGCGCAGCGTTACCTGGACGACCCGAGCCAGTGGCCGCAACTGCAGCGCCTCAACCAGGTGAGCCATCCGCGCCGCCTGCGACCGGGCAGCCAGCTGGTGATTCCCGCCGCGCTCGCGCGCCCCGAGCCGGCGGTGGCCGATGTGCTGCACGTCGCCGGCCAGGCCAGCGTGCGCCAGGGGGCGTCCCAGGCCCATGCCGCGCCGCTGGTGGTCGGCGAACAGGTGAGCGAAGGTGCGCAGATCGAGGTGGGTGACAACGGCTTCGTGACCCTGCGCCTGGCCGATGGCTCGGTGGTGCGCCTCTCGGCCGGCACACAGGTGCGCCTGCGCGAACTGCGGCATGCGCCCGCACCCGGCCCTGCGCAGTCCGGCCTCGACCTGGAGCGCGGCCGGGTCGATGCCACAGTCAAGCCCCTGGCCTCCCCCCGCAGCCGCTTCGAGGTGCGCACGCCGCGCGCCGTGGGCGGCGTGCGCGGCACCACCTTCGGCGTGGCGGTGGGCAGCGGCGGTGACCTGATCGGCGATGTGCGCGAAGGCGCCATCCAGGTGCGCTCGCGCGCCACCCCCACCGCTGCGGCAGGCACCCTGGTGCGCGCCGGCCAGGGCGCGCGCGTGGGCAGCACGACGGTGGTGGCGCCCCTGCTCGCGCCGCCTGACCTCTCCGGCGTGCCCGACGTGCTCGAGGACGCCTCGCTGATCGAACTGCCGCTCGCCCGCGAAGCCGGCGCCGCGGCCTGGCAGGTGCGCATCGCCAGCGACGACGCGGCCGAGCGCGTGGTGCGCAACGCCGTCTTCCCCTCGCCCGTGGCGCGCTTCCCGGCGCTGGACGATGGGGCCTACCTGCTCGCGGTCCGCGCCATGGATGGCCAGGGCATTCCGGGGACCGAGGCGGTGCGCCGCCTGGTCGTCAACGCGCACCCGACGGCCCCCTTGCTGCGCGAACCGCGCCAGGGCAGCCGGGTGGTGGGCCCCGCCATCGAACTGCTGTGCACCGAAGGCGCCACGGCCGTGGGCTACCGCTTCGAGGTGGCGCGCGACGCCAGCTTCACCGACCTCGTGGCGCAAACGCCCGACCTCGACCGCTGCCAGCACACCGTTCGCCCGCTCGCACCCGGCGCCTACGTCTGGCGCGTGGCGGCGGTCGCCCGCGACGCGCAGGGCGAGCGCGACCAAGGACCATTCAGCCGGCCGATGCCGTTCCAGGTCGTCGCCCTGCCGCCCACCCCGTCCACCCCCACCCTGGGCGGCGCGGGAACCGACACGCTCGCGGTGAGCTGGACCACCAGCCCCGGCGGCCCCTGGCGCCACCAGCTCCAGCTCGCGCACGACGAGGCCTTTGCCCGCCTGCTGGACGACCAGTCGCTCACCGAGGCGGCGTTCACCCGACCCATGCCACCGCCCGGCACGTACCACCTGCGGGTGCGCCAGATCGACGCCGACGGCCTGCCCGGCGCGTGGAGCGAGCCGCAGCGCCTGGACGTGCACGCGCGCGTCGTGACCTCGGACAACCGGCCGCTCCACAGCAGCGAAGGCCGGCCGGTGCTGCGCGGCCTTCGCTGACGTTCGCTTGGACACGCGGCCCACCGAATCCACCACCTCCCAGATGCAGGAGCCGCCGGCGCGCGCGCGCCGTCCGCGCACCCGCTGGCTCGAATGGGGCCTGCTGTCGGCCGCCCTGCTGGCCGGCGTCGTCGCCCTGGGTTGCTCGCGCAGCCTGGAGCACATCGACCTGGCCCTCACCGATCAGCTCTCGCGGCTGGGCCGGCAGGCCGTGTCGCCCGACATCGTGATCGTGGCCATCGACGACAAGAGCCTGAGCGAGATCGGCCGCTGGCCCTGGCGCCGCGCCTTCCATGCCGCGCTGCTCGACCGCCTCACCGCCGCGGGGCCGCGCGCCGTGGGGCTGGACCTCATTCTGGTGGAGCCCGGCCGCGACCACGCCGTGGACGATGCCCTGCTCGGCGAGGCCATCGCGCGCAATGGCAAGGTGGTGCTGCCCCTGTTGCTGATGGACCGGCACGGGACGGGTCAGCTGACCCGCACCGACCCGGCACCCAAGCTCGCCTCGGCGGCGGCCGCCATCGGCCACGTGCACCTGGAAATCGACAACGACGGCATCGTGCGCAGCACCTTCCTGCGCGAAGGTGACGGCGCCCAGTGGTGGGATCAGTTCGCCGTGGCCTTGTTGCACGTGGGTGGCTTCGCGCTGCCCGAGACCCTGCCCGGCGAGCGGGCGCCGCCGCCCACGAGCCCGGACGCCTGGCAACGCGACCACTGGATGCAGATCCCTTTCGCCGGACCGCCGGGCACTTTCCCGCGCGTGTCCTACGTTGACGTGCTCCGGGGCCAGGTGCCGCCCGAGCAGTTCGCGGGCAAGTACGTGCTCGTGGGTGCCGTGGCCGCCGGCATGGGCGACGCCTATGCCACGCCGCGCTCGGGCCAGTCCGAGTTGATGGACGGTGTGGAGATCGCGGCCAACGTGATGAACGCGCTGCTGCTCGACCAGCGGCTGGAACGCGCCAATGCCTGGCAGAACGCGCTGTTCAGCGTGGTGCCGGTGGGGCTCGCGCTGCTGGCGGTGCTGCTGCTCGCGCCCACCGCCTCGCTGCTGGCGAGCGCCGCGCTGCTGATCGCCACCGTCCTGGCCGCCGCGCTCGCGCCGTCCGTGGCCGGCCTGCAGTTCGCGCCCTCGGCCGCCCTGCTGGGTGTGCTGCTGGCCTATCCGCTGTGGGTGTGGCGCCGCCTGCGCGCGGCGATGGGTTATCTGCTGGAGGAGTTCCGGCGCATGGAGACCCGCCGCGACCTGCCCACCATGCTGCCGGCGGCCCGTTCGGGCGATCTGCTGGACCGCCACATCGACGCGCTGCAAAACGCCTCCGAACAGCTGCGCAACCTGCACCGCTTCGTCAGCGAGACGCTCAACAGCCTGCCCGACGCCACGTTGATCGCCGACGCCTCCGGCCACGTGCTCGCGGGCAACCAGGCCGCCTACCAGTACTTCAGCCGGCAGAAGGTGGCGCGGCTGCGGGGCTACCCCCTTGGCGAGCTGCTGCGCGGCGTGCACCGCGCCGGCACCCAGCAGCCGGTGTTCGACATGGAGCGCCTGCACCACGCCACCCAGCCCTGGGGAGCGGAGGCGCGCGACGCCGCCGGGCGCGATCTGCTGGTGCGCTTCGTGCCCTGCTTCAACACCGATGGCCAGACCACCAGCTGGATCACCAGCCTGGTCGACATCACGCCCATC
This sequence comes from Hydrogenophaga sp., assembly GCA_018993155.1. Classification (GTDB taxonomy): domain Bacteria; phylum Pseudomonadota; class Gammaproteobacteria; order Burkholderiales; family Burkholderiaceae_C; genus Hydrogenophaga. The sequence continues at coordinate 5,510 of JAGKSX010000049.1, forward strand.
CGCGAGGCCGAGCGCCAGCGCGACGTGGCCCTGCGCTTCATCTCGCACGACATGCGCTCGCCGCAGGCCTCCATCCTCGCACTGCTGGAGGTGCAGCGCATGAATCCCCAACTGCCCATGCAGCCCGAGACGCTGGGCCGCATCGAACGGCATGCGCGCCGCACCCTGGACCTGGCCGAGGAGTTCGTGCAACTGGCCCGGGCCGAATCCAGCACCTACCGCCTGGACACCGTGGACCTCGTGGACCTGCTCGACGAGGCCGTGGACGAGGTCTGGCCGCAGGCCCAGGCGCAGCGCGTGAACCTGCTGGTCGTGCGCCCCGATGCACCGGCCCTGTGCGAGGCCGACCGCGGCCTGCTCACCCGGGCCATCGCCAACCTGCTGGGCAATGCCGTGAAGTACGGCGGCGAAGGCACCGAGGTGCTGTGTGCCGTGCACGCGGCCACCGGGGGATGGCGGGTCTCCATCACCGACCAGGGCCCGGGCATGACGCCCGAGCAGCAGCAGCGGCTGTTCCAGCAGTTCGCCCGGCTGGATCCCGAGCACAGCGCCACCCGTGGCGTGGGCCTGGGGCTGGTGTTCGTGCGCACCGTGATCGAACGGCACGGCGCGCGCATCGAGGTCATCAGCCAGCCCGGCCATGGCACGACCTTCCATTTCACGCTCGCCGCCAGCACCCGCCTGCCCTAGGGTGCATTCCACGCTTTACACGGCCGCTCTGTTAAGCGACTGTTAAACCGTTTGTTTGCGAAACGGGTCGAGGCTACGCTGATGTCTCGTTCCCGATTTCCCTCTGACGACATGAGCACCCACACGATAGACCGAACAGACCGCACCGTTTCCCTGGAGACGGGCGCCGCCTCGGTTGTGCAACGCGGTGCCCGAGAAACCGTGTTTCCCCCCGAGGCTGCGCTGCACGTTCTGACCCGCGACGAGTTCAGCAGCATGACCACCCCTCTCCCCGTCGACCCCCTCATCCACACCATGCGCATGCTCGGCCGCACGGTGCGCCTGCTGTTCAGCCGCCAGGAGCCCGAGCGAGCGCGTTCGCTGGCGATGGAACTGGCGCGCGCCACCTCGCCCTGCAAGGGGCTGGACGACCCCGTGCGCAGCTGGGAAGCCAACCTGCAGGTGGACCGGGGCCTGGGCCGGGCCCGGCGCCTGCAACGCCTGGTCAACAGCCCCGTCTGGCAAAGCGATCACGGCACGCCCGGCAGCGGCAAGACCCCGACCGAGAGCGCGGCCGACTACCTGTTCGCCTCGGTCATGAACCTGGTCCACCAGATGCCGCTGTGCGACGAGGCCCATGTGTTCCGCCTCTGGTACCTCGCCACGCGGGCGGCCACGCCGCCCGAGAACGCCCTGCGCCTGTTCGGCGACCTGCGCTACCTGCCGGCCCACCAGCAGCTCGCCGCCGGCGCGCGCCTGCTCGAAACGCTGGGCAGCGACGCGCTGCACGCCACGCCCTCGCGCCCCCGGCTGCAGCCCGCCCACCCGGTGGAATTCCCCCCGAACGATTAGGCAACGACAGAGACTCAGGGCCATCCGGGTAAGTCTGGAGGGGGCCGCGCAAGGGCTTGACCTATAGTGATTTCGCCGCCTCCGAGGGAGGCCGGCCACCCCGGAACGCGCCCAGGAGACCCCATGAAACTTCGCTGTCTTGCCACCGCCGTGCTGTCCACCACCGTACTCGCGGGCGGCGTGGCCTCGGCCCAGACCGTCTTCACCGTCTCCAGCTGGGTGCCGCCCACCCACACGCTGAGCATGGCGCAGAAGAGCTGGTGCGACCTGCTGGAAAAAGACAGCGCAGGCCGCATGAAATGCAACATCCTGCCCAAGGGCGTGGCGGCCGCGCCCGGCACCTTCGACGCGGTGCGCGACGGCCTGGCCGACATCTCGTACACGGTGGACGGCTACACGCCCGGTCGCTTCATCAACACCCAGGTCGCCGAATTCCCCTTCCTGGGCGACAGCGCCACCGCCACCTCACTGGCCTACCAGCGCATCTACAGCAAATACTTCGCGCCGCTGGGCGAGCACCGCGGCGTGAAGACGCTGGCCGTGTTCACGCACGGGCCCGGCATCATCTTCACCACCAAACAGGCGGTGGCCAGCGCGGCCGACGTGGCCAAGCTCAAGTTCCGCATCGGCGGCGGCAACATCAACGAACTCTCCAAGGCCATGGGCTGGAACACCACGCTCAAGCCCGCGCCCGAGTCATTCGAAATGCTGTCCACCGGCGTGATGGACGGCACCTTCTTCCCCGACGAGTCGGTCGCCTCGTTCAAGCTCAGCATGGTCAAGCACGCCACCACCTTCCCCGGCGGCCTCTACAACACCAGCTTCGTCTTCATGATGAACGAAGGCAAGTACAACGCCCTGTCGGCGCAGGACAAGGCCGTGATCGACAAGATCTCGGGCGAAACCGCCGCGCGCATCTTCGGCGAGGGCTGGGACCGCGTGGACGCGGCCAGCCGCGAACTCCAGAAGACCCAGGGCGTGACCCGCATCGTGGCCGACGCGGCCTTCGTGCAGGCCGTGAAGGACAAGCAGGCGGGCCTGGAAAGCAAGTGGGCCGAGGCCGCGCAGGCCAAGGGCCTGAAAGACCCGAAGGCGGTGCTCGCCGAGTTCCGCGCCGAGATCGCCAAGGTAAAGTAAGCCAGCGCACCACCTCCTGCGGCCGGCCGGGCAGTCTGTTGCACACTGCCCAGCCGGCTTTTTCACATCAGGCCCCTTCATGCTCAAGACGCTGGAACGCATCCTGCGCTGGTCCACTGGCCTCATGGCCGCCATGGCGCTGTTCACCATCATGTGGCTCACGCTGGTGGACGTGACCGGCCGCCGCTTCTTCAGCCACTCCGTGCCTGGCGGCCTGGAACTCACCGAGATCCTCATGGTGATCGTGATCTTCGGCGCCATGCCCCTGGTGTCGTGGCGCAACGAGCACGTGGTCTTCGACTCGCTCGACAGCATGCTGCCCGAGTGGGTGCGCGACATCCAGGCGCGCGTGGTCCACCTGGTCTGCGCCGGCACCTTCGGCTTCCTGGCCTACCTCATGACGACGCGCGCGGACCGGCTGACCGAGTACGGCGACACCACAGTGCACCTGCAACTCTCCATCGCCCCGGTGGCCTGGATGATGGCGGCCATGCTGGCCCTCACCGGCCTGGTGCACCTGCTGTTCGTGTTCGTCACGGTGCCCGCGCCCCACCACCCCGAACCCACCACTTTCGACGGGGGCGCGACATGATCGAAGCCAGCCTGGGTTTCCTCGCCGTCTTCGCCCTGGCGCTGCTGCGCATCCCCATCGCGCTGGCCATGGCCATCGTCGGCATCACCGGCCTGGGCCTGATGCGCGGCTGGTCCCCGGCCTTCGCCAGCACCAGCCAAGTGATCTTCGAGACCGGCTTCGCCTACGTGCTCTCGGTCATCCCGCTGTTCGTGTTGATGGGCAACCTGGTGGCCCGCGCCGGCATGGCGCGCGAGCTCTACACCGCCGCCAACGCCTTCGTGGGCCACCGCAAGGGCGGCCTGGCCATGGCCAGCGTCATCGCCTCGGGCGGCTTCAGCTGCATCTGCGGCTCGTCCATCGCCACCGCCGCGACCATGACGCGTGTGGCCTACCCCGAGATGAAGCGCCACGGCTACCAGGACACGCTGGCCACCGGCTCCATCGCGGCCGGCGGCACGCTGGGCATCCTGATCCCACCGTCCACCATCATGGTGATCTACGGGATCATGACGGAGACCGACATCGGCAAGCTGTTCATCGCGGGTGTGTTGCCCGGCCTGGTGGCCATCGCCTGCCTGTGCGCGGCGGTGGTCTACATCACTTGGCGCGACCCCCTGGCCGGCCCGCCGGGCGAACGCTTCAACTGGGCGCAGCGGCTGGCCGCCCTGCGCAGCATCTGGGCGGTGCTGCTGCTGTTCGCTCTGGTCATCGGCGGCATCTACGGCGGTGTGTTCACCGCCACCGAAGGCGCTGGCGTGGGCGCCTCGGGCGCCTTCCTGTTCGCCCTGCTGCGCGGCGCGCTCACGCCGCGCGTGCTGATGGACATCCTGGTCGACAGCACGCGCACCACGGCCATGCTGTTCACCATCCTGATCGGTGCGATGATTTTCACCAGCTTCGTCAACTTCACCAGCATGCCGGGCGACCTGCGCGACTTCCTGCTGCAGTTCAGCCCCCACCCCATCATGGTGGTGGTGGTGATGATGGTGATCTACGTCGCGCTCGGCCTGGTGATGGAAGAGCTGTCGATGGTGCTGCTCACCATCCCGGTGTTCTTCCCGGTGATCACCGGCCTGGGCTTCGACCCGGTGTGGTTCGGCGTGCTGATCGTCACCATCGTGGAGATCGGCATGATCTCGCCGCCGGTGGGCATGAACCTGTTCGTCATGAACTCGCTGCTGCCGCTGGTCAAGCTCAAGACGATCTTCCAGGGCGTCTGGCCCTTCGTCATGGCCGACGTTGTGCGCCTGGGCATCCTGATCGCCTTCCCGGCGATCTCGCTGTGGTTACCCAGCCTGATGAACCGCTGAGTCCTTCGGGCCTTCGAGCGGTGGCATTTCCTTGATGTGCACCACGCGCTGCGGCGACGGGATGTCGATGCCGCTCTGCTGCAGCGAACGCAGGATCTGCAGGTTGATGAGGGATTTCAGCTTGAGCTGCTCGGCGCCGTCGCCCGAGTTGATCCAGTAACCCACCGTGAACTCCAGACCATCGGCGCCGAACGCCGAGAGCGAGGCCTGCGGGGCGGGGTCCTTCAGCGCATCGGCCTGCGCGCTCACCGCCTCCAGCAGCAGGCGGCTCACAAGGTCCACGTCGCTGTCGTAGGCGACCGACACCACCGTGGTCTGCCACACGCGCGTGAGCGCGCCCGAGAGGTTCTCCACCCGGTTGATGACCATGAGCTCGTTGGGCACGATGGACTCGCGCCCGGCCGGCGAGCGGATCACGCTGTAGCGGGTGTTGATGTCGAGGATGCGGCCTTCGAAGCTGTCCACCTTCACGTTGTCGCCGATGCGAAGGCGCCGCTCGGCCAGGATCACGAAACCGCTCACGTAGTTGGACGCCAGCTTCTGCAGGCCGAAGCCAACGCCCACGCCGATGGCGCCGCTGAACACCGAGAGCGCCGTGAGGTCGATGCCCACGGCCGACAGTGCGATGATCAATCCCACGAACAGCAGCAGCGCGCGCGTCGCGTTGCTCACCGCCTTGCGCATCGACAAGTCGCCCCCGGTGGCCTTGCGCAGCAGGCGGGACTCGATCGCGGAAGACACCCACAGCGCCAGGATCATCACCGCGCCGGCCGTGATGGTGCCCTCCAGCAGGGTGCGCAGGCTCAGCGTGCTCGCGCCGATCTTCCACTGGATGTCATCCAGTTCCGCCAGCACCACCGGCAGCAGGCCACTCACCCACAGCACCATGGCCAGCCAAGCCACCCAGGAGATGGTTCGCTCCAGCGCCCGCACCCAGGGCGCGGTGGTGAACGCCGCCTGCAGCACCTTCACGCCCACGCGGATCACGACCAGCGACACCAGCACCGGTATGGCCACCTTGAACGCCGCCAGCGGGAGGAACTTGGTGACGACGGCCCGCGCGATGTAGCCGAGCAGGAGCAGGGCCAGCGGAAACATCACGCCGTCGATCAGCCGCCGGCCGAACAACACCGAGCCTTTGTCCTCCTGCATGCGCAAGGCATTGCGCAGCGCCCAGCTGAAGCCCCAGGCCAGCGCCACGCAGATCGCCAGCGCGGCGAGTTCGATCAGCACCGTGGGTTGCGTGAACCCGGCCAGCCACAGGCCGATGTCGTCGATGGGTTTGGGGTTGGTGGAAGGGTTCATGTCGGATCGGAAACGGTTCTCGGGAAATCAGGCGCGCCATGAAGGCGCGCGCTTGTCGATGAAGGCCTGCACGCCTTCCTGCGCCACCTCGTGCGCCATGTTGCAGGCCATGCTCTGGCCCGCGAGCTGGTAGGCCGACGCCATGCCGGTCTCGAGCTGGCGGTAGAACAGGGCCTTGCCCATGGCGAGGGCCTCGCGCGGTTTGGCGAGGATGCGGTCCACCAGGGCCTGCAGCTCGGCGTCCAGCGCATCGGGTGTCACCACGCGGTTGACCAGGCCGCGCACCCTGGCCTCGTCGGCCGAGATGAAGTCACCGGTGAGCAGCATCTCCATCGCCTGCTTGGGCAGAATGTTGCGCGAGAGCGCGACCCCCGGCGTGGCGCAGAACAGGCCCACGTCGATGCCGTTGACACCGAAACTCGCGGTGTCGCTCGCCACCGCCAGATCGCACTGCGCCACCAGCTGGCAGCCGGCGGCGGTCGCCAGGCCCTGCACACGCGCAATCACCGGCACCTCCAGCTGGCGGATGGCCAGCATCAGGCGCGAGCACTGCGCGAACAGCTTCTGGTAGTAGGCCAGCTCGGGCGTGGCGCGCATCTGCTTGAGGTCGTGCCCGGCGCAGAAGGCGCGCCCGTTCGCGGCGATCACGACCAGCCGCGCCTGCGGGTCGGCGGCCACCGCGTCCACAGCCGATTGCAGGGCCGCCAGCATGGCCTCGGACAGCACGTTGAAACTGCGCGGGGTGTTCAGCGTGAGGGTGTGCACGCCGCGCGCATCGCGCGAACTCAGCAGCACCGCGTCAGCGGGGGAGGAAGAAGTCATGGGCTCGGTCATCGGAACATTATGGGACGCCCGGGCGCCGCGGAAGTTCAGACGCCCGCCAGCACCCTCAGGTGCGCTTCCACGCTGCGGCCCAGAGCGCTCAGGGCATAGCCCCCTTCCAGGCAGCTCACGATGCGGCCCTTGGCGTGGCGCTGCGCCACTTCCTTGATGCGCTCGGTCAGCCAGGCGTAGTCCTGCTCCACCAGGCCGAGCTGCGCCATGTCGTCCTCGCGATGCGCGTCGAAGCCGGCGCTCACGAAAAGCATCTGCGGCCTGTGGGCCTCCAGCCGGGGCAGCCACATCATGTCCACCAGCTCGCGGATGTCCATGCCCTTGGTGTAGGCCGGCACCGGCAGGTTGACGAGGTTGCTCGCCGTCGAGTGCTCGCACACCGGGTAGAACGGGTGCTGGTAGAAGCTGCACATGAGAATGCGCTCGTCACCGGCCACGATGTCCTCGGTGCCGTTGCCGTGGTGCACATCGAAATCGACGATGGCCACGCGCTGCAGCCCATGGCGCTCCAGTGCGTACTTGGCGGCCACGGCCACGTTGTTCACGAAGCAGAAGCCCATGGCCTGGTTGCGCGTGGCGTGGTGGCCCGGCGGGCGCACCGCGCAGAAGGCGTTGGCCAGTTCACCGGCCATCACGGCATCGGTCGCGTCGATGGCGGCACCCGCGGCCATCAGGATCGCGTCCCAGCTGTGGGCGTTGATGGAGGTGTCCGGATCGACCTGCGCATGGTCCGGGCCGCCAGCGGCCATGTCGTCGCGCAGCTGGTCGCTCAGACCGCGCAGCGAGGCCAGGTGCATGCGGCCGTGGGCGAGTTCGAGGTCGGCGATCGCGGCCGGGGTGGCCTCGCGGCGCTCCAGCGCCACATCCAGACCGCTGATCAGCAGGCGGTCTTCGATGGCATCGAGCCGCTCGGGGCACTCCGGGTGGCCGGCGCCCATCTCGTGTCTCCAACAATCCTTGTGGGTGAAATACCCAGTGGCCTGGCTCATGGGGGTTTTACGGTATGGTTCGCGGCATGCAAGCCGACACAAGAATCCAACTGCTGCTGAGTCAGCTTAACACGGTGATCGTGGGCAAACCGCAGCAGGTTTCGGACTGCGTGGCCTGCCTGCTGGCCGGGGGACACCTGCTGATCGAGGACGTGCCGGGCGTCGGCAAGACGACCCTGGCGCACGCGCTGGCGCGCTCCTTCGGTCTGCAGTTCTCGCGCGTGCAGTTCACCGCCGACCTCATGCCCAGCGACCTCGTCGGCGTGTCCATCTACGAGCGCGGCCGCGAGGACTTCGTCTTCCACCCCGGCCCGGTCTTTGCCCAGGTGCTGCTGGCCGACGAAATCAACCGCGCCAGCCCCAAGACCCAGAGCGCGCTGCTCGAGGCCATGGAAGAAAAGCAGGTCACGGTGGAAGGCGAGACGCGCGCCCTGCCCGAGCCCTTCTTCGTGATCGCCACGCAGAACCCGCACGACCAGCTCGGCACCTACGCCCTGCCCGAATCGCAGCTGGACCGTTTCCACATGCGGCTGTCGATCGGCTATCCCGACCGCGCGGCCGAGCGCGAGCTGCTGCGCGGCCAGGACCGGCGCGACATGCTCGACCGCCTCGCGCCCGCGCTCACGCCGGCCGACCTGGCCAGCCTGCAGCACACCGTGAGCCAGGTGCACACCGCCGAGCCGGTGCTGGAGTACCTGCAGGACATCGTGGGCGCCACGCGCAGCGGGCGCTGGTTCGCCCAGGGCCTGTCGCCGCGCGCCGCGCTGGCCGTGGTGCGCTCGGCCAAGGCCCAGGCCTACCTGAGCGGGCGCGACTACGTGGCCCCGGACGACATCGCCGCCATCCTGCCGCAGACGGTGGCCCACCGCCTCACGCCGGTGCGCGACGCAGGGCGCGGCCCGGTGGAGCAGGTGCGCGCCATGCTGGAAGCGATTCCGCTTCCGTGAGCACCCCCCGCCACGCTGCGCGTGTCCCCCCTGAGAGGGGGGCGATGCCTGAGGCCCGGCAAAGCCGGTTCCTCGGCATCTCTGGATGGAACCCGCGCACCCGTCTGCAAACCTGGTGGCACAACCGCCTGCCGCGGCGCGACACCCTCACGCTGACCCAGCGCAACGTCTACATCCTGCCCACGCGGGCGGGCTGGATGCTCGCGCTCACGCTGCTGCTGCTGCTCGTGGCCAGCATCAACTACCAGCTCAACCTGGGCTACCTGCTCACCTTCCTTCTCGCGGGCAGCGCGGTAGTGGGCATGCACGTGTGCCACGGCAACCTGCGCGGCACCACCCTGCACCTGACCCCACCCGACCCGGTGCACGCCGGCCAGGCCGCCGCGCTGGACATCCGCCTCACCAGCGAGCGCCCTCGCATCCGCTACGGCCTGGGTCTGGGCGTGATCGGCGCCGATCTGGCGCACGCCCCTCTGGCCTGGACGGACGTGCCCGCGCAGGGCAGCACCACGCTGCAGGTGGCCTGGCCGGTGCCCGGGCGCGGCCTGCATGCGCTGCCGGCCCTCACCGCGCTCACGCTGTTCCCGCTGGGCACCTTCCGCGTGTGGACGGTGTGGCGCCCGGCCGCCCCCGTGCTGGTCTACCCCGAGCCCGAAAGCCACCCGCCGCCGCTGCCGCCGGGCGAACCCCAGGCCGGCAGTTCGGGCAGCGCGCGCGTGCAGAGCACGGGCGAGTTCGACGGCGTGCGCGCCTACCGCCGGGGCGACCCCATCAAGGCTGTGGTATGGAAGAAGGCTGCCCAGGCCTTCGCGGCCGGGCGCGACGAACTCGTGAGCCGCGATGCGCTGTCCACCCAGCGCCAGCAGCTCTGGCTGGACCACGCCCAGTGCGGCCACAGCGACCTGGAGGCACGCCTCTCGCGCCTGACGGCCTGGGTGCTGATGGCGGACCGCCTGGGGCTGGACTACGGCCTGCGCGTGCCCGGCCGCGAGATCGCACCCGACCAGGGTCCGGTGCACCGCGCGCGCTGCCTGGAGGCGCTGGCACTGGCATGAATATGGCGGCCGTCTCACTGTCTTCTCTGCCCCGCGAGACGCGCGACACGCTGTTCCTGCTCGCCGTGGTCGGCTGGGTGGTCGCGATGCAGGTCGCCCACATCCCCTGGTGGTGCAGCGCGCTCACGGCGGGCGTGCTGGTGTGGCGCGCCACCCTCGCGCTGCGGGGCCTGCCGCTGCCCGGCTGGCCGTGGCGGCTGGGGCTGCTGGCTCTCACACTCGCGGCCACCTGGGCCACCCACCGCACCCTCCTGGGCCAGGACGCGGGCGTCACGCTCGTGGTGGTGTTGCTCTCGCTCAAGACGCTGGAGATGCGCGCGCGCCGCGACGCCTTCGTGGTGTTCTTCCTGGCCTTCTTCACGCTGCTCACGCACTTCTTCTACTCGCAGTCGCTGCTCACGGCGGCGGGCATCCTGATCGCGCTGCTGGGCCTGCTCACCGCGCTGGTGAACGCCCACATGCCGGTGGGGCGGCCGCCGCTGGCGCAGGCCGCGCGCATCGCCATGGGCATGGCGGCCCTGGGTGCGCCCATCATGCTGGTGCTGTTCCTGCTGTTCCCGCGCCTCTCGCCGCTGTGGGGCGTGCCCGCCGACGACCGGGGACGCAGCGGCCTGTCCAGCACGATGCGCGTGGGCCAGATCGCCGAACTGGTGCTGGACGACAGCATCGCCCTGCGCCTGCGCTTCGAGGGCGCCCCGCCGCCGCAAAGCCAGCTGTACTTCCGCGGCCCCGTGCTCAGCGCCTTCGATGGCGTGGAATGGCGCCCCGCGCGCGCCGAATTCCCGGCGCGCCAGGCCTTGGCAAGCGAACTCGCGGTCTCGGGCCAACCCGTGCGCTACGAAGTGACCATGGAGCCGCACCGCCGGCCCTGGCTGTTCCTGCTGGAAGCCGCCACGCAGGCGCCCGAACTGCCCGACGTGCGCGTGCGCATGACCAGCGAACTGCAATGGCTCACCGACCGCCCCATGGGCAGCCTGGTGCGTTTCAGCGCCGTGAGCCACACCACGTTCCGCCACGGTCCGCTGGCCGCCACACCCGCCCTGCGGGAACACGTGGCGCTGCCGCCCGGCAACAACCCGCGCACGCTCGAACTCGCCCAGCTGCTGCGCCGCGAACACGGCACAGGACCCGACGCCACGCCGCGGCTCGTGGCGGCGGTGCTGGAGCGCCTGCGCACCGGCGGCTACCTCTACACGCCCGAGCCCGGCGTGTACGGCCAGCACACCGCCGACGAATTCTGGTTCGACCGCCGCCAGGGCTTCTGCGAACACATCGCCAGCAGCTTCGTCATCCTCATGCGCGCACTCGACATTCCCGCTCGCATCGTGACCGGCTACCAGGGCGGCGAGATGAACAGCGTCGACGGCTACTGGACCGTGCGCCAGCGCGACGCCCACGCCTGGGCCGAGGTCTGGCAGGCCGGCCAGGGCTGGGTGCGCGTGGACCCCACCGCGGCGGTTGCGCCCGGGCGCGTCGGCTCGCTGCAGCGGCTGAGCGCGCCCGAAGGCGCTCTCGCCGGCGCCATCCGCAACCTCAACCCCAACATCGCCGCCCAGCTGCGCGCGGCCTGGGAGGCGATGAACAACAGCTGGAACCAGTGGGTGCTGAACTACACCCAGGGCCGCCAGCTCGACCTGCTCAAGAACCTGGGCTTTCGCTCGCCCAGCTGGGCTGACCTGGCCTACGTGCTGATCGGCGTGGTGGTGCTGGTGAGCCTGATCGGCGCGGCCTGGACGCTGTGGGAGCGCCAGCAGCACGACCCCTGGCTGCGCCTGCTGCAGCGTGCCCGCGCGCGCCTCAAGGCGCAAGGCCTGGACAGCAGCGACCGCACGCCCCCGCGCGAGCTCGCCCAGCGCGTGCAACAGCACTGGGGCGCCTCGGACGCGGCGCTGCGCGTTGCACAATGGCTGCTGCAACTCGAAGCCCAGCGGTACGGCCGCCCGGGCGCCGCCGACATCCCCACCCTGGCCACGCTGCAAACCGAATTCCGGCAGCTGGCCTGGCCCCGAAAAGACCCCCGTTGAACGCCCTCGCCTGCCTCCTCTCCTCGTCCGCCCTGGCCCTGTGCCTGAACGCCAGCGCCCTGGCCCAGTCGCCTGCGAAGGCGCGACCGGCCAGCCCGGCCAAGGCCCCCGCCTACAGCTACGCGCAAAGCTCGGCCGCCATGGCCTTCGCCACCGACCTTGCCGAGCGCCGCAACCTCGACCCGGCCTGGGTGCGCCAGCAAATCGGTGCGGCCCAGCGCATCCCCACCGTCATCCGACTCATGCAGCCCGCGCCCAGCGGCGTGCCCAAGAACTGGGCCGCCTACCGCGCCCGCTTCATCGAGCCCGTGCGCCTGCGCGCCGGCCAGCGCTTCTGGGAGGCCAACCGCGAGACCCTGGCCCGGGCCGAGAGCGAGTTCGGCGTGCCCGCCAGCCTCATCGTGGGCGTGATCGGTGTGGAAACGCTGTACGGCCAGCACACCGGCAATTTCCGCGTCATCGACGCGCTCACCACCCTGGCCTTCGACTTCCCGGCCAGCCACCCGCGCGCCGCCGCGCGCACCGAGTTCTTCCGCAGCGAACTCGAACAGTTCCTCAGCCTCACCGAACGCACCGCCACCGACCCGCTGACGTACCTTGGCAGCTACGCCGGCGCCATGGGCTGGCCGCAGTTCATGCCCAGCAGCTGGGTGAAGTACGCGATCGACTTCGACGCCGACGGCAAGGTCGATCTCTTCAACAACCAGGCCGACGTCATCGGCTCCGTGGCCAACTACTTCAAGGCCTTCGGCTGGCAGCCCGGCATGCCCACGCACTACCCAGTGCGCTTCGACCCGAACCAGAGCAGGGAAGATTTCGAGACCCTGCTCGCGCCCGACATCCTGCCCAGCTTCGGCGTGCAGAGCTTCACCGCCAAGGGCGCGCTGCTCGAAGGCCCGGCGCTGCAGCACCCCGGCCAGCTCGCGCTGGTGGAACTGCAGAACGCCGGCGCGCCGTCCAGCTACATCGCCGGCACCGAAAACTTCTACGTGGTGACGCGCTACAACTGGAGCAGCTACTACGCGCTGGCGGTGATCGAGCTGGGCGAAGCGGTGAAAGCGCTGGTCGGCGAGCGCTGAGGCTTCATCAAACCCGAGGTGGGTCTGTCTCGCGCTCGGGATGGCGGTGCCTGGCCACGGCGGCGATGAACGTCTCCACATCGCCACCCTGTACCACGCCCGGATCGGCTTCGCCCGAAGGCAATGTGGCGGACGCACCCGCCGCCTCCAGCAGCGTGGCCGACGCAGGCAGCACCAGGATGGCTTTGCAGTGTCGGTACTGGTCCTTGATGAATTCCATCGTGTGGCCATCGAGCGAGAGCGTGCGAACACCCTCGTCGCCGTCGGGCAGCACCAGCGCATCGAACAGGAAACCGGGTTCGTTCTCCAGTGAGGCATCGGCGTCGATCGCGACACCGTCCGCGGTTTTCACCGGGCCGATGCGCGGCGCCACGAAACGCGGTACCGCGCCCTGTGCGAACAGCATCGCGTGCACATCCACCGCGCTCTGGCCGTTCACGCCATCGGCTACCAGCATCGCCACCTTGCGGCCCTTGATCGAACCATCGCCAGGCCGCGCGAGCAGCGAGAGCGCGGGCGAGTGGCTCACCTCGGGTTGGGCCGGGTTGTCGAGCGCGCGCGGCATGGGCGGCGGCAGCGGCGACATGCCCAGACCTTCGGCGACCTGCGCCGCCAGGGCCTCGGAGGCATTGCGCAGGGAGGACACCATGCGCTCGCGGATCGCGGGCACCGTCACCTTGGAGAGTTCGAAACGGAAGGCCGCCGCGATGTGGGCCTGCTCGATCGGGCTCTGGCTTTCGAAGAACAGCGTGGCCTGCGTGTAGTGGTCGGCGAACTTCTCGGGCTTGGCGCGGACCTTGCCTTGCTCTTCCTTGGCCTGGATGCGCGCCGGCACCGACACGAAGCCTTGCGCGGCACCCGCCTGGAACGGGCAGCCACCGCCCAGTGAATTGGGTTCGTAGCTCACGCGCCCGCGGTGAATGGCCTGCCGGTGCATGCCGTCGCGCTGGTTGTTGTGCACGGGCGCCAGGGGCGAGTTGATCGGGATCTCATGGAAGTTGGGCCCGCCCAGGCGGCTGATCTGCGTATCCACATAGGAATGGATGCGGCCGGCGAGCAGCGGGTCGTTCGAGAAGTCCAGCCCCGGCACGATGTGCGCGGCACAGAAAGCAACTTGCTCGGTCTCGGCGAAGAAGTTGTCCGGGTTGCGGTTGAGCACCATGCGGCCCACCGGGCGCACCGGCACCAGCTCCTCGGGCACGATCTTGGTCGGGTCCAGCACGTCGAAGCTGAAGCCTTCGGCCTGCTCCTCGGTGAATATCTGCAGGCCCAGCTCCCACTCGGGGAAGGCGCCCGCCTCGATGCGTTCCCACAGGTCGCGCCGGTGGTAATCGGGGTCGGCACCGGATATCTTGACGGCCTCATCCCAGACCAGCGAGTGCGTGCCGTACACCGGGTTCCAGTGGAACTTCACGAACACCGAGTCGCCTTCGGCGTTGACCATGCGGAAGGTGTGCACGCCAAAGCCCTGCATGGTGGCGTAGCTGCGCGGGATGCCGCGGTCGGACATCGCCCACATCAGCATGTGGGTCGACTCGGGCATGAGGGACACGAAGTCCCAGAAGGTGTCGTGCGCGCTGGCCGCCTGCGGCATCTGGTGGTGCGGTTCGGGTTTCACGGCGTGTACCAGGTCTGGGAACTTCATCGCGTCCTGGATGAAGAAGACGGGCATGTTGTTGCCCACCAGGTCCCAGTTGCCTTCGTCGGTGTAGAACTTCACCGCAAAGCCTCGCACGTCGCGCGCGGTGTCTTTCGATCCGCGTTCACCCTGCACGGTGGAGAAGCGCACGAACACCGGTGTGACCTTGCCGGCTTCCTGGAAGGGCGCGGCCTTGGTGATGTCGGTCAGGGCGTCGTAACACTCGAAGTAGCCATGGGCGCCCGAGCCCCGCGCGTGCACGATGCGCTCGGGAATGCGCTCGTGGTCGAAATGCGTGATCTTCTCGCGCAGGATGAAATCTTCCAGCAGCGCCGGGCCTCGCACCCCGTACTTCAGCGAGTTCTGGTTGTCCGCGATGGGCACGCCCTGGTTGGTCGTGAGCACCTGGCCCGACGAGTCCACGCGCACGCGGTCCAACGGCTCGATGGCCCAGTTGATCCCTTCGGCCGCGACGCTGCCGGTCTTCTCCGAGTGATTCTCCTCCGACAGGGTGCTGCCCGTGGGCAGCCGGGACGCCGGCTCCACCGTGGCCCCAGCCGCCACGGCCAAGCCGTTGTCAAAGCCGTGCTCGCCGGCCTTGTTGGGGTTGAACGGCATGCCTTCGGCAAGCTGACCGGCCTGGACCGCCTTGGTGGTGGCCGGGTCGTCGGCCGGCACGACCTTGGAAGGTCCACTGTCCGTGTTGCGCGCGGCCGCTCTGGTCGCGCTGTCCGACTGGGTTGGCTTGGTGAGAAAGGGTTTTTTTGTTGTCGCCATGGTGGATCTTCCAAGGGTTCGTGATGCGACGGGCCGTCAGGCCATTTCCACGCCCATCAGGGCGTCCTTGCGGGCTTGCAGTTCATCCCGCATCGCGATCAGGTCCAACCCACGCGCAGCCCGGGCCTTGGGAAAGATCTGGTTTCGCTCTTCCTTGACGTGGTGATCGATGTACTCGCCGAGCACCTTCACCTTGGCGTCGAACATCTCATCGGCCACTTCCATCGCTTCGATCTGCGCAATGAGGTCCTTGGCCCCCGCGTGCTCCACCTCGGCCTCGGCCAGCACATCGGTCTCCTTCAAGGCCTCGCGCAGAGCAGGGTAGAAGATTTCTTCCTCAATGGTGGCGTGCACGGTCAATTCCTGGCAGATCTCGCGCGCGAGTTCCAGTTTCTTCTGATCGACGCCGCGCGCCTTGGACTGCGCGAGTTCGTCGTAGGCCTTGAACAGCTTCTTGACCGCTTTGTGGTCGGTGTCCAACAGCGTGCAGGCGTCGGCTTCGGTGCGGGTGGTGGCCATGGAAATCTCCTGATTCGGTGGGGTTCAAATGCTTGTTTGGATCGTGCGAGGCACAGCCCTGTCCCGTGCATCGCGCAGCGGGGTGGGGCTGCCGCCTCGGCCATCACGTGGCGTTGCTGTCGCCCGGGCGGCGGCTGTCGTCGTTCTGCCCTTGCTGGGACGGGTTGATTTCCTTGCGGCCCTGCTGATCGGAGCCGCCAGGGTTGCTCTGTTCGCGCTGCCCTGCGGGGTTGTTGCCCTGTTCACCCTGCTGGCCTTGGCGCTGGCCCTGGTTCTGCCCTTGCTGGTTCTGGCCCTGTTGGCCCTGTTGGCCCTGTTGCTGCTGGTTGCGGCCTTGCTGGTCCTGCTGTTGGGCTTGCTGGCCCTGGTTGGTCGATGCCATGTCGTTGCTCCTGCATGTGTTGAAGGGATTGCGGCGATCGCGCTGGATCGCACGCGAACTCCTTTGGGCAAAACGCGTGCCCGCGCCCTACGCTCGGTGCCAGCCCAGCCGCCGCCAGGGGCGCGTGTCGCACTTCAGGATGTCGCGCAGATAAGCCAGGGCGGCGGCCTTCTTCTCCTGCGTCTCGGCCGCCGTGCAGTCCTCGGGCGCGTGCACCTTCAGGCGGCGCAGAAAGGCATCGGCCGCCGTCAGCTGAATGCAGATGTCGGTCGCCAGTCCTGCCATCACCAGGGAGCGCACGCCGATCTTGTCCAGAAGGATGTCCAGCGGCGTGCCGAAGAACGCGGAGTGCATCGGCTTCAACACGGTGAGGTCGTTGCGGTGCGGGCGCAGCAGCCGCGCCATGGTCGCGCTGGCCCCCTGGCCTCGTGCCAGGCGGTCCACCAGCGTGGGAAAGTCCGATCGCCAGCGGCCAAAGTTGTCGTTCGCGTAGATCACCGGGATGCCCTGCGCACGGGCCGCACGCGCCAGCTGGCGAGCCGCCTTGGCGGCCTGCAGGGCCGGACCGGCCAGATCGCGGGCCTCCGGAAAGTCCAGCGGGTTGATGAAGTCGATCAGAAGCAGCGCACGCCGGCTGCGCGGGAGTTCGGTCTCACCCATCGCCACCCTCCTGCGCCACATCGCCCGACGATTCCTTCAACACGCTGATGCCGCCATCGGCCTCCAGAAAGGCGTACTTCATGTCCTTCAGGTCGCAATCGGCCTCGCGCAGCGCCCGCTCGACATCCAGCATCGGCACATGGTGCCGTCGCAGGGCGCGGGTGTGGATCCGACCGTCGCGACCGATGAGCACCGGCTCACCCTCGGCCAGGGCCTGCAGCCGGGTGCTGCGAGCGGTCACCACCGCCACCAGCACGTTCAGGCCGATCAAGGTCGTGGCCGCGAGCAACCCGCCGGTCACCGACTCTTCGCCACCACTGAGCCCGGCCGACACCGACTCGCTCAGCAGCATCACCACCAGCAGGTCGAAGGGCGTGAACTGCCCCACGGTGCGCTTGCCGGACAGGCGCATCAGCACGAGCAGCACGGCGTAGATGATGGCGGCCCGGGCGGGCAATTCCCACCAGTTGGCCGACAGTTCAAACATGGACACCTCGCCTCACACGATGAAGCCCTGCGAGAGCAAATGACATTCCCGGCACGCAGGGCGACGGGCGCTCGCAGGACCAGCAAGTCCCCATGGGCTTGCGGCAAATTTTGCTGAATCGTGTCGCGCCCGTCGCTTTTTACCGCCGCATCCCGCGCCCGTTCAGCGCGGAGCGCCTCTGTGGTGTGGCGAACAGTCAAATCCCGAACAGGCATGCACCATCACTCCACAACCCCACGGGAGCGCGATGGACTGGCTCGATTTCATGCAATGGCCCGCCATGCTGGTGACGCTGCTGGCCTCCTGGCTGGTGGCGTCTCGCAGCCCCGGTCGCCGCCACCTTGGCTTCTGGCTGTTTCTCGCGAGCAATGCCTTGTGGATCGCCTGGGGTTGGCATGTGAGCGCGCACGCGCTCATCGCCCTGCAGGTCGGGCTGGCCGCGCTGAACATCCGCGGCGCCTTGAAGACCGAAGACGCGCGCTGAGGCCGGCCCTGCCGTCTAGGCGCTGAGCACCTTGGCCAGCGCTTCGGCCGACACCGGCTTGGTGAAGTGGTAGTCCACCAGGGCGAACACTTCCGCCGCCAGCTCGTCGTCGGCGTCGGACCCCGTCACCGCGATGAGCACCAGGTTCTCGCCGCATTGCTCGCGCAGGGCATGCACCAGCGCCAGGCCGTCCATGTCCGGCATGTGCACGTCCAGCAGCACGCACAGCGGCCGCGAACGCGCCACCGCCGCGATCGCTTCCTGGCCGCTGTACGCGGCCTGTGCCCGGTGCCCCTGCAAGGTCATCAGCGTGGTCAGCGAGTCCGCGGCATCCCGCGAGTCGTCCACGATCAATACGTCCAGGTCCTGAGTATTCATGGCAGCTTCAACAAGTGTCGGCCCCTCCGGCCAACTCGGCGGACAGCATAAGGCCTTTCGGGTCAGGGCGCTGCGGGACCGGTGACCCGGGCCGCTCGGCCGGCGCGAACGAAGTCCACCAGCTCGGCCAGCGCCCCCTCCGCCGGCGTTCGCCACAGCAGGTGGGTCTGCAGGCAGGCGTCGTCGTGCGCCAGCGCTACCGCCACGATGCTGGCCGGCAGCTTGCCCACGATGCCGCCGCCGTAGAGCGCCACGTGGGTGCTGCGCGCCACCGACTCCAGCAGGATCGGCGTGTCGTCCGGCTCGTACACCACCCGGGGCTTGAAGCCGTGGCGATCGAACAGCGCAAACAGCAGTTCGCGGAAGGTGCCCCAGCGACCGGGCGATCCGATGATCAGGCCCTGGTCTTGCAGGTCCTTGAACTGCAGCTTTCGCTTGCGCGCCAGCGGATGGCCCACGCGGCACAAGGCCACGATGGGCTGCGAGTCCACCAGCACCCGGTCCAGCGATGGAGACGGCGCCAACGTGGCCGGCAGCAGCAGGAAGGCCGCGTCCAGATCGCCCGCGACGATTTCGCCGAACAGGCGCTCGGACGGCGCCTGCAACAGGTTGAGTTCCACGTCGGGAAAGCCCACGCCGAAGCTGAACAGCAGCTCTGGCATGGCGCTGTTGGCGGCCTGGGCCGAGTAGCCGATCAGCAGCTTGCGCTTGCTCGAACTGCCTGCCAGGCGGCGCGATTCGCGCACGGCCTGGTTCAGCCCGTCGAACACCGCATCGAGCTGCGCCAGCAGGTGGGCGGCGGCCGGGGTCAGCTCCATCGACCGCGTCGTGCGCACGAAGAGCGGGAAGCCCAGTTCCTCCTCCAGCAGCTTGATGGAACGGCTGAGCGCGGGCTGCGCGATGCGCAGCGCTTCGGCCGACTTGCGGAAGTTCAGCGTGGCGCTGAGGTGGCGGAACTGCTGAAGCCGCCGCAGGCTGGGGTAGTTCTTCATTGATGCCGAAATTCTATCAATGAGGGATCAAATGGTATTGGACTGGGCCCGGAGCCAAAACTAGCATTCACGCCCACCAGATCCACCACACGAGTTCATGAAAGCCTCCGTTTCCCAGTTCAAGAGCGTGCGCGACATTGAGAGCAACTTGCGCACAATACGCAGCCACATCGCGACCGCCGCCGCCAGCGGCGCTCAGCTTGTCTGCTTCCCCGAAGCCAGCATGGTCGCCTACGAGTCCTCGCGCGAAGAGCTGGTCGCTTTCGCCGGGCAGCACGCGGCCCGCTTCATCGACGAGGTGAGCGCCAGCGCCAGGGCGAATGCGATCGACGTGTTCGTGGGCCTGTACGAGCCTCTCGATGGCCACCGCACGCGCAACACCTTCGTGCACCTGGGTGCCGATGGGCAGCTCAAGGGCCGCTACGAGAAGCTGCACCTCTACGATGCGTTCAGCTTCAAGGAGTCCGACAAGAACCGGCACGGCCAGCTGCAGCCCGCGCACGACGAGGTGTATGTGGCCGACGTGGGCGGCGTGCGCTTCGCCATCCTCAACTGCTACGACCTGCGCTTCCCCGAAATCTCGCGCATCGCGGTGGACAAGGGTGCCGATGTGCTGCTCTACGGCGCGGGCTGGATCGCCGGCAGCCTCAAGGAGCTGCACTGGGAGACCCTGCTGCGCGCGCGCGCCATCGAGAACACCTGCTACGTGCTGGCCTCGTGCCAGCCGCCGCCCACTTCGGTGGGCATGAGCATGGGCATCGACCCCTCGGGCCTGGTGATCGGCGGCATCGCGGCCGCCGAGGGCGTCGTGACGGTCGACGTGCTGCCCGAGCGCCTGCGCGATGTGCGCAAGGACCTGCCCTGCCTCGAACACCGCCGCTACCAGATCGCCCTCAATTCCTCCGGAGACAACAACACATGAACAACCAGCAACCGAAATCCCAGAAGAAGGTGCTCTATTCGGCATCGCTCGGCCAGTTCGTCGAGTGGTACGACTTCGTGATCTACGCCTACTCGGCCACCATCATCGCCAAGCTGTTCTTCCCCACCACCGACCCGGCCACCGCCCTGCTCTCGGCCTTCGCGGTGTACGGCGTGGGCTTCGTCATGCGCCCCCTCGGCGGCTTCATCTTCGGCAGCCTGGGCGACCGCTTCGGCCGCAAGGCGGTGCTCTCCGCCATCATCCTGATGATGGGTGGCGCCACCGTCGGCATCGGCGTGCTGCCCACCTACGCGCAGATCGGCATCGCGGCGCCCATCCTGCTCGTGGTGCTGCGCCTGATCCAGGGCCTGTCGGCGTCGGGCGAGACCATCGGCTCCAACTCCTTCGTGGCCGAACACGCGCCGCCGGGGCGCCGCGGCCTGCACGTGGCCTTCACCTACGCCTTCGCCAACCTGCCGCCCGTGGCGGCCGCGCTCATCATCCTGGCCGTGACCAGCCTGCTGGGCAGCGAGGTGTACGAGAGCTGGGGCTGGCGCATTCCCTTCCTGATCAGCGGCCCGCTTGCGCTGGTGGGCCTGTACATCCGCAACCGCGTCGATGAATCGCCGGCCTTCGAGGTGGCGCGCGCCAAGCAGGAAATCTCGACCACGCCGGTGTCGGACGCCATCCGCGACCAGAAGAAGGCCATGGGCTTCAGCTTCGCGCTGGCCGCGTTCTCCAGCCTCACCTTCTACACACTGGCAGGCTACTTCGTGTCCTACCTCACCGTCACCGTGGGCATGAGCCGCAGCGACTCGCTGATCTCCAACGGCATCGCCATGACCGTCGCCTTCCTCACGATGATCGCGAGCGGTTTCGTGTCGGACAAGGTGGGGCGCAAGCCGGTGATGGTGGTCAGCCTGCTCTTCAACGCCATCGTCTGCGTCCCGGCCTACATGCTGGCTGGCGAAGGCACGCTGTTCCACGCGGCGCTGGCGCAATCGCTGCTGGCCATCGGCATGGGCTCGTTCGCTGGCCCCCTGGGCATCACGCTGCTCGAACTGTTCCCGACCAAGACGCGGTTCAGCGCATCGGCCATCAGCTACAACCTGGCGTACACCCTCTTCGGTGGCACCGCGCCCTTCGTCGGCACCTACCTCGTGCTGGCCACGCAGTCCAAGCTGGCCCCGGCCGCCTACCTGGCTGCGGTGTCCGTCGTGGTGCTGTGCGTCACGCTCTTCCTGCCCGAGACTTACCGCCGTTCGCTGACGGACTAGCCTCGATGCCCTGCGCCAGCAACTCGGTGGCGAACTCGATGTAGCCCTGCACCAGGGCATCGCTTCCTGGCCGCTCCTTGAAGAGCACCGCGAGCATGGGCTGGGCATCCATGAAGAAGGTGCACATCCCCAGGATGGCAACGTGCAGGTAGCGCGCATCCAGTTCGCGCGCCGGCTTGTCGCCGGGG
>JAGKSX010000050.1 GCA_018993155.1 Hydrogenophaga sp.
TCAGATATTTTAAACCACAACCTGTGGTGGCATACCGAATCCCCGGCGCGATGTTTGCTTGCCCGTCGCCCATGCCCACCAGCCCCAGCGACCTCGACAGCCCCGCGACCGACTGGCACGCCCAGGAGCTGCTGCTCATGCGCGAGGTGATGAAGCTGGTGGGCCGCAGCCTGGCGCCGGCCTTCGTGCTGCGTGAGATGCTGCACCTGATGAGCGAATTGCTGGGCCTGAACCGGGGCCGCATGGTGCTGGCCGGCGAGGCCGCGCCGGGCGAGGCGCGCACGGCCTCGGTGCGCCATGCCTACGGCCTCACGGCCGAGGAAGTGCAGCGCGGCGTGTTCCGCTGGGGCGAGGGCATCACCGGGCGCGTGCTGGCCACCGGCCTGCCGGCCATCGTGCAGGACGTGGACGCCGAACCGCTGTTCCTGTTTCGCACGGTGCCGCGCGAGCGCCTGCCACCGCAGACGGTGGCCTTCATCGCGCTGCCGATCGAGGTCAACGGCGCGACCATCGGTGTGCTGGCCTGCCACCGCATCCGCAGCCGCCAGCGCCACCTGAACGACGACCTGGCCGTGCTGCGCATCCTGGCCACGCTGGCCGGGCAGCTGCTGCGCCTGGAGCAGCTGGTGGCCGAGCAGACGCGCCAGCTGCTGGCGCGCAACGCGGCCCTGGCCCGCGCGCTGGACAGCGCCAGCGCCCGCTACGGCCTGATCGGCCGCTCGCCCGCGCTGCTGCAGGCGCTGGGCGAGCTCGAGCGCGTGTCGCAGTCGCAGGCCACGGTGCTGCTGCTGGGCGAGTCCGGCACCGGCAAGGAGCTGTTCGCGCGCGCGGTGCACCTGGCCAGCGGCCGGCACGACCAGCCTTTCATCAAAGTCAACTGCTCGGCGATCCCCGAGACGCTGTTCGAGTCCGAGCTGTTCGGCTACGAGAAAGGCGCCTTCACCGGCGCGAACACCGCGCGCGCCGGCTGGTTCGAGCAGGCCCACGGCGGCACCATCTTCCTCGACGAGATCGGCGAGCTGCCGCTGGCCATGCAGTCCAAGCTGCTGCGCACGCTGCAGGAAGGCACGCTGGTGCGCCTGGGCGGCACGCGCGAACTCAAGGTGAACGTGCGCCTGGTGGCGGCCACCAACCGCGAGCTCGCGCGCGAGGTGCAGGCCGGGCGCTTCCGGCAGGACCTGTATTACCGGCTCAACGTGATCCCGATCCGCCTGCCCAGCCTGCGCGAGCGCGGCGAGGACGTGCGCGCGCTGGCCCTGCACTTCGTGAACCGCGCCAACCAGGCGCACCAGCGCAACGTGAACCTCGCCCCCGACGCGCTGGCGCGGCTGGAGGCGCACGACTGGCCGGGCAACATCCGCGAGCTGGGCAACCTGATCGAGCGCCTGGTGCTGCTGGCCGACCACACCCTGGTGACGGCCGCCACGCTGGAGCGCTTCATGCCCCAGGCCCTGGGCGCGGCGGCGGCCGCCAGCGAGGCCGAGCCGCTGGTGCGCGACTACCAGAGCGCGCAGTCGCACAGCGCCCAGGCCCTGCTCGACGCGCTGGCCCGGCACCAGGGCAACCAGTCGCGCGCGGCGCAGAGCCTGGGCCTCACGCTGCGGCAGTTCGCGTACCGGTTGCGCAAGGCCGGCCTGCGCTGAAGACCGCGCAATGTGTCGACATTGTGTCGACACATTGAAGATGGCGAGGGGTTTCCGACCTCCGGCGGCCCTTGGCTCAGAAGCAAAAATCGCTTTGGAATCAAAGGCCCAAGTCGACTTTCGGTGTCTCTCACGAAGCTGGCACAACGGTTGCAAAAGACAGCACAGGCAATCCCGCCGGCCCCGTCCTTTCGTGAGGTTTCCATGAGCATCGACGCCACCCTGATCGCCCCCGCCCAGTTGCAGGCCCTGCAGTCGTCCGAACCCGTGGTGGTCATCGACACCCGCGACGCCGAGACCTACGCCGCCGGCCACATCCCCGGTGCGGTCAACCTGCGCGAGGTCTTCACCTACCTGGCCACGTCCACCCCTGAAGGGCTGGATGCCCTCAAGGCCACCTTCGCCGCCGCGCTCGGCGCCGCCGGCCTCTCGGGCAAAGAGACCGCCGTGTTCTACGAAGACGCGATGAACAGCGGCTACGGCCAGTCCTGCCGCGGCTACTACCTGTTGACCTGGCTGGGCTACCCGAAGATCAAGGTGCTCAACGGTGGCTTCAGCGCCTGGAAGGCCTCGGGCCTGCCGGTGTCCACCGAGGCCGCCACGCCCACGCCCGCCACCTTCCCCGAACTGGTCGGCACCGACGTGATGCTCACCCAGGCCGACGTGCAGGCCGCGCTGGGCACCGACACCGTGCTGCTGGACGTGCGCGACGTGGACGAGTGGATCGGCGACAGCTCGTCGCCCTACGGCAAGGACTTTGCGCCCCGCAAGGGCCGCCTGCCCGGCGCGAAATGGGTCGAGTGGTACCGCTTCATGAAGCCGTCCGCACAAGGCCCTGTGTTCAAGACGCCCGACGAGGTGAAGGCCGAGTGCGCCACCGCTGGCATCGCACCCGACGACACCGTCTACCTCTACTGTTTCAAGGGCGCGCGCGCCTCCAACACCTTCCTGGCCCTCAAACAGGCCGGCTTCAGCGACGTGCGCATGTACTTCGGCTCGTGGAACGAGTGGTCGCGCGACGAGAGCCTGCCGATCGAGACCGGCCTGCCGGTGGCGAAGTCGAGCAAGAAGCCCAGCCTCGCCCTCGCGGCCTGAACCACCCACCCCGCTTTTTCAACCCTGGAGACCCCATGTCCGCCACCGACACCCTTGAACCCACCGCCCCCGCCGCGACCGTGAAGGCGCACCTGCGCCCGATCGACGGCGCCGGCCTCGCCGCCTTCGCCGCCAAGGGCAAGGCCAACCCGGCCAGCCGCGGCACCAACAAGGTCCACACCGTGATGGAGGGCCAGTACCGCTCGCTCTCCACCGTGGGCCAGCACGCGCCGGTGGTGGTGGACGAGCCGCTGCACCTGTTCGGCCAGGACACCGCGCCTGCCCCGGGCGAGATCGTGCTCTCGGGCCTGGGCGGCTGCCTGGCCGTGGGCATCACGGCGGTGGCGACCTGGAAGGGCGTGAAGCTCAGCAAGCTCGAGGTCTTCCTCGAGGGCGACATCGGCAACCCCGCCGCCTGGGGCGCCGGTGGCGCGCTGGAGAAAACGCCACCGGAGATGGGCTTTCAAGCCATCCGCGTGAAAGTGCTGGTGGAAGGCGATGCCCCGCGCGAGGTGCTCGACGAGATCGTGCAGCACGCCAACTTCTACTCGCCGGTGGCCAACTCGATGCGCAACCCGATCCCCTTCACCATCGGCCTGGCGGACGCATGAACCCCCTCGACCTGCCCCGCGAGCTGACCCACGACACAACGGTGATCTGTTCCGCGTTCGAGGCACCTGCGGCGCAGGAAGCGGTCGAGCCCAGGGACACCGAGGGTCCGGCTTCGCCGGCCCCAGGTGTCGCCCCCCTCCCGCCGAAGGCGAGAGAGGGGGGTGCGCCGCAGGCGCGCGGGGGGTGTTTCACTTCCGCCGACGAGCTGCTGGCCGCGGTGCGCGCCGTGGCGCAAGGCCCGCTGGCCGCGGTGGTGGAGGCGATCGACCGCGAAGGCCACTACCCGCGCGAGGTGCTGCAGCAGCTGGGCGCGGCAGGGGCGTTCAGCGCCCACCTCGACGCACCCGCGGGCCGTGCGGACTACGGCCTGGCGATCCGCGCCATGGCCGAGGTCTCGCGCGTCTGCGGCGCCACCGGCTTCATGGTGTGGTGCCAGCTGGTCTGCGGCCTGTACATGCAGGCCAGCGGCAATCCGGCGCTGGGCGGCGCGGCGCTGCAGGCGCTGGCCAGCGGCGAGGCCTTGGGCGGCACCGCCATGTCCAACCCCATGAAGAGCTACGCGCAGATCGAGAGCCTGCTGCTCAAGGCCACGCCGGTCGAGGGGGGCCACCTGGTCAGCGGCACCCTGCCCTGGGTCAGCAACCTCGGCCCGGGCCATGCCTGCGGCGCGCTCGCGGCGGTGGTGGACGCGCAGGGCGAGCCGCTGGGCCGCGAGCTGATGTTCCTGCTGCGCTGCGACGCGCCCGGCGTGGAGCTGCGCGACTGCCCGAGCTTCTCGGCCATGGAAGGCACCGGCACCTACGCGCTGCGCCTGAAGGACGTGTTCATCGGCGCGAACGAGCGCATGGCCGAACCGGCCAAGCCCTTCATCGCGCGCATCCGCGCGGCCTTCGTGCTGCTCCAGTGCGGCATGGCGGTGGGTGTGGCGCAGGGCGCGATCGACAGCATGTGGGCGGTGGAGGCGCAGCTGGGCCATGTGAACCAGTTTCTCGAAGACCGGCCCGACGCCTTGCAGGCCGAGCTGGACGCGCTGACCGCGCGCGTGATGGCACTCGCCGACACGCCGTTCAACGACAGCGTGGACTTCTTCATCGACGTGCTCGACGCGCGCGCCCACGGCGCCGAGCTGAGCCTGCGCGCCGCGCAGTCGGCCTTGCTGCACCAGGGCGCGCGCGGCTACCTCATGAGCTCGGACGTGCAGCGCCGCGTGCGCGAATCGCACTTCGTGGCCATCGTCACGCCCGCGATCAAGCACCTGCGCAAGGAGATCGCGCGCCTGTCCGCCGAGGTGATGCCGTCATGAACACCGCCCCCTCCTTGTCCCCGGTCGCGACGGCCGTGCAGGCGCTCGCGCCCTACCAGACCTACCTCTGCGACGCCTGCGGCTACCTCTACAACGAAGCCGACGGCGACCCCGACGGCGGCCTGCCACCCGGCACGCGCTACGCCGACATTCCCGACGACTGGGCCTGCCCGCTGTGCGGCGTGACCAAGGCCGACTTCCGGCCTTACACGCCGCCCTCTCTGGAAGCCCTGCGCGCCGCCCTGCCCCGCAGCTCGCCGGTGGCCGCGCGCGGTGGCGCGGCCGGCGTGGTGATCGTGGGCGCGGGCCGCGCCGGCTGGCAGATGGCCGAGGCGCTGCGCGCGCTCGACGCGAAGCGGCCGATCACCCTGGTGAGCCAGTGCGCGGGCGACCTGTACGACAAGCCACTGCTGTCCGTCTCGCTGGCGCGCGGGCTCGCGCCCGACACCCTCGCCAAGGAAAGCGGCCCCGCGGCGGCCGCGCGCCTGAACCTGCGCCTGCTCGCCCACACGCAGGCCGTTCGCATCTGCCCCGACACGCGCACGTTGCGCACCACGCGCGGCGTGCTGCGCTACGACCACCTCGTGCTGGCGCATGGCGCCCAGGCCGCGCTGCCGCCGGCCCTGCCCGCCGCGCTGTGCTGGCGCATCAACCACCTCGACGCCTACCAGCGGCTGCGCGCCGCGCTGGGGACTTCACCGAAGGACGTGGCCATCGTCGGCGCCGGCCTGATCGGCAGCGAACTTGCCAACGACCTCGCGCTCGGCGGCCACCGCATCACCCTGCTGGACGTGCAGGCCGCACCGCTGGCGCGCTGGCCCGCCGAGCAGGCGGGCGCGCCGCTGCTCGATGCCTGGAAAGACCTGGCCATCCGTTTCGTGGGGGGCGTGCAGGTGGCGCGGCTGGAGCCGGTGGCCGGCCGCTACCGGCTCACCACCGCCTGCGGCCAGCGCTTCGCGGCCGACCAGGTGATCGCCGCCGCCGGCCTGCAGACACCGACCCGGCTGGCGCGCAGCGCCGGGCTCGCGTGGAACCAGGGCATCGCGGTGGAAGCCGCCACGCTGCGCACCAGCGACGACCTCATCCACGCCCTGGGCGACTGCATCGCGGTGAACGGGCAGCCGAGCCGCTTCATCGAACCGATCGCGCGCCAGGCCCGGGCCATCGCGGCCAAGCTCTGCGGCGCGCCCCCCGCGCCGTACGCACCGCGCGCGGCGGTGGTGCGGGTCAAGACCACCTCGCACCCGCTCACGCTGCACTGAGCGCAGGGGCGCGCGGGGCGCTCAGCCCTGGGTCTTCTCGTGCGCCAGCGCGAAGGCGAGGATCACCTCGCGCACCACCTTGCGCTGCCCCACCGGCAGGTTGAGGTAGGCGTCAAACATCTCGCGCTCCTCGAAGCTCAGGGCCTCGTCCCAGCGCTTGCGCTTCTCCTGCACGCGGCGGCGCACATCCGGGCCGTAGCGCAACACCTCGGGCTCCACCTTCAGGATCTCGGCCAGCAGCTGCAGCTTGTCCTGCGCGGGGATGGCCTGGCCCTTGAGCCAGCACGACACCGCCTGAAAGGACACCGAGGTCCCCCAATAGCGGGCATTGAACAGGTTGTGCAGCACGCCGGGCCGGGGCTGCAGACCCACCGCCAGCATGGCTTCGCGCAGCCGTTGAGCGAATTCGAGCTTCTGATTCATGCACCGAACGCTAGTTTTCGGCCGCGCACCAGATTAATATTCACTTGAGTTTTAAACTCATATTTTGATTGATTCGTTCACATTGTCTCAAGGAGGACAAAGATGACCCAGGCTGTGGCACCACGCCTCACCCCCACCACCACGGCCCTGCTGCACTGGTGGTTTGGCAAGGAAGCGATCTGCCTG
The DNA here is from genome assembly GCA_018993155.1 of Hydrogenophaga sp. Taxonomy (GTDB): domain Bacteria; phylum Pseudomonadota; class Gammaproteobacteria; order Burkholderiales; family Burkholderiaceae_C; genus Hydrogenophaga. The sequence goes on from JAGKSX010000050.1 coordinate 6,525, forward strand.
CGCGGCGGGCAGGGCTTTGACGACCGGCAGCGCCGGGTGATCCAGGACACCCTCATGGCGCACGAAGCGATGGACCCGCCCTCGCTGCGGCTGGAGCGGCCCGTGCACCGCCTGGCATTGACCCAGGGAGAACACCAGATCGAGGTGCTGCTGGCGCTGCTGGTCTGGCAGCTGCTGAACCGCAACGACGCGCTGGCGGCAGGCGCCGATGACGCGCGTTTCACGCACCACTTCATCGCCGTGGCCGCTCAAGATCCCGTCCGCGAACGGCTGCGCCAGGTGTTCTTCGGCCAGCCGCGGCCGGGCGGTCGCGGCCAGCGCGACTTCGACACGAGCGATCTGGTGCGGCTGAGCCCGCTGCTCATCCCCACCGCCCGCCACGAGGAGGTCCACGCCTTCGTGCGCGCCAGCGCGTGCCAAGGCGCCCCACTCTTCCACCAGATCGATGGCGGCGGGGTGATCGCCCTCACCGACGGTCGCCTGGAAGCGCTGGAATGCCTGGCGCGTCTGCCCGATGCCATGCTGTTCGACGACGACACCCGCCCGCCCTACCTGGAGCGCTGCGAAGAGGATCGGCACGGCCTGGCCTGGCGCCACCACGTGCGCCGCTTCGCCACCGCGCGGCGCGGTTTTGGCGTGCAGGTGGTGTTCACGCCGCCGCCACCGGAGCACGGCCCCGGGCAGCCCTGATCACCCTCAGGCGCTGCGGGTGCTTGTCGCGCGCAGCGGGATCGTGCGCCGCGCGGGCTTTTCCGAGCGCGCGCGCAGCTGGCCGCAGCCGCCTTCCACGTCCTGCCCGGCCGACTGCCGCAGCTTGGTGAGGATGCCGCGCCGGTGCAGTCGGCGCGCGATCTCGGCCGCCTGCGCCCAGCTCGGGCGCCGGTACGGCAGGTCGTCCACCGTGTTGTACGGGATCATGTTGAGGATGGCGTACTTGCCGTGCAGCAGACGCACGATGCCCTCGATCTCGTCGTCGCCGTCGTTGATGCCTTCGAGCAGCGTCCACTGGTATTGAATGGGGTAGCCGGTGGCGCGCGCGTAGCGCTCGCCCGCGTCCACCAGTGCCTCGGGCGTGAGGCGAGGCGCGCGCGGCAGCAGCTGCTCGCGCAGATCGGCCTTGGTGGTGTGCAGCGAGAGCGCCAGCGCGGGCTTCACCCGGCCCTGCGGCAAGGCCTCGAACACGCGCGGGTCGCCCACGGTGGAGAACACCAGGTTCTTGTGGCCGATGTTGCCCACGGTGCCCAGCAGGTCGATGGCTTCGAGCACGTTGTCCAGGTTGTGCGCCGGCTCGCCCATGCCCATGAACACCACCTTCTTCACCACGCGGCGCGTGCGCGCCAGCGCCACCTGCGCCACGATCTCGGCGCTGCCGACCTGGCGCACCAGGCCGCCCTGGCCCGTCATGCAGAACACGCAGCCCACCGCGCAGCCCACCTGGGTCGATACGCACAGGCCATCGCGTGGCAGCAGCACGCTCTCCACGGTCTGGCCATCGGCCAGCGCCACCAGCAGCCGCGCGGAACCGTCTTCGCCCGGGTGCTCGGAGCGCAGCACCGCCAGGCCCGCCAGTTCCTCGGCCAGCGCCGGCAAGGCCGCCACCAGGGTGGCGGGCAGGAAGTGCTCGACCTGGCGCCGGCCCGCGTCCTGCGGCAGGGCCTGCGACCACAGGCGCAGCACGCGCTGCTCGTGGCGGGGGTTGGCGCCGAGCGCGCGCAGGCGTTGGCGGATGGCTTCGATTCGCATGGGGCCAGAAGCTTAGCGCGGCGCTCAGCGGTCGAACAGGGCCGCGAGTTGCGGACCGGCCTCGTCGATGAAATGGCGCAGCTTGGCCGGCACGAAGCGCTGGCTGGGGTAGACGAGGTGGATGGGGTCGGTGCGCGCGTGCCAGCCCGGCAGGAGCGGCACCAGCTGGCCGTGGTCGACCTCGCGCCGGCACACGTAGTCGGGCAGCAAGGCCACGCCCTGGGCGTCGAGCGCGAGGCGGCGGATCAGCCGCATGTCGTTGGCGGCAAAGGCGCTGCGCAGCGGCACCTGCACCCGGGCCTTGCCGCGCGAAAGCGTCCAGTTGTCGCGCCCGAGCGGGCTGAAGCACAGGGCGGCGTGTTGCGCGAGGTCTCTGGGCTGGCGCAAGGCGGGTGCGCGCGCCAGGTAGTCGGGGTGGGCGAAGGGCGCCCAGCGCGCCTGGCCGATCTGGCGCGCCACCAGGCTGGAGTCGGCCAGCTCGCCCGCGCGCAGCGCCAGGTCCAGACCCTGCTCCACCAGGTCGAGGCGGGCGTCGGAAAACACCAGCTCCACCGCCACGCCGGGGTGGCGCGCGCGGTAGCCGCTGAGGATGCCCAGCAGCTGCTCGTCGCCCATGTCGATCGGCAGCGTGATGCGCAGCAGGCCCTGGGCCTCGTGCCGGCCGGCGTCGAGCTGGGCCTCGGCCTGCAGGATCTCGTCCAGCCCGCGCGCGGCCTGGCGCAGGTAGGCCTGACCCGCCTCGGTCAGGCGCAGCCGGCGCGTGGTGCGCTGCAGCAGCGTGACGCCCAGGCGCTGCTCCAGCCGCGACACGCGCACGCTCAGCGTGGACGTGGGCATGCCCATGAGCCGCGCGGCGGCGCTGAAACCGCCGGCCTGGGCCACACGCACGAACACCAGGGTGTCGTTCAGGTCGGGGGGCTGATTGTTCATCTCATTGAAAAATGATTTGCGATCTTACCGGCTTATCAAGGGAACGCCAGCCCGGTACAGTGCTCCTTCATACAGGAGAACACCCCCATGAAAACCGTTTCTTTCATCCAACGCAGCGCCGGCGGCCACTGGGTCGGCGACGGCTTTCCGGTGCGCAGCATCTTTTCGTACAACGGCGCGGCGGAGCGCTTCTCGCCCTTCCTGCTGCTGGACTATGGCGGCCCCACCAAATTCGAGCCCACCACGAAGCGCCGGGGCGTGGGCCAG
>JAGKSX010000051.1 GCA_018993155.1 Hydrogenophaga sp.
ACGCTCTTCCGATCTCTTCGCGAAACAGGGTGGCCCGTTCGAGATGGTGCAGCTCTGGGTGAACCTGCCCGCGCGCGACAAGATGGCCGCCCCCGGTTACCAGGGCATCACGCGCGACCAGATTCCGCAGATCGACCTGCCCGATGGCGCCGGCACGGCGCGCGTGATCGCGGGCGAGCTGCTGGGCACGCAAGGCCCGGCACGCACCTTCACGCCCATGCAGGTCTGGGACCTGCGCCTGAAGGCCGGCCACACCGTGACCCTGCCGGCGGCGGAAGGTCACACCACCGCACCCTTCGTGCTGCGCGGCCGGCTGCGCCTGGCCGACGGCAAGGAAGTGACGGCGGCGCAGATGGCGGTGCATTCGCGCGACGGACAGGACGTCACGTTCGAGGTGCTGGAAGACGCCACCGTGCTCTGGCTGGCCGGCGAACCGATCGACGAGCCCATCGTGGGGTATGGTCCGTTCGTGATGAACAGCGAGGCCGAAATCCACCAGGCCTTCGCCGACTTCCAGAGCGGCAAGATGGGCCGCATCGCTGGCGCCACGGCCTGAACCCCGAAAGGACACGAAATGCTTGAGATGGTGATCACCGCCCGCGAGGCCGACCTGGGCCACGGCCTGAAAGTGCGGCGCGTGCTGCCCTACGCGAAGCGCCGCATGGTCGGTCCGTGGATCTTCGTGGACCACGCCGGGCCGGTGACACTGGCGGCCGAGGACACGCGCGCCGCCGATGTGCGGCCCCACCCGCACATCGGCCTGTCCACCGTGAGCTACCTGCTCAGCGGCCAGGTCTCGCACCAGGACAGCCTGGGCGTTCACCAGCTCATCAACCCCGGCGATGTCAACTGGATGACCGCCGGGCGCGGCATCTCGCATTCCGAGCGCTTCAAGCACCCGGACTCCTTCGCCGGTGGCGGGCTGGAGCTGATGCAGCTGTGGGTGGCACTGCCCGAGGCCGATGAAGAGACCGAGCCGGCCTTCACCCACTACCCCGCCGCCGACCTGCCGGTGCGCGACGAGGGCGGTGTGTGGATGCGCCTGATCGCGGGCGAGGCCTACGGCATGAAGAGCCCGGTGCGCACGCACTCGCCCCTGTTCTACCTGCACACCGAGTGGCAGCCGGGCGCGCGCCTGGCCCTGCCAGGCGGCCACCGCGAACAGGCGGCCTACGTGGCACGCGGTGAAGTCGAATACGGCGGCCAGACCTATGTGCCGGGCCAGCTGCTGGTCTTCGGTGACGACACCGACGCCGTGATCACCGCGCTCACCAGGAGCACGCTGATGATCTTCGGTGGCGAACCGCTGGGCGAGCGCCACATCTTCTGGAACTTCGTGTCCTCGCGCAAGGAGCGCATCGAGCAGGCCAAGGCCGACTGGGCGGCCGGCCGCATCCCGCTGCCACCGGAGGACAACCAGGAGTGGATTCCGCTGCCGGGCTGACCGACGCTCAGAGCTTGGCCAGCAACCGCCCCACGCTGGCCAGCGCCGCCTCCCGCGTCGCTCCGTCGGTGACGCTCTCGGCGAGGTAGGCGGTCACGATCACCGGCGCGCGCTGCGGCGGGAAGGCGATGCCGATGTCGTTGGCGTCGTCGCCGGCGGTGCCGGTCTTCTCACCGATGCGCCAGTCCGCCGGCACCCCGGCCCGCAGGCGCTTGCCGCCCGTGGTGTTGGCCAGCAGCCATTGCAGCAGCCGCGCGCGCGAGGCCGGTGACAGCGCGTCGCCCACCAGCAGCGCGCGCAGTGTGTGCGCCATGGCGCGCGGCGTGGTGGTGTCCAGCGGTTCGCCGCTGGCGGCGCGGCGGTTCAGCTCGGGCTCGGTGCGATCGAGCCGCGTCACGCGGTCGCCCAGGCGGCGCGCGTAGGCGGTGAGCGCGCCCGGGCCGCCATAGCTGGCCAGGATCAGGTTGGCGGCGGTGTTGTCGCTGGTGGTGATGGTGGCTTCGCACAGCTGCGCCAGGCTCAGCCCCTCGCCGCCCACGTGGCGCTCGGTCACGGGCGACCACGACACGAGGTCCTGCCGGCGGTAGCGGATGCGCCGCTCCAGCGACTCCTCGCCCCGGTCGGCGCGGTCCAGCACCAGCGCGCTGGCCAGCAGCTTGAACGAGCTGAGCATGAGAAAGCGCTCGTCCATCCGCCAGCCCTGCTCACGGCCCGTGGCGGTGTCGATGAGGTGCACGCCCAGGCGGCCCCGCGCCTTGGTTTCGATGTCGCGCAGGGCGTCCTGCAGGGGCTCGGTATCGGCCCAAGTATTTCCGTGGGTCAAGCCCAGCAGGGCAGCGCCGGAGGCCAGGCAGAAAGTGCGTCGGTCGGTCATGGTGTTTCCTTGTGAATCAGGCCCGCATCGTAGGCAGGACGGCCTGCGCGATCAAACGGGAATAATCAAGGTCACACCACGGAAAAACTTGGGGATCGATGCCATGGACCTGCCACTGAATGCCCTGCGCGCCTTCGAGGTGTCGGCGCGGCACCTGAGCTTCACGCGCGCCGCGCAGGAGTTGAACCTCACGCAGACCGCCGTGAGCCAGCATGTGAAGAACCTGGAGCAGCGCCTGGGCAAGCCGCTGTTCCGCCGCGTGCCGCGCGGCCTGGCCCTGACCGACGAGGGCATGGCCCTGCTGCCCACGCTGGTGGACGCGTTCGCGCGCGTCTCGGCCACGCTGGAGAGCTTCAAGGGCGCGCACAAGCGCGAGGTGCTGTCGGTGGGCGCGGTGGGCACCTTCGCGGTGGGCTGGCTGCTGCCGCGCCTGCGCGACTTCCAGGCGCGCCATCCCTTCGTGGAGCTGCGGCTGTTCACGAACAACAACCGCATCGACCTCGCGGCCGAAGGCCTGGACTGCGCAATCCGATTTGGGGACGGCCAGTGGGCGGGACTGCAGACGCGGCACCTGCTGGCCGCCCCACTGGCGCCGGTGGGCGCACCGGCCCTGGCGCACCGCATCCGCGCGGTGGCCGACCTGGGGCGCGAGACGCTGCTGCGCTCCTACCGCTCGGACGAATGGGCGCAGTGGTTCGAGGCGGTGGGCGGGCGCGCGCCGTTGCTCACCGGGCCGATGTTCGATTCCTCGCTGGTGCTGGCCGACGCGGCCGCCCAGGGCGCGGGCGTGGCCCTGCTGCCGGTGTCGCTGTTCACCCGCGACCTGCAGAGCGGGCGGCTGGTGCGCCTGTTCGAGGCCGAGGTGGACGTGGGCGGCTACTGGCTCACGCGCCTGAAGACGCGGCGCAAGAGCGCGGCCATGAAGGCGTTCCAGGACTGGCTGGAGCAGCAGGTGCCGCAGGCCTGAGCGCCGCGCTCACAGCCCGAGCGCGCTCAGCCCCGGGTGGTCGTCGGGCCGCCGGCCGAGCGGCCAGTGGAACAGCCGCTCGCTCTCGTGGATCGGCCGGTCGTTGATGCTGGCGTGGCGCTGTTCCATGTAGCCCAGGTCGTTGAACTGCCAGTTCTCGTTGCCGTGCGAGCGGAACCAGTGGCCCGAGTCGTCGCGCCATTCGTAGACGAAGCGCACCGCGATGCGGTTCGCCTCGAAGGCCCACAGCTCCTTGATGAGCCGGTAGTCCAGCTCCTTCGCCCACTTGCGCACCAGGAAGGCGTGCACCGCCTCGCGGCCCACCGGGAACTCCGCGCGGTTGCGCCAGCGCGTGTCCTCGGTGTAGACCTTCACGACCCGGTCGGGGTCGCGCGAATTCCACGCGTCCTCGGCCAGGCGCACCTTCTCGATGGCCGACCCGCGCGTGAACGGCGGCAGCGGCAGGCGCGGTTCCATCAGTACTGCTTGTACGGCAGAAACTTGCCGGACAACACCACGTTCACGCGGTCGCCTTTCGGATCGGCCTGGCGCTCGATGTCCATGCTGAAGTCGATCGCGCTCATGATGCCGTCGCCGAACTCTTCGTGAATCAGCTCCTTGATGGTGGTGCCGTAGACGCTGACGATCTCGTACCAGCGGTAGATCAGCGGATCGGTCGGCACGGGCGTGGGCAGCGAGCCCTTGTACGGCACGACCTGCAGCCACTTCTGCTCTTCCACCGAGAGGCCGAAGATCTTGCCGACCACCTTGGCCTGGGCGGGCGAGGCGGTCATCTGGCCCAGGCACAGCGCCGTGGTCCATTCCTTGGACTGGCCCACCTTTTTGGCCACGTCGGCCCAGCTGATGCCTTTGGACACCTTGGTGGAAATGATCTTTTCGGTGACGTCGAGTCGGTTCATGTGTTGCCTCGCAAGAAAGAGTGGTTGGGTGAAGGGGAGTGGTCCAGAGACACCGCGGGTCCGGCTCCGCCGGCCCCAGGTGTCGCCCCCCTCTCTGAGGGGGGAGGCGCCGAAGGCGACGCGGGGGGGTCAATGGGCTCGCGCACGCGAGACCAAGAAGTCCACGATGTGGTTGCGCAAGTCGTAGTAGCCGTCGAGGTGGTGCAGCTGCGCGCGCGTGCGGCTGCGCGGCAATGGGTTGACCACCACCTCGGCCATGCCGCCGGGCACGTAGCCGTTCGGGCCTTCGCTGCCGTTGCTCATGAGCAGGATGCGGTCGGCCAGCAGGATGGCCTCGTCCACGTCGTGCGTGATCATGAAGACGGTCTGCCGCGTCTCGCGCACGATGCCCATGAGCTCGTCCTGGATGGTGCCGCGCGTGAGCGCGTCCAGCGCGCCGAAAGGCTCGTCGAGCAGCAGCATCTTGGGCTGGATGGCGAAGGCGCGCGCGATGCCCACGCGCTGCTTCATGCCGCCCGAGAGCTGGCTGGGCTTCTTGTCGATGGCCGGGCTCAGGCCCACGAGCGCGACGAACTTTTCGACGTGGGCGTTGAGCTCGGCGCGCGGCATGTCGGGCCAGCGCGACTTGACCGCGAAGGCGATGTTCTGCCGCACCGTGAGCCAGGGCATGAGCGCGTGGCTCTGGAACACCACGCCGCGCTCCAGGCTGGGGCCGGCGATCTCGCGGCCGTCCATGAAGCAGTGGCCGGAGCTGGCCGTGTCCAGGCCCGCGAGCACGTTGAGAACGGTGGTCTTGCCGCAGCCGCTGTGGCCGATGATGCAGACGAACTCGCCCTTGTCGATGGCGAAGGACACGTCGGCGAACACGGGCTTGTCGGCCTGGTAGGCCTTGGCGAGGTTTTCAACCTGGAGGAAACCGGTCATCTTGGGGGCTTTCGTTGGGGCCGGTGCGGCGGGCCGGGCGGCCACCGCGCCTTCGCGCACGCTGGACTCACTCCACATAGGTCACCGCCTTCTGGAGCTGGGCGAACATCAGGTCGAGCAGCATGCCGACCACGCCGATGAGCAGCACGGCGAAGATCACGTTGGTGAGCGACAGGTTGTTCCACTCGTTCCACACGAAGTAGCCCACGCCGGTGCCGCCGACGAGCATCTCGGCGGCCACGATGACCAGCCAGGCGATGCCCATGCTGATGCGCATGCCGGTGAGGATGGTGGGCGCGGCCGCCGGCAGGATCACCTGGAGGGCCTTGCGGATCGGGTTGACCTCCAGCGTGCTCGCCACGTTGAGCCATTCGCGCTTGACCGAGGCCACGCCGAAGGCGGTGTTGATCAGCATGGGCCAGACCGAGCAGATGAAGATGACGAAGATGCCGCTGACGTCCGAGTCCTTGAGCGTGTAGAGCGCCAGCGGCATCCAGGCCAGCGGGCTGATGGGCTTGAGGACCTGCACGAAGGGGTCGAAGGCCTTGCGCATCAGCGGCGACATGCCGATGAGAAAGCCCAGTGGAATGGCCACCGCCATGGCGAGCACGAAGCCCAGGCCCACGCGCGCCAGCGAGTGCGCGAGCTGGATGCCGATGCCCTTGTCGTTCGGGCCCTTGTCGTAGAACGGGTCGGACAGCTGCGCCCAGCTCGATTTCGCCACCTCGATCGGTGGTGGGAAGCCGGTGCTCTTGGCCGCGCCGGGGTCCTTGCCCATCATCTTGGCGTACTCGATCTCCTCGGCCGACATGCCGGCCGAGGAACCGCCGATGCTGGGCCCGCTGGTGGAGAGCTGCCAGGCGCCGATGAAGACGGCGAACAGCAGCAGGGAGACCAGCGCGGCGCGCAGGTTGAGGCTCGCTTTTTTCATGTCAGGCCGCCGCCTTGCTGATGGCAAAGCTCTTGAGGTACTCGGCAGGTTTGGCCGGGTCGAACACCTTGCCCATGATGGTGTGCCTGGTGTAGCCCGGGCCGGCCGCGAAGGGCTGGCCGAGGTCCTTCATGTGCTTGCGCGCATCGGTGATGAGGAACACCTTCTCGGCGATCTGCTGGTAGTTCACCTCGCCCTTGATGTAGCCCCAGCGCTGCATCTGCGTGAGCATCCACACCGCCATGCTCTGCCAGGGCATGGGATCGAAGTCGGCGCGGTCGGGCACGGTCTGGATCTTGCCCAGGCCGTCGGCGAAGCGGCCGGTGAGCACCTGGGTGAGCACGGCCTCGGGCTGGTTGAGGTACTGGCTGGGCGCGATCACCTTGGCGATGAGCTCGCGGTTTTTCGGGTCGCGCGCCATGGCGGCCGAGGTGAGCACCGCGCGGTAGAGCGCGGCGAAGGTGTTGGGGTTCTTCTGGATGAACTCGGTGCTGGTGCCGAAGGCGCAGCAGGGATGGCCGTTCCAGAGGTCCTTGGTGAGCACATGGATGAAGCCGACTTCGTCGAACACCGCGCGCTGGTTGAAGGGATCGGGGCCGAGAAAGCCGTCGATGTTGCCCGCGCGCAGGTTGGCCACCATCTCGGCCGGCGGGATCACGCGCAGCTGCACGTCGGTGTCGGGATTCAGGCCGTTCTCCGCCAGGTAGTAGCGCAGCAGGAAGTTGTGCATCGAGTAGTCGAACGGGATGCCGAACTTGAAGCCCTTCCAGTTCTTCGGGTCCCGGTTGTCCTTGTGCTTCAAGCTCAGGGTGATGGCCTGGCCGTTGATGTTCTGCACCGTGGCCACGTTCATGGGCGTGGCGTTGCTGCCCAGGCCGAGCGAGATGGCCAGCGGCATGGGCGAGAGGAAGTGCGAGGCGTCGTACTCCTTGTTGATCATCTTGTCGCGCACCAGGGCCCAGCCGGCGGTCTTGGTGACTTCGACGTTGAGGCCCTGCTTGCTGTAGAAGCCCAGCGGGTGGGCCATGATCAGCGGGGTGGCGCAGGTGATGGGGATGAAGCCGACCTTGAGGTTGGTCTTCTCCAGCGTGCCCTTCTTCGTGCCGGCCTCCTGTGCCATGGCCTGCAGGCTGGTCACCGGCAGCACGCTGGCGATGGCGGCCATGGCCGTGCCCTTGCCCACCGCGCGCAGGAAACGGCGGCGCACCTCGTCCTGCGGGAACAGCGCCTTGACCAGCGTGGCCTCGATGAATTCGTTGCTGTAGGCCTCGAACTCGGCGGTCTCGCTGCGCCGGCGCAGCTCGATGGCGGCGCTGTCGGCGGCCACTTCGGCGTGGTGGTCGGCCACGGTGTGGTCGCGCCCGCAGCTGCACTTCATCATGAGCGGACGATCGGCGTTGTAGGGATCGAAGAATTCGGACATGGCGCACCTCGTGTGTTGAAGACGAGGAACGCTTTGCAAGCACCGGGCCAGGACCCGGGCCGCGCGCGCCGGTGTGCGCAAGTCGTGCCGCGCCGACCGACGCGGTGTAGGGCCAGCCCTACAAAACGCCGCGTTTCAGGTGCTTTTGGGTGCGCGCGCGTGGCGCTCGGCGTAGAGCGCGAGCTCCACGTCATTCTTGGCGCCGGTCTTCTCCAGCACGCGCGCACGGTAAGTGCTCACGGTGTTGGGCGCCAGGCCGAGCTGTGCACCAATTTCGCTCACGGTGCGGCCCTGGGTGAGCAGCCGGTAGACCTGGTACTCGCGGTGCGACAGCGCCTCGGGCCCGCCCTGCGCGCCCGCACTGCCCACGGCGGCGGCCAGCGCCTCTGCGGTGGCCTGGCTCACGAACACCGCGCCGCCGGCGGCCTTGCGCACGGCGGCGAGCATGTCGTCGGGGTCGGCGCTCTTGTTCAGGTAGCCGCAGGCACCCAGGCGGATGCAGCGCACCGCGTACTGTTTCTCGGGGTAGGTGCTGAGCATGAGCACGGGCAGGCGCGGGTGCTCATGCTTGATGGCCTGCAGCACGTCCAGCCCGTCGAGCCCGGGCATGGCGATGTCGAGCAGCACCAGGTCCAGCCCCAGGCTGCCGCCGAGCTCGCGCACCTGCGCCAGCACGTCCGGGCCGGTCTGGGCTTCGGCCACCACCTGCACGTCGGGCGCGTCGGCCAGGATCTGCTTGAGCCCTTCGCGCACGATGCGGTGGTCGTCGCCGATCAGCACGCGGATGGTCTCGGCCAGCAGGTCGAAAGAGGTGTTCATGTGTGTGCCTGTGTCTCCGGGAGCAGCGTCACCGTCAGGCACATGCGCGTGCCCTGACCTGGTGCGCTCTCTATTTGAATATCGCCACCGAAATGGCGCGCCCGCTCGCGCATGCCCATCACGCCATAGGCATTCGCGGCCTCGAAGGCCTGCGGCGGCGCGCCCACGCCATTGTCTTGCACGCACAACTGCAAGGCAGTCCCCCGCACGACGATGTGGACACCCAGGCGCTCGGCGTGCGCGTGGCGCCCGACGTTGCTGAGCATCTCCTGGAAGATGCGGAACACCGCCATGGCCAGTGGCTCGGGCGGCTCAGGGGCCTCGGCCACGTCCATCCGCCAGTCCAGCACCAGCTCGGCCGATTGCACGAATTCCTGCGCCTGCCACTCCAGCGCGGCCCACAGGCCCTGGTGGTCCAGGATGCTGGGTCGCAGGTCGGTGATGATGCGGCCGACGTTGTCCACCGCGGTCTCGATCAGCCGGCTCATGTTCTGGCACTTGCAGCGCATGCGCTCGCGCATGTCGTGCGCGGCGTCGGCGCTGCGCTGCTCCTGCTCGGACAGGCGCTTGTCCATCCAGTTCACGTCCATCTTGAGCGCCACCAGCAGGCTGCCCAGCTCGTCGTGCACCTCGCGCGCGATGCGGGTGCGCTCGTCCTCGCGCACGGTTTCCGAGCGGGCGGCCAGTTCACGCACCTGCTTCAATGCGGTGGCCAGCGCGAGCGTGCGCTCACCCACGCGCTCTTCCAGCTGGTCCTTGGCGCGCTGCAGGGCATCGGCGGCGCGCTTGCGTTCGGTGATGTCGACGAAGGTGACGACGGCGCCGCGCACCTCGCCGCCGTCCACGATGGGGTGGCTGGAGTACTCGACCGGAAAGGCCGAACCATCGCGGCGCCAGAACACCTCGCTGTCGATGCGGCAGGGCAGGCCCTGGCGGAAGGCGTTGAAGATCGGGCAGTCCTCCACCGGGTAGTGCGCACCATCGGCGTGCGAATGGTGGGTGAGGTCGTGCATGTTGGCGCCCAGCAGCTCGGCCGGCTCGAAGCCGATCATGCGGGCCCCGGCGTGGTTGATGAACACACACAGGCCGTCCAGGTCCACGCCGAACACGCCTTCACCGGTCGAGGCCAGCAGCAGCGCGAGCGGGTCGCGCCAGGCACCGGTGGCGGGCGCTTCGGGGCGGCTGACGAGGTGGTTGGCGTCCAGGTGCATGGGCGGGAAGCAAGCAATGGATGTGCCAAAGCGGTGCATGGCGCCGGAAGGCACGACAATCGCTTGGTCTGCTCCCCCTGCCCACCGGACTCCCGCCATGGCCTTGTTCAACACCCTGTTCGGCACCCGCCGCGCCCGCGCGAACGCCTCGGGCACCGCCCTGCGCGCGGCGGAACTGCTGCGCTCGGCGAACGCGCTGATCCAGCTCAGCGAGGGCGAAGCGCTCACGGTGGTGGGCTACATGGAGATGCGCCACTGCGCCGAAGGCGAGGCGATCATCCGCCAGGGCGACAGCGGGGGCAGCGGCGACGACGGCTTCATGGCGCTGGTGGTGGACGGCGAGGTCACGGTCGAGGCGCTCAACGTGAGCCGCGTCGACGCCCAGACCGTCAACGTGCTGGGCCCCGGCCACCTGATGGGCGAGATGTCGCTGATGGACGGCGCGGCGCGCTCGGCCACCTGCACCGCCAGCACCGAGGTGCGCTGCGCGGTGCTCACGCGCGATGCGCTGGAAGCGCTGATCGCCGAAGAGCCCGCCACCGCCGCCAAGCTGCTGAGCGCCGTGGCGCTGCGCCTGAGCCGGCGCCTGCGCGAAGCCGACAGCAAGCTGCGGCTCTACAGCCAGCTGGTGTTCTCCATGCAGCAGGAGATCGACCGGCTGGTGCCCGACCTGGACTGAAGCCTCAGGTCTTTGCCGTGCGCGCGCTCCAGAGCATGGTGACGGCCAGGATGGACAGCACCACGCCCAGCGCCACCGCGACCGGGATCTTGTAGATGTCGATCAGCAGCATCTTGGTGCCGATGAAGACCAGGATCAGCGCCAACCCGTAGTTGAGCAGGTGAAAGCGGCTCGCCGCAGCCTGCAGCAGGAAGAACATGGCGCGCAGGCCCAGGATCGCGAACACGTTGCTGGTCAGCACGATGAACGGGTCGCGCGTGACGGCGAAGATGGCCGGGATGGAGTCGACCGCGAAGATCACGTCGGTGAAGCCGACCAGGCAGATCACCATGAGCAGCGGCGTGGCGATGCGCTTGCCGTTCTCCACGGTGAAGAACTTCTCGCCGTCAAAACCCTTGCTCACGGGCAGCACGCGGCGCAGCAGCTTCAGCGCGGGGTTCTCGTCCAGGCTGGGCTCCTGGCCGGCGGCCCACCACATCTTCACGCCCGTGAGCACCAGGAAAGCGCCGAACACATAGAGGATCCAGTGGAACTGTGCCAGCAGCCAGCCGCCCACCAGGATCATCACGGTGCGCAGCACGATGGCGCCCAGGATGCCGATCATGAGCACGCGTTTCTGGAACGCCGCCGGCACGGCGAAGTAGCTGAAGATCAGCAGGAAGACGAAGATGTTGTCGACCGCCAGGCTCTTCTCGATCAGGTAGCCGGTGAGGAATTCGAGCGACTTCTCGGTCGCGATCGCGCTCGAACCGGTGGCGTCCTTCACGGCCCACCAGAACAGGCCGTTGAACAGCAGGCTGAGCGCCACCCAGGCGAACGACCAGTTCAGCGCCTCCTTCACGCCCACGGCGTGCGAGCCCTGCTTCTTGAGCACGACGAAATCCACGAACAGAGCCGCCACGACGAA
>JAGKSX010000167.1 GCA_018993155.1 Hydrogenophaga sp.
AACAACCTATTGAGACATCACACCTAGCCGTGCTGCCCGCATCGGGCGGCCAGCACGGCGGCCATCTGGTCGACCAGTTCGGACAGGGGACCCGTGCCCTCCCGGGCGTAGATGGAGACTGCGATGGGCGGCTCGCCCTGGAATGCCGCACTGCGCCGCACGCGGTAGCCGGCCACCGCATTCACGGGCAGCAGTGACAGGCCGAGCCCGGCCTCTACGGCCACCAGCACGTTGTGCAGGCTGTTGCCGGTGAAGGCGAGGTACCAGCGGTGCTGTTCCTGCTCCACGCGCTCGAACATGGCCTCCCGGTAGAGGCCGCCCGGCGGAAAGGCCACCAGCGGCAGCGGGTGGGGCCAGGCCGGCGGAGCATCGGCGCTCTCGAACCACGCCATGGGTTCGGGAAAGCTCGCGCGGTGATCGGCGCCGGCGACGGGCTCCTTGGCGATGGCGGTGTCCAGCTCACCGGCGCGGTAGCGCCGGATCAGGTCGCGGCTCAGGCCGGCCGTCACGTCCAGGTGGATTTCGCGGTGGCGCCGTGCGAAATCGGCGAACGCCTGTGCCATCGCGGCGCTGACGAGGTCTTCCGGCACGCCGATGCGAAGGGACACGGTGCCCGCCGGGTCGCCGAGCGCCGAGGCAGCCTCCTGCTGCAGGGCGAGGATCCTGCGGGCGTAGCCCAGCAACCGCTCACCGGGCGCCGTGGGCTGGATGGGCCGCGCGGTGCGATCGATCAAGACCTGGCCGACGGCGTCTTCGAGCCGGGCCAGCTGCTGGCTGATGGTGGACTGCGTCATGCTCAAACGGTCGGCCGCGAGCGTGAAGCTGCCCGCATCGACGATGGCGGCAAAAGCACGCAGCAGGCGGGGGTCGAGCATGGGTATTCAGAAAATGGATGCAATTCATCCTAACATTTAACTTCCAAATGTTGGCGGTGTTGCCTACAGTGCGCCCATGCTTCGCCGATCCCTGCTTGCCTCTTTCGCCGCACTTCCGTTTGCTTCGTCCGGGAGCGAGTCCGGGAGTGTGCTCCCCTTGCACGCCGCGGCCAGCCGGAACGACGCCGCCGGCATCCGCCGGCTGCTGGCCGAGGGCGCGCCGATCGACGCGCGCGACGGCAGTGGCGCGACCGCGCTGCTGGTCGCTACCCACGCCAACCAGGTCGAGGCGGCCCGCGCCTTGATCGAGGCCGGCGCCGACGTCAATGCCAAGGACGGCATCAGCGACAGCCCTTATCTCTACGCGGGAGCCCGGGGGCACCTGGCCATCCTGAAGATGACGCTGTCGCACGGCGCCGATCTCAAGAGCACCAACCGCTACGGCGGCACGGCGCTCATTCCGGCGGCCGAGCGCGGCCATGTGGAGACGGTGCGCACGCTGATCGAGGCGGGTGTCGTGGTCGACCACGTCAACCGGCTCGGCTGGACCGCGCTGCTGGAGGCCATCATCCTGGGCGACGGTGGCGAGCGCCACCAGCAGATCGTGGCCCTGCTCGTGAAGGCCGGCGCCAATGTCAACCTGGCGGACAAGGACGGCGTCACGCCGCTGCGCCATGCCCGCACCAAAGGCCAGAAGCCGATCGAAGCGATGCTGCTGGCCGCCCACGCGCGCTGAAGCCTCATGAGCGACACAGATACCCGCTTCCTGCACCAGGCCATCGAACTGGCGCGCGACAACATTGCCCAGGGCGGCCGCCCGTTCGGCGCGGTGGTGGTGCGCGGTGGCGAGGTGCTGGCCACCGGCGTCAACGAGATCATGGCCACCCACGACCCGACGGCCCACGCGGAGATGTCGGCCCTTCGCGCCGCCAGCCGCCGGCTCGGATCGCCCGACCTGAGCGGCTGCGCCGTCTACGCCAGCGGCCACCCCTGCCCCATGTGCCTAGCGGCGATGCGGCTGGCCGGCGTGGTGCGGGTCGCCTACGCCTATTCCAACGAGGAGGGCGCGCCGTACGGGCTGTCCTCGGCGGCGATCTACGAAGACCTCGCCAAGCCCTTGGCCGAGCAGTCCATGCACATTCGCCACCTGCCGTTGCCGCGCCCTGATCTGTATGCGCAATGGGCGCAGGCGCAGACCCGGAAGGCCTAGGCCCGTGAAGGTGAACGCCCGCTGGCTGCTCCTGGCAGTGGCCTTGATCGCGCTCAACCTGCGGCCGTTCATGGCCGGCATCGGGCCGCTGGCGGCCGACATCGGCCGGCACACCGGGCTCGGCCTCAGAGGCCTGGCGCTGCTGACGCTGGTGCCGATGCTGCTGATGGGGGTGTTCGCCTTTGCGGGCCCCTGGCTGCAGGGTCGCTTCGGTGCCCGGCGCGCCGTGGTGGCCGCGCTGATCCTGCTGGCCGTGGGCTCCGCGCTTCGCCTCTTCACCCACAGCGGCTGGCAACTGGTGGGCACCGCCGCCGTGCTGGGGCTGGGTGCGGCGGTGGTGCAGGCGCTGTTGCCCGGCATCGTCAAGCGGCAGTTCCCGCGCCATGTCGGCGTGGTGATGGGCCTGTATTCGGCGATGCTGATGGGCGGCGGCGCGCTGGGTGCGCAGGTCGCGCCGCTGGCGGCGGCGGCCGGCGGCGACTGGCACTGGGGCCTGGCCTGGATGGCCGTGCCCGCGCTGCTCGCCGTGGCGCTGGCGGCGCGCAGCCTGCCGCCCGACGCCCCGGACCACCAGAACAGCCTGGCCGTGACGGCCTACCTGCGGCGGCCGCGCGTCTGGCTGCTGATGCTGTGTTTCGGCCTGGTCAACGGCGGCTATTCGACGGTTGTGGCCTGGCTGGCGCCGTTTTACCAAGAGCATGGCTGGAGCGCGGCCGGCAGCGGCACGCTGCTGGCCGTGCTCGCGCTGAGCCAGGCGCTGGCGGCCCTGGGGCTGCCGATGCTGGCTGGCCGGCACAAAGACCGCCGGCCCTGGCTGTGGTTCACGCTGGCCCTGCAGGCCATCGGTTTCGCCGCGCTGGCGCTGTGGCCCGATGCGGCGCCTCTGGCCTGGGTGGTGCTGCTGGGCGCGGGGCTGGGGGGCTGCTTCGCGCTGTCCCTGATCGTGGCGTTGGAGCACCTGCCCGATCCCGGGCAGGCGGGGGCGCTGTCGGCGCTGATGCAGGGCGGCGGCTTCCTGATCGCCGCGAGCCCGCCCTGGGTCATCGCCTTGCTGCGCGACGCGACGGGAGGCTTTCGCGCCGGCTGGCTGATGCACCTGGCCTGCGTGGCCATCGTCGCGCTGCTGTACGGGCGCATGGCCCCGGCCAGTTACCCGGGCGCGATCCGCGTGGTGCCGCGCGCCACCTGAGCGCCGGCCCGCTCGAGCTACGATCCGCAGGGCATGCCGACCACTTCCGCTCTTCACCACACCGCCACCGACTGGGGCATCGTCGCGGTTTTCGCCGTTGTCTACCTGGGCATGTTCCTGGGCGGCCTGCCGCGCCTGAAGCTGGACCGCTCGGGCGTGGCCCTGCTCGGCGCCATCGCGGTCATTGGCCTGAGCGGCCTGCCGGTGGAGGACGCGGCGCGCTCGGTGGACCTGCCCACCATCGTGCTGCTGTTCGCGTTCATGGTGGTCTCGGCGCAGATGCGCCTGGGCGGCTTCTATGGTGCGGTGACGCGGCGGGTGGGCGCGCTGCCGCTGTCACGCAATGGCCTGCTGGCCGCGCTGATCGTGGTCTCGGGCGCGCTCTCGGCGGTGTTCTCCAACGACATCATCTGCCTGGCCATGACGCCGGTGGTGGCGCGGCTGTGCCTGCAGCGTGGCATCAACCCGCTGCCATTCCTCATCGGCCTGGCCTGCGCAGCCAACATCGGCTCGGCCGCCACGCTGATCGGCAACCCGCAGAACATGCTGATCGGCTCGGTGCTGCAGCTGCCTTTTGGCGGTTATGTGCGGCAGGCGTTGGCGCCGGTGTTGATCAGCCTGCTGCTGTTGTGGCTCTGGCTCGCCTTCGGGCCCGGTGCGCGCACCGCGTCCGCGCCCGAGGCGGCCGGCCTGTCTTTCGCTGCCGTGGCCGAAGCGCCGCCCGAAGAGCCCGCCTTCGATGCCTGGCAGACCACCAAGGGCCTGCTGGTGGCGGGCGCGCTGATGCTGATCTTCCTGTTCACCGACTGGCCGCGCGACGTGGCGGCCCTGGTGGGCGCGGGCCTGTTGCTGCTCAGCCGGCGGCTGCATTCCTCGCACGTGCTGGGCCTGATCGACTGGCCGCTGCTGCTGCTGTTCATGGGCCTGTTCGTGGTGAACCACGCGTTCGAGACCACCGGCCTGGCCGCGCAGGCGGTGGCCTGGCTGGGCACGCAGGGCGTGCACCTGGCCGAGCCGGGGCCCTTGCTGGTGGTGAGCGCGGTGCTGTCCAACCTGGTGTCCAACGTGCCGGCGGTGATGCTGCTGCTGCCGCACCTGGGCGGCAGCGGCGCGCAGGCCGGCGCGATGCTCGCGCTGGTGACCACCTTCGCGGGCAACCTGCTGCTGGTGGGCTCGATCGCCAACCTGATCGTGGCCGACCTGGCGCGCCAGCAAGGCATCGTGATCGACTGGAAGCGCCACGCGGTCACCGGCATTCCGGTGACGCTGCTCACGCTGGCCGTGGTGTGGGGCTGGATGCGCTGGGCCTCCTAATCGTGGATCGACGACAGGAACTGCTGCAGTTCCGGCGTTTCGGGTGAGCCGAACAGCTTCGCGGGTGGCCCCATCTCGTGCACCCGCCCCTGGTGCATGAAGATCACGCGGTCGCTCACCTTGCGCGCAAACCCCATTTCATGCGTGACCATCAGCAAAGTCATGCCCTCGTCGGCCAGCGACTCCACCACGCGCAGCACCTCGCCCACGAGCTCGGGGTCGAGCGCCGAGGTGATCTCGTCGCACAGCAGCACGCTGGGCTGCATGGCCAGGGCGCGCGCGATGGCCACGCGCTGCTGCTGGCCGCCGGAGAGCTGGTCGGGGAAGGCATCGAACTTCTCGCCCAGGCCCACGCGGTGCAGCAGTTGCCGCGCGCGCTCGGCGCCTTCGGCGCTGGCGACTTTTTTCACCAGGCCGGGCGCGAGCATCACGTTGCGGCCCACGCTCAGGTGCGGGAACAGGTTGAAGTTCTGGAAGACCATGCCCACGTGCTGGCGCAGTTCGCGCATGGCGGAGGCGTCCTTGTGCAGCAGGGGCCTGTCGTCCACGCTGAGCGAGCCGGCCTGGAACACCTCCAGCCCGTTGATGCAGCGCAGCAGCGTGCTCTTGCCCGATCCGCTCTTGCCGATGATGGCGATCACCTCGCCGGCCTTGACCTGCAGGTCGATGCCCTTGAGCACCTCGTTGCTGCCATAGGACTTGCGCAGCGCTTTGATGTCGACGATGGTGCGCACAGCGGTGGTGGCGGGCGCTTCAGCGGTTGTTTGCATTCAGTTTCCTTTCCAGGGTGCGCGCATACAGGCTCACGGGGAAGCACAGCGCGAAATACATCAGGGCCACGCAGCTGTAGACGAGGAAGGGCGCGAAGGTCGCGTTGGTGATCATGGTGCCGGCCTTGGTGAGCTCGACGAAACCGATCACCGAGGCCAGCGCCGTGCCCTTGATCACCTGCACCAGGAAACCCACGGTGGGCGCGATGGCGATGCGGGAGGCCTGCGGCAGCACGACGTAGCGCAGTTGCTCGCCGAAGTTCAGTGCCAGGCTTTGCGCCGCCTCCCACTGGCCCTTGGGCACAGCGGCCACGCAGCCGCGCCAGATCTCCACCAGGAAGGCACTGGTGTAGAGCGTGAGTGCCACGGAGGCCGCCGTCCAGGCCGAGGTCTCGTAGCCGAACAGGGCCAGGCCGAAGTAGGCCAGGAACAGCTGCATCAGCAGGGGCGTGCCCTGGAAGAGCTGCACGTAGCCCGCCACGAAGGTTTCGGCGCCAGGCCAGCGCGCGGTGCGCGCCACCAGCAGGGCCATGCCCACGATGCCGCCGCCGATGAAGGCAATCAGCGAGAGCGCCACGGTCCAGCGCGCGGCCAGGAGCAGGTTGCGCACGATGTCCCAGAGGGTGAAGTCAACCATGGCAAGGCCCGCCCGGCCGCCCGAAGGGCATGGCGTGCCCCTGAGGGGCAACGAACGAAGTGAGTGTGGGGCTCATCGTCTTCCTCCGAACAGGTAGCGGGGCCCGGCCCAGTTGAGCAGTGCGCGCACGCCAATCGACAGCAGCAGGTAGATGCCGGTGGCGACGATGAAGGCCTCGAAGGCCCGGAAGTTGCGGCTCTGGATCAGGTTGGCGGCGTAGCTGAGCTCCTGGGTGGAGATCTGGCCGCACACCGCCGAGCCGAGCATGACGATGATGATCTGGCTGGTGAGCGCGGGCCACACCTTCCTGAGCGCCGGTGGCAGCACCACGTGCAGGAATGTCTGCACGCGAGAGAGCGCCAGGCTGGCCGCGGCCTCGAACTGGCCCTTGGGCGTGGCTTCGATGCCGGCGCGGATGATCTCGGCCGCGTAGGCGCCAAGGTTGATCACCATGGCGATGACCGAGGCGATCTCGGGCGTGAGCTTCACGCCCGCGGCCGGCAGGCCGAAGAACACGAAGAACAGCTGCACGATGAAGGGCGTGTTGCGGATCAGCTCCACGTAGGTGCCGGCGATCCAGCGCAGCGCCAGCGGCCCGCTGCTGCGCGCCCACGCGCAGGCGGTGCCCACGAGCAGGCCGATCACGGCCGAGACGGCGGTCAGGCCCAGCGTCCAGAGCACGCCCTTGGCCAGCAGCGGCCACTGCGCGAGCACGGCCGGGAAGTCGAGTTCGATGCCCATGAAGCGGGTCTCGATGCGTGCTTATTCAGGGAGGTTGCCGGCGGGGCGGCCGAGCCACTTCTTGGCCAGGGTGTCGAGGTCGCCGGCCTTCTTGGCATTGGCCAGGATCTCGTTGACCTTCAGGCGCAGCGCGTCTTCACCCTTGGCCACACCGATGAAGTTGGGGCTGTCCTTGAGGAGCAGTTTGTATTCGGCGCCCAGCTGCGGGTTGCGCGCCATCATGTTGCCGGCCACCGAGGCGCCGGTGGCGATGAGCTGCGTCTGGCCTGAGACGAAGGCCGAGACGGTGGCGTTGTTGTCCTCGAAGCGCTTGATGTCGGCCGCGGGCGGTGCGACCTTGCTCAGTTCCTGGTCTTCGATGGCGCCGCGCGTGACGGCCACAGACTTGCCTGCGAGGTCGGCGAAGCTGGCCACTTTCATCGACTTGGCGGCGAACACCGCCTGGAAGAAGGGCGAGTAGGCCGCGGTGAAGTCGATCACCGCTTCGCGCTCCGGGTTCTTGCCCAGCGTGGAGATCACCAGGTCGGCCTTTTTCGTCTGCAGGTAGGCGATGCGGTTGGTGCTGGTCACCGGCACCAGTTCGACCTTCACGCCCAGTTTGCTGGCGATGAGGTTGGCGGTGTCGATGTCCAGGCCCTGGGGCTTGAGGTCGATGCCGACGAAGCCATACGGCGGAAAGTCGGTCGGGATGGCGATCTTGATGAGCTTGTTCTTCATCACCGTGTCGAGCGCGGTCTGGGCATGGGCCTGGCCCAGGCCGAGTGTGGCGGCGAGGGCCACGGTGGAGGCGAGAAGGGCGCGTTTGGTGAGGGCGGTCATAGCAGGGCTCCTAGGTAGGTGTCGCTCGGGGGGGATGAAGGGGGTTTTTTCCTGCCGCGTGCGCCGGCTTCGCGCACCGGTGCCAGGGCTTCGCGCAGGTTGGCCAGCGGGTCGCTTGCCGGGCCCAGGCGCAGGGCGGCCTGCACCTGGCCGATGTGCGCGGCCATCAGGCGCTCGGCGGTGGCCGCGTCGCCGCGCTCCAGCGCGGTGACGATGTCCATGTGGTCCTGGCAGGACTGCACGGCGTCGTGGGTGCTCTGATAGAGCATGGCGATGAGGGTGGTGCGCGCGGTGAAGTCGCGCAGCGTGTCGGCCAGCAGCTGGTTGCCCAGGCATTCGGCCAGGCAGACGTGGAAGTCGCCCAGCAGGTAGCTGCGCTGGCCCACGTCATCGCCCTTGAGCGCGGCCTGCTCCTGTTTGAGGTGCTGGCGCAGGCGCCTGAGGGCGGCCTTGTCGATCTGCACCGTGCTGCGGATCAGGCCGGTCTCGATGACCCGGCGCGCCTCGAAAGCCTCGCGCGCTTCTTCGTGCGAGGGTTGCACCACGTACCAGCCCCGGCGCGAACTCACGGTGACGATGCCGCGCGCGGCCAGCCGCACCAGGGCTTCGCGCACCAGCGTTCGGCTGCAGTCGAACAGCAGCGAAAGGCTTTGTTCGCCCAGGCGCGTGCCCGGGGCCAGGCGCTGGGCCAGCACGGCTTCGATGATGCGTTGGGCGATGTCGGTGGAACTGACCATGAGAGACCTTTGAGGCCTCTTCATGCGAATTCCGTGCCACGGCCATACAAGCCTTGTATGCAAGACAGATGCACCGGGTGCGTGCGCACAACGCGCGCCGGCAGGCCTGGCTCGCACCAAAGCGCGCCGGCCGATGGGCCGGGCGTGGGCGGTTTTGGTGCTGGCTGGACTGGCGCGCTCAGCGTTGCGCGCTCAGCGTGCGCAGGTCGTCCTCATAACCCTTGAGCACGCGCACGGCGTTGGCGCGCTGCTCGGGCGTGGTGGCGTTGTGCAGCATGGCGAACTGGGCGCAGCCCTGACGCACGAGTGCCTGGTTGTAGGCGTTGTAGCCGGGCTCAGGCGACTGGCGGATGCGCGCGATGTGCTCGCGCACCAGTTGCTCTGCCTTGGCTGGCGTGGCCTGCGCGTCGCGGATCGTCTGCAGCAGGTCGGCCTGGCGGCGCAGGCGCTCAGCCTGGGTGCGTTGCGGGTCGAAGGGCGACTGCTGCAGCCAGTCCCGAAGGAGGTCGCGCTGTGCCGGACTGAGCTTGCCGTAGAACGATTCGCTGCGATCGACGGCCTTGTCCAGCCGCTTGTTCAGGCGGCGCTCGGGGCTGCCGCGCAGGAAGTCTTTCTCGAATTCCTCGTTGCTCTCGGCCTGCTGCTTCTTCAGGTTCTCCAACTGATCCGGGGTGAGCTGCAGTGCCAGCCGCGCGAACGGCTCCACGGTCTCGGCCGCGGCCCGCTCCAGCCGCTGGCGGATGTCCTCGAACTGCGCGCAGGCCTGCGCTGGCGAGACCTGGTCCACCGCCATCGTCTGCCACTGGCGCAGCAGGCTGGCGTAGACGGGCAGTTCCTGGCGACGGTGCCACTGGAAGAAGGCCTTGAGGTCTTCGCGCGTCTGCGCGGTCTGTGTGTCCGTCAGGTCCACGTGGCGGTCGATCCACCAGTAGCTCAGCGTGGGCGCCTGGTTGTAGGCCAGGCGCGTGGCGGTGCAGGCAGCAAGGAGGATGGCCAGCGTCACCAGCGCGCCAAGGCGCAGCGCACGGCGGGCGATAATGCCCGGCTGGTGATGGCCGGCAAGAACGCCGTGCAACCCGTCTCTGCAAGAGGTGTTCATGTCGTTCCCTGTGGATGTGGTGGTGATGGCGGCCGGCAAAGGCACGCGGATGAAGAGCCTTCGGCCCAAAGTGTTGCACCGTTTGGGCGGGCGTGCACTGGCCCAGCATGTGCTCGACTGTGCAGCGCGGTTGTCCGCGCGATCGGTGGTGGTGATCACCGGCCACGGCGCCGAGCAGGTCGAGGCCGGCCTCACGACCCCCGTGGCAACCGGCGACAGCGCCGCCCCGAAACTGCGCTTCGTGCGCCAGGAGCCCCAGCTGGGCACCGGCCACGCGGTGCAGCAGGCGGTGCCCGTGCTGGCCGACGATGGCGTGGTGCTGATCCTCAACGGCGATGTGCCCTTGATCGGACAGGCCACGCTGGAGACCTTGCTGCAGGCTTGCGACGGGCAGCACCTCGCGCTGCTGAGCGTGGACACGGGTGGTGACGCCACCGGTTATGGCCGGATCGTGCGCGCTCTGGATGCGGACCGCTCGGTGCATGCCATCGTGGAACACAAGGACGCCAACGAGGCGCA
The DNA here is from genome assembly GCA_018993155.1 of Hydrogenophaga sp. Classification (GTDB taxonomy): domain Bacteria; phylum Pseudomonadota; class Gammaproteobacteria; order Burkholderiales; family Burkholderiaceae_C; genus Hydrogenophaga. The sequence goes on from JAGKSX010000167.1 coordinate 9,911, forward strand.
GCGGCGCATCACCGAGTGGTACAGCGGCGTCATGGCCGCGCCCGCTGCCCTGCTCAAGCCCCTGCTGCAAGGCCTGACCAACGACAACAGCCAGCGCGAGTATTACCTCACCGACGTGGTCAAACATGCCGTGGCGCAAGGCCTGGTGGTGCGTGCCGTGACCACGGGCGATGAGGTCGAGGTGGCGGGCGTGAACAGCCCGGTGCAGCTGGCCGAGCTGGAGCGCGCCTACCAGCGCCGGCTCGCCGACGCCCTGATGGAGCAGGGCGTGCGCCTGGCGGACCCGGCGCGGCTGGACGTGCGCGGCGAACTGCTCTGCGGCCAGGACGTGGAGATCGATGTCAACTGCGTGTTCGAAGGCCGCGTGAAACTCGGCGATGGCGTGCGCATCGGTGCGAACTGCGTGATCGCCAACGCCGCCATCGACGCGGGCGCGGTGATCCATCCCTTCACTCACATCGATGGCGAGAAGCTGGGCGTGTCGGTCGGGCGCGGCGCGCTGGTGGGGCCGTTCGCGCGGCTGCGCCCGGGCGCGCAGCTGGGCGAAGAGGTGCACATCGGCAACTTCGTGGAAGTGAAGAACAGCACCCTCGCCGCGGGTGCCAAGGCCAACCACCTGGCCTACCTGGGCGACGCCACCGTGGGCGAGCGGGTGAATTACGGCGCGGGCAGCATCACCGCCAACTACGACGGTGCCAACAAGCACCGCACGGTGATCGAGGCCGACGTGCACGTGGGCAGCAACTGCGTGCTGGTGGCGCCGATCACCATCGGCGCGGGTGGCACGGTGGGTGGGGGCTCCACCCTCACCAAGAGCACGCCGCCCGGCGCGCTCGCGGTCGCGCGCGGCAAGCAGATGGTGCTGGACGGCTGGCAGCGCCCGACCAAGAAGAGCTGAAACCCGGCGCGAGGGAGCGACTGGTCCAGGGTGTCCGCGGAACCGGCTTTGCCGGGCCGCAGGACACGCCCCCTGGAGGGGGTCGCGCGCAGCGCGGCGGGGGGGCTTAACTCTGGCAGTCCGCCGGCGTGCGGGCCGTCAGCTTCTTCTCGGCCGCGTACTTCGCGGCCGTGGTCTTCACCATGGGCTTGATGATTTGCTGGTCGGCCTCGATCCAGTCGGAAGAGAAGACCCACTTGGTGCCGTCCCAGGTGTGGATGCGCGCAGCGCCCGCGCCCACGTGGTCGGCGCACGAGGTGCTGATGGGGCCGCGCAGCACACCCTTGAAGCCCAGCGCGTCCAGCTTGGCCTGCGTCAGGTTCAGGTTTTCCAGGCCCCAGCGCACCTGCTCGCCCGTCATGACCTTGCCTTTGCCAAAGCGCTCCTGCGCGGCGCGGATACCTTCGATGCCCACGGCGGCGCTGACCACGCCACGCAGGTACAGGGTTTCACCGACCTCGTCGCGCGGGCCCGTGCCCTGGCCCTTGTCGTGCAGCTTGGCCAGGATCTCCTTGATGATGGGGGCGTTCTTGTCGGTGCCGTGCTGCAGCGTGACGCCGTTGTAGCCCTTGGCGCCCTGGCCCACGTCCTTCACGTCGGGCTCGGCACTGGACCACCACACGCCGTACATCTTCTCGCGCGGGTAGCCGGTGGCCTGGGCTTCCTTCAGGGCGGTGGAGTTCATCACGCCCCAGCCCCAGAGCAGGGTGTAGTCGGGGCGCGACTGGCGGATCTGCAGCCAGGTGGCTTTCTGTTCCACGCCGGGCGCGGCCACGGGCAGCAGCTGCAGTTCGAAGCCGTGCATCTTGCTGCGCTCCTGCAGCAGCGGGATCGGTTCCTTGCCGAACGGCGAGTCGTGGTACACGAGGGCGATCTTCTTGCCCTTGAGCTTGTCGAGGCCGCCTTCCTTCTGCGCGATGGCCTGGACGATCACGTCGGCCGCCACCCAATAGGTGCCCAGCAGCGGGAAGTTCCACTTGAAGATGGTGCCGTCGGCGCTCTCGCTGCGGCCATAGCCGGTGGTGATCAGCGGGATCTTGTCGACCGAGGCTTTTTCCGTCAGCGCGAAGGTCGCGCCAGTGGCCCAGGGGTGGATCAGCGCCGCGCCGCCGTTCTTGCCCTTGAGGCGCTCATAACATTCCACGCTGCGCGCCGTGTCGTACATGGTCTCGCACTCTTCCACCAGCAGCTTGACGCCGTTGATGCCGCCGCGCGCGTTGACCAGCTTGTAGTAGTCGACGATGCCGTTGGCGGTGGGCGTGCCGTTGGGCGCGTAGGCGCCGGTGCGGTACGACAGCACGGGCAGGTACTGTTCCTTGGCCTGGGCCAGTGCGGCGGTCGACACCAGCGACGCGGCGCCCGCGAGCGCCACCGTGGCGGCCACAACGATCTTGCGAAGTTTCATAGTTGTCTCCATGTCATGAAAGGTTGAAACACACACTCAGTAAACGCTCAAACACCACGAAAAACATCGGTACTTGCCAGCAACCTGCCGCTCAATGCGGGAAGGGCCACAGGCGCAGCTTCTGTTTGCCGATGGACCACAGCCGCGCCAGCCCATGCGGCTCGACGATCAGGAACCACACGATCAACCCACCGAAGATCATCAGCTCAGCGTGCGAGACCGCGGTGGTGGAAATGGAGAAGCCGAACAGGCCGGCCACGAAGGGCAGGAACTGGCTCAGGGCGATGGGCAGCACCACGATGAAGGCCGCGCCGAAGAAGCTGCCCATGATGGAACCCAGGCCGCCGATGATCACCATGAACAGCAGGCGGAAGGAGTAGTCCACGGAGAACGCCGAGGGCTCCCAGGCGCCAAGGTAGACGAAGGCCCAGAGCGCGCCGGCCACGCCGATGATGAAGCTGCTCACCGCGAAGGCGCTGAGCTTGGCGTACATCGGGCGGATGCCGATCACGGCGGCGGCCACGTCCATGTCGCGGATCGCCATCCACTCGCGGCCGATGGCGCTGCGCACCAGGTTCTTGGCCAGCAGCGCGATGACCGCCAGCACCGCCAGGCAGAACAGGTACTTGCTTGCGGCGCTCTCCAGCGGCAGGCCGAAGACCTGCAGGTTGGACACCGCCACCGAGCCCGAGGGCGTGTCCAGCGTGAACCACTTGATGCGCAGGAACATCCAGTCGGCGAAGAACTGCGCGGCCAGCGTGGCCACCGCGAGGTACAGACCGCGCACGCGCAGGCTGGGCAGGCCGAACAGGATGCCGAACAGCGTGGCGCACAGCCCACCCAGGATCAGCGCCGGGACCAGCGGCATGCCGGGCACGCGCACGAAGAAGTTGTAGGCGCCATAGGCCCCCACGGCCATGAAGGCACCCGAGCCCAGCGAGATCTGGCCGCAGTAGCCCACCAGGATGTTCACGCCCACGGCGGCGAGCGAGAAGATCAGGAAGGGGATCAGGATGGCGCGCATCAGGTAGTCGCTGGCGAGCATGGGCACGGCGACGAAGGCCAGCGCGATCAGGGCCAGGATGAACCAGCGGTCCTGCGCGATCGGGAAGATCTGCTGGTCGGCGCGGTAGGTGGTCTTGAATTGACCGTTTTCACGATAGAACATGGCGGGCTTTCTTTTCTGGTCTGTTTTTTGATCAGTTGCGGTCAGAGCACATTTGCTGCGCAAATCGTGGTCTGACCCGCAAGATGTTCAGACTCGATCAATGATCTTTTCGCCGAACAGGCCTTGAGGCCGGAACAGCAGGAACACCAGCGCCAGCACATAGGCGAACCAGATCTCGATGCCGCCGCCCACGAACGGCCCGAGGTAGACCTCGGAGAGCTTCTCGCCCACGCCGATGATCAGCCCGCCGATGATGGCGCCGGGCACGGACGTGAGGCCGCCCAGGATCACCACCGGCAGCGCGCGCAGCGCGATGGTGGTGAGCGAGAACTGCACGCCCAGCTTGGAACCCCAGATCATTCCGGCCACCAGCGCCACGAGGCCGGCCACGCACCAGACGATGACCCAGATGCGGTTGAGCGGGATGCCGATGGACTGCGCGGCCTGGTGGTCGTCGGCCACCGCGCGCAGCGCACGGCCGGTGGCCGTCTTCTGGAAGAACAGGCTGAGCGCGATCACCATCGCGGCGGCGATGGCGGCGGCGATGACGTCTTCCTGGTTGAGCAGCAGGCCGCCCTGGAACACCGAGTCCAGCACGAACACCGGGTCCTTGGGCATGCCGATGTCGATCTTGTAGATGTTGCTGCCGAACAGGCTCTGGCCCAGGCCGTCGATGAAGTAGGTGATGCCCAGCGTGGCCATCAGCAGCGTGGCGGCTTCCTGGTTCACCAGGTGGCGCAGCACCAGCCGCTCGATCAGCCAGGCCATGGCGAACATCAGGGCGCCGGCCGCCACGAAGGCCGCGATGTTGCCGACCCACTTGTTCTCGATGCCCAGCCACATCGGAATCCATTCCGAGAAGCGGGCCATGGCCAGGGCGGCGAAGAGCACCATGGCGCCCTGGGCAAAGTTGAAGACGCCCGAGGCCTTGAAGATCAGCACGAAGCCCAGGGCGACCAGCGAATACAGCATGCCCACCATCAGGCCGCCGAAGAGAGTTTCAAGA
>JAGKSX010000052.1 GCA_018993155.1 Hydrogenophaga sp.
ATGCTGTCCGTCGCGCTGCGCAGCTCGCGCATCATGCCCAGGAAGCGCTGGCGCATGCTCTCGACCTCACGCACCAGGCGACCGATTTCGTCGCTGCGACTGGACTGGAAGGCCTGGCTCAGGTCACCCTGCGCCACGGTGGTGACGGCGGCGGTCAGCTGGGCCAGCGGCTGGCTCACGTTGCGGCGCACCAGCAGGTACATGCCCGCGCCCAGGGCGGCCGTGGCCACAGCCAGCATGGCCCACAACGTGTACATGGTGCGCCAGTAGCTGGCCATGGCTTCCGTGTCGGACACCTCGGCCACCACCCACCAGCCCGACTGGGACTGGCGCTTGACCGCCCACGGACGCTCGATGGACGCGTTGAACAAGGGGATGGCCTCGCCCACGAACACCTCCGGCGATGCGCGCATTTCGCTGAGCATCGCGGCGGCACCGGGGTTCACCTCCAGCACCTTCTTGCCCGCAGCCGTGGGGTGCGAGACGAACACCGCGTCCTCATCCGATCCGGCGGGGTCGATCACATAGGTGCCACCGCTCTCGAAGAAGCGCGCTTCGTCCACGAGCTTGTCCAGCGCGGTCTGGAAGTCGGCCATGTCGAAACCGATGAACAGAATGCCGACCACCTTGCCGGCGTCGTCCTTCAGGGCCTCGTAGTGCGTCATGTAGGGCTTGCCGAACAGCACGGCGCGGCCGGTGTAGGTCTTGCCCTCCCGCATCAGCGGGTAGGCCGGGTGCTTGCGGGCCAGCAGTGTGCCCATGGCGCGCTCGCCGTTTTCCTTTTTCAGCGAGGTGCTGATGCGCTCGAAGTCGTCGCCCTTGCGCATGAAGATCGTCGCCACGCCACCGCTGGTGCGACCGAAGGTGTCGACCTCGGAGAAGTCGTTGTTGAGCAGCATGCCCCAGCCCTTGAGCATGCCGGCCTGCTCGTCGAGCTCGAACTTGTCGGCGAACTTCTGGCGGAACGGCTTGTAGGCCCGGTCCGTCATCATGCGCGCGGTGGTGTCGAAGGCGTCGATCGAATTGCCCACGGACAAGGCCTTGTCGCCCGTCCACTGGACCATGCGCTCGCGCGAGGATTTTTCCGCCATGACGGACATGACGCCACTGATCAGCACCAGCACCACGGACAGCAGGGCCACGGCGAGCAAGGCGACGCGGCGCGCCACCGAGCTTTGTCGGTTGTCGGTTTGTCTCATCTTCGGAAGCTCCTCGTCGCGGCCCGGGCCGCGGGCTTGTTATTGAAGTGCCTGGGCGCTGTCCATCAAGCCCATGTCGCTGCCGGACATGAGGGCTTCGATGTCCATCAGGATCAGCATGCGTTCACCCACGCTGGCGATGCCGGTGATGAAGCTGGTGTTGACGTTGGTGTTCATCTCGGGTGCCGGCTTGATCAGATCACCCGCGAGCTCGAGCACGTCGGAGACGGAATCCACCACCGCGCCGACCACGCGGCCGTGCACGTTGAGCACGATCACCACGGTGAAGCCGTTGTATTCCACCTTGTCGCAACCCAGCTTGATGCGCAGATCCACCACCGGCACGATCACGCCGCGCAGGTTGACCACGCCCTTGATGAACGCCGGGGCGTTGGCGATGCGGGTGGGCTCTTCGTAGGAGCGAATTTCCTGCACGCGCAGGATGTCGATGCCGTACTCCTCGCCACCCAGGCGGAAGGTCAGGAATTCGGCGCTGGCAGCTTGTGCGGCGGCGGCCCTGGCACTGTCGTGGCGGGCAAGGTGGTTGGCTTCGTTGCGCATGTCCATGGATCGGGTCCTCAGTTGACGGGTTGGTCCCAGGAATATCGGCCAGCGCGGCGGCGGCTGAAGGCGTAAAAAAGCCGACAAACCCGCCCCAATCACCGCTCACCAGGCACATCGAGTACCAAAGTACGCAGAAGCGGCCCCGCACCGACTCAGGGTTTGTCCCTGAGGCGTCGGCGGCCCCGCCGGCCATCTGGTAACTTGGACCGATGAACGACACCACCCCGCCTGGCCCGCAACACCTGGCCGCCACCCGCTGGATCGAAACCGACCACCCCGCCGTGCGCGCCTTCGCCCGGGAACACGTCCATGGCGAGACACCGCGCGAGAAGGCGGTGTCGCTGTACCTCGCCGTGCGCGACGGGTTGCGCTACGACCCCTACCGCATCGACATGTCCGACGCCGGCATGAGCGCGAGCCGGGCGCTGGAGCAAGGCCATGGCTGGTGCGTGCCCAAGGCCGTGCTGCTGGCGGCGGTGTGCCGCGCCGAGGGCATTCCCGCGCGGCTGGGCTTTGCCGACGTGCGCAACCACCTCTCCACCGAGCGCATGCGCCACACCATGAAGACCGACGTGTTCGTCTGGCACGGCTACACCTCGCTGTGGATCGACGGTGCCTGGCGCAAGGCCACGCCGGCCTTCAACATCGAACTGTGCGACAAGTTCGGCCTGTTGCCACTGGAGTTCGATGGCGAAGCCGATTCGATCTACCACCCCTTCGACCGCGAAGGCCGCCAGCACATGGAGTACGTGAACGAACACGGGGCGTTCGACGACCTGCCCCTGGCGCGCATGCGCGAGGTGTTCCGCGAGGTATACCCCGACATGCCCACCGATGCGCAGCCCATCGAGGGCGACTTCGGCACCGACGCCGCGCGCGAAGCCGGCCGGGCCTGAGCCGGGCTGCCGATCAGCTCGAGAAGCGGAACACGGCCGTGCTGGCCATGAGGTTGGGCAGCACGCGGACCTCGCGGCCTTCGTGCAGGCCGAAGCTGTCCTCGATGGTCAGGCCGTTGCGCCGCGCCAGCACCTCGAAGTCGGCGTGCGTGCCGACGCGGATGTTGGGCGTGTCATACCACTGGTAAGGCAGGCGCTTGGTGACCGGCATGCGGCCCTGCAGCACGTGCAGGCGGTTGGGCCAGTGCGCGAAGTTGGGGAAAGCGACCACGCCCAGGCGGCCCACGCGCGCGGTCTCACGCAACATGGTTTCGGCGTTGCGCAGGTGCTGCAAGGTGTCGATCTGCAGCACCACGTCGAACGCGTTGTCACCGAACATGGTCAGCCCGTCTTCCAGGTTGAGCTGCAGCACGTTGACGCCGCGCCGCATGCAGGCGAGCACCTTGGCGTCGTCGATCTCCACGCCATAGCCGCTGCAGCCGCGAGCGGCCTGCAGATGGGCCAGCAGCGCGCCGTCGCCGCACCCGAGGTCGAGCACGCGCGAGCCCGGCGGCACCAGGCGGGCGATGGCGTCCATCAAAGGTTTCTCACTCATTTGCAAGCCTCCGTGCTGCGCACTGCGGTGCGAGCTTGCTTGGGGCGGCCCGGCGCGGCGCTCATGCCCGGCCTCCCGCGATGGTCTGTTCAAAGTAGGCCCGCACCGCCTGGAGGTAACGCGGATCGTCGAGCAGGAAGGCGTCGTGGCCGTGCGGCGCATCGATCTCGGCGTAGCTCACATCGCGCTGGTTGTCGAGCAAGGCCTTGACGATCTCGCGGCTGCGCGCGGGCGAAAACCGCCAGTCCGTGGTGAAGCTCACCAGGAAGAATTTCGCCTGGGCGCGCGCCAGCGCGGCCGTGAGGTCGCCGTCGAACGCGCGCGCGGGGTCGAAATAGTCGAGCGCGCGGGTGATCAGCAGGTAGGTGTTGGCGTCGAAGTACTCGCTGAACTTGTCGCCCTGGTAGCGCAGGTAGCTCTCGATCTGGAACTCGACGTCCTGCGTGGAGTAGCGGTAGGCCAGTTCGGCCGCCGCCGCCGGGTCCTGGGCGTCGCTCGAGCGCAGGCTGCGCCCGAACTTTTCGTTCATCACGTCGTCGCTCAGGTAGGTGATGTGGCCGATCATCCGGGCGATGCGCAGGCCCCGGCGCGGCAGCGTGCCCTCGCGCAGGTAGTGGCCGCCGTGGAAATCGGGGTCGGTCACGATGGCGCGCCGCGCCACCTCGTTGAAGGCGATGTTCTCGGCCGTGAGGTTGGGCGCACTGGCCACCACCACCGCGTGGCGCACGCGCTCGGGGTACTGCAGGGTCCAGCTCAGGGTCTGCATGCCGCCCAGGCTGCCGCCCATCACCGCCGCCAGCGTCTGGATGCCCATGGCGTCGAGCAGGCGGGCCTGTGCATCCACCCAGTCCTCCACCGTGACCACCGGGAAATCGGCGCCCCAGGGCGTGCCGGTGGCGGGGTTGGTGTGGGTCGGGCCGGTGGAGCCGAAACACGAACCCAGGTTGTTGACCCCGATGACGAAGTACTTGTCGGTGTCGACCGGCTTGCCCGGGCCGATCATGTTGTTCCACCAGCCCTCGCTGCGCGCCAGCGGCTGGCCGCTGTCGTCGGCGTACCAGCCCGCGACATGGTGCGAGGCATTGAGCGCGTGGCAGATCAGCACCGCGTTGGACCGATCGGCGTTGAGCGCGCCATAGGTTTCCACCACCAGCTCATAGGCCGGCAGGGTGGCGCCGGAACGCAGCGGCAGCGGTTCGGAGAATGGGAAGGTCTGTGGCGTGACGATCAAGGCCTTGTCCTGCGGGCGGCGTTCGCCCAATAAAAAAAACCCGGTGCCGCCAAGAGCGAGACCGGGAATCTCCCCTTTAGCGGCATTTTTAAAGCGCCCGCAATCTGGAACAAATCGGCGCTGGGCGTCAGTATAAATTGATCCACCGGCCCCTGCAGCCGCGGGCCAGGGCCCGCCAAGACGGGTTTTCCCGCTGTTTTCGCCTCCCTGTTGTTGCCGCGCATCGGGCCTACCACACTTTTGCACATCCTGAAAAATAGTTAGTGTTTGCACGACATTCAGCGCATAATCCCTCGGCGAGCGTGGAAAACGCTCGTTTTGACAAGTGATCGGTTGGTTTCGCGTGCTACAGGTTTTTGTGTGCTAACGGGGCTCCATCGCTATTTTTCTCTGTGTTATTAGGAGTCCCAACCATGGGCAACAAACTGTACGTGGGCAATCTGCCTTACACCGTGCGCGACGAAGACCTGCAACAAGCTTTCAGCGCCTATGGTTCTGTCAACAGCGCCAAGGTCATGATGGAACGCGAAACGGGTCGTTCCAAGGGCTTCGGCTTTGTGGAAATGGGCAGCGATGCCGAAGCGCAAGCCGCGATCGAAGGCATGAACGGTCAATCGCTGGGCGGTCGCAGCCTGGTGGTCAACGAAGCACGTCCGATGGAAGCCCGCCCGCCCCGCAGCGGTGGTGGCGGCTTCGGCGGCGGCCGCAGTGGCGGCGGCGGCTTTGGTGGTGGTGGCGGTGGTGAAGGCGGCTTCCGCAGCCCCTACGGCGGCGGTGGCCGTCGTGAAGGCGGTGGCGGTGGTGGCCGCGGCGGTTACTGATCGCCCGCACCCGTCGGCCTGAACCGGCGCCTGGCGCCGGTCGACACGACACATAAGCCCTGTGGCATCTGCCCCAGGGCTTTTTTCATGGCCGCCTCAGCGGGTGGCGTCCCGCTCGCCCTGGCGGTGCTTGCGCGGGCGACCGGCGAACAGGCGGTCGAACAAGGCGTTGGGCAGCAAGCGCAGCAGTTTGGCCACCACCCCCATCTGCCAGGGGATGACGCGGTAGCTCGTCCCGGCGCCGATGGCGTTGTAAGCACGGTCGGCGAAGGTCTCTGCCGTCAACAGGAACGGCATGCTGTAGCGGTTCTGGCGCGTCAGCGGCGTGTCCACATACCCCGGCAGCAAGGTGACCACCGCCACCCCGCTCCCGCGCAACTCGCCGCGCAGGCTCTCGCAGTAGGCCACCACCGCGGCCTTGCTGGCGCAGTAGGCGCCGTGCCCGGGCAGGCCCCGGATGGCGGCCACGCTGCCGATGCCCACGAGCGCGCCGCTGCCGCGCGCGGTCATGGCCGCCACGAAAGGGTGGAAGGTGGCGGCCAGGCCGGTGTTGTTGGTGGCGAAGGTGCGCGCCATCACGTCGATGTCGCTCCGGTCGGCGGTGTCCATGCCGATGCTGATGCCGGCGTTGGCGATGACGACGTCGGGCACACCCTGCGCGGCCAGGCAGGCCTGGCCGGCGGCGACGATGCTGTCGATGTCGGCCACGTCGGCGCCATACACCTGGCAGCGCGCGGCGTCGAAACCCTGTGCCTGGGCCCAGGCCTGCATGTCCTCGGTGCGGCGCGCCACCAGCGCAAGCCGGTAGCCCGCCCGCGCGAACCGGGCCGCCAGGGCCTGGCCGATGCCGCTGGAAGCGCCGGTGATGAACACCAGCGGGCCGGAGACGGTGGGGGTCGAAGAGTGCATGGTGGGGTGGCCTGGGTGGGGCGCTCAACGCGGCGCCAGCTGCACTTTCACGCGGCCCTTGAAGCGCGCGACCTGGTCCTCGCCGGTGTAGTCCAGGGTGTCGGCGACCAGGCGGTCGCTGCCGCGCAGCAGCGTGACGGGCTGGTCGGAAACGATCCGGTCCGGCTCGAGGAACACGTGCAGGAACTCGCCCCGGAACTCCAGCCGGGGCTGGGGCTGGCCGTTCAGGTCGTTGCCCGCTTCGCGCACGATCACCGCGTCGCCGCGGAGCACGAACTCGGTGTTGTCGCCATTGGTCGTCACCAGGCGCGCGGTGGCCAACGTGGGCAGGCCTTGGTCGCCGATGTGGCGGATGCGCGCGTCGTCGATCTCGACCATGTCGGTGCCGGGGTAGTGGCGAGCCTCCACGCCTTTGACCTCGGTCTTGAGCGTGCCTTTGGCATCGAAGGCCTTGACCGAGAAGCGGCGCATGAAATAGTCGGGCTCGGTGCTCACCGGGCGCTCGGGCTCGGCCGACTCGGGCGCCGGCGTGGCGCGCAGCAGCCAGTAGGAAACGAGCGCGAGCAGGCCCATGAGCAGCACGGGCAGGTAGATCGAGAGGTTGTCCAGCAGCTTGCGCTTGCGGCGCGGCGCGCGCGGCGCATCGATCGTCTGATCAACGGTGTCGAAGAAATCGAGCGGATCGGACGTGCTCACCGCGCGGCCGCCTCCAGCTCACGGGCATACGCGCCTTGGGCCACCAGCAGCAGGTCGCACAGCTCGCGCACGGCGCCCGCACCGGGCTGGCGCTCGGTGACGTGGTGGGCCACGGCAAGCACCTCGGCGTGCGCGGTGGGGGGGGCGGCGGCCAGCGCGGCGCGGCGCAGCAAAGGCAGGTCGGGCCAGTCGTCGCCCATGGCGGCGGCGGCGGCCCAGTCCAGGCCGAGCTCGGCCAGGATGGTCTCGGCCGCCGGGGCCTTGTCTTCGGTGCCCAGGCGCGCATGCACCACGCCCAGGGCGGACAGGCGCAGGCGCAGGGCGGCGGAGTCGCGCCCACTCACCACGGCGGGTGTGATGCCCGCGCGCTTCAGCAGCTGCAGGCCGAGGCCGTCGAGCGTGTGAAAGCGCTTGAGCGTTTCACCGGCTTCGCTGAAGTACAGGCTGCCGTCCGTCAGCACACCGTCCACATCGAAGAAGACCACACGCACTGGCTGGGCGCGCAGCAACAGGGCGGGCGGGAAGTTCAGCACCGGGCGCAGGGGTTCCACGTTCAGATCACCTTCGCGCGCATGAGGTCGTTGCTGTTGAGCGCGCCTTGCAGGCGACCGGCACCGTCCACCACCAGCACGCTGGTGATGCGGTTGGCTTCCATCAGACCCGCGGCTTCCACGGCCAGCGCGTCCGGGCGCACGGTGCGCGGCTGGGGGTGCATCACTTCGCGCGCCACCAAGGTGCGCAGGTCGGCACCGCTGCCGGTTTTCTCGATCAGGCGGCGCAGGTCGCCGTCGGTGAAGATCCCCACCACACGCTCACCGCTGTCGACGATGGCGGTCATGCCCAGGCCCTTGGCGCTGATCTCGCGCATGAGCTCCATGAGGCCGGCGTCCGGGCCCACGCGCGGGGCCTCGTCGCCGCTGCGCATGACGTCGCTCACGTGGGTGAGCAGCTTGCGCCCGAGCGCGCCGCCCGGGTGGGAGCGGGCAAAGTCGTCGGCCTTGAAACCGCGTGCGTCGAGCAGGGCCACGGCCAGCGCGTCACCGAGGGCGAGCTGGGCGGTGGTGCTGGCGGTGGGGGCCAGGTTGTGCGGGCAGGCTTCCTTGTCGACCGAGGCATCGAGCACCACGTTGGCGTGGCGGCCCAGCGTGGAGTCGGGCCGGCCGGTGATCGCCAGCAGCGGCACGCCCATGCGTTTGATGAGCGGCAGGATGGCCGTGAGCTCTTCGCTTTCGCCGCTGTTGCTGATGCCCAGCACCACGTCGGCGCTGGTGATCATGCCCAGGTCGCCATGGCTGGCCTCGGCCGGGTGCACGAACATGGCCGGCGTGCCGGTGGAAGCGAGCGTGGCGGCGATCTTGCGGCCGATGTGGCCGCTCTTGCCCATGCCCATGACCACCACGCGCCCAGGAATGCCCAGCACCAGTTCGATGGCTCGGACGAAGGACGCGTCCAGGCGCTGGGCCACGGCGGTCACGGCCTGTGCCTCGATGCTCAGGGTCTCCTGCGCCAGGGTCAGGGCCCGGGCCGGGTCGAAGGAAGAGGGCAGGGTCATGGACGCAATTATCGCCGCCGGCCCGCCACCGCGTGGTGGGCCAGCCATTACCATCGGTTCATGAATTCGCTCGACCTCGCCCTGCTCTACCTGCTGGCCGCCGTGCTGGCGGTGGTGGCGTGTCGCACCCTGCGCCTGCCACCGATGCTGGGCTACCTGGTCGTGGGCGTGGTGATCGGGCCGAACGCGCTGGCGCTGGCGCAGAACTCAAGCGGTGTGCGCTACCTGGCCGAGTTCGGCGTGGTGTTCCTCATGTTCGTGATCGGGCTGGAATTCAGCCTGCCCAAGCTGCGCGCGATGAAGCGGCACGTGTTCGGCCTGGGCATGTCGCAGGTGGTGTTGACGGTGCTGCTGACCACGTTGGGCTCGCTGCTGCTCACCCTGGCCCTGCCCACCTGGTGGAACGTGCCCTGGCAGACCGCGCTCGCGCTGGGCGGTGTGATGGCGATGAGCAGCACCGCCATCGTGATCAAGATGGTGGCCGAGCGGCTGGAGCTGGAATCGGAGCATGGCAAGCGCGTGCTGGGCATCCTGCTGTTCCAGGATCTGGCCGTGGTGCCTCTGCTGGTGATCATCCCGGCCCTGGCCTCGGAACCCGAGGAGCTGTTGCGCGCGCTGGGCTGGGCCACGCTCAAGGCCGTTCTGCTGCTCGGCCTGCTGCTCACCGGCGGGCAGAAACTCATGCGCTGGTGGCTCACGCAGGTGGCGCGCCGCAAGAGCGACGAGCTCTTCATGCTCAACCTGCTGCTCATCACCCTGGGCCTGGCCTGGTTGACCGAACACGCCGGGCTCTCGCTCGCGCTGGGCGCCTTCGTGGCCGGCATGCTGATTTCCGAGACCGAGTTCAAGCACCAGGTGGAGACCGACATCCGGCCTTTCCACGACGTGCTGCTGGGCCTGTTCTTCATCACCATCGGCATGATGCTGGACTGGCGCCTGGTGCTGGAGCGCTGGCCGCTGGTGCTCTTGCTGCTGTCGGCGTCCATGGCGTTCAAGCTCGCGCTCATCACGGGCGTCACGCGCGCCTTCGGGGCACCCACGGGCGTGGCGCTGCGCACTGGCCTGTACCTGGCGCAGGCCGGCGAGTTCGGCCTGGTGCTGCTCACACTGTCCGGCCAGAACAACCTGGTGCCACCTCAGCTGTTCAACCCCATCCTGGCCAGCATGGTGATCTCCATGCTCGCCACGCCAGTCGCTATCCTCTACGCCAACAGCATCGTCACGCGCCTGGTGGGCAGCGACTGGCTGATGCAATCGGTGCAGATGACCAGCATCGCGCGCAAGGCCATCAACGCCGACAAGCACGTGATCATCTGCGGCTACGGCCGCTGCGGCCAGAACCTGGCGCGCCTGCTGGAGGCCGAACACATCCCCTACATGGCGCTCGACCTCGACCCCGACCGCGTGCGGCAGGCCGCGGCCGCCGGCCATTCGGTGGTGTTCGGCGATGCCGCACGCCTGCAGGCCCTGATGGCCGCCGGCCTGCACCGCGCCAGCGCCGTGGTGGTGACCTACCTGGACACCCCCAGCGCGCTCAAGGTGCTGCGCCACGCGCACGAGCAGGCTTCACACGTGCCGGTGGTGGTGCGCACCGTGGACGACGCGGACCTTGAAAAACTGCGCACCGCTGGCGCCACCGAGGTCGTGCCCGAGGCGATCGAAGCCAGCCTGATGCTGGCCAGCCACGCGCTGGCGCTCGTGGGCGTGCCGATGCGGCGCGTGATCCGCGTGGTGCAGGACCAGCGCGACGCGCGCTACAACCTGTTGCGCGGCTACTTCCACGGCGCCGACGACGACGGGGCCGACGAGATTGACCACGAGCGCCTCAACACCGTGACCCTGCCCCCTGGTGGCCGCAACGTCGGCAAAACCCTGGGCAGCCTCGCGCTGCACGCGGTGGGCGTGCGCGTGGTGAGCCTGCGCCGCGCCAGCGGCAAGCCCCAGTCCCCGAGCGACGAGACGGTGTTCGAAAGCGGCGACACGGTGGTGATCAGTGGCAAGGCGCCCGCGCTGGCCCTGGCCGAAGAGAAGCTGCTCTCGGGCTGAGCACGCCACTTCGTCGGCTGGCAGGCACCACACGCCGGAAGCCCTGGCGGGCAACGAGCCCGGGAAATCAGAATGCGCCCAAGGCCGGTCTCGGCCTCCCCTTCCAGCCCATGGCTTTGTACAAGGGTCGCCATGGTCTGCGCCCCGGCCGTTGTGCCGGGGCTTTTTTTTGCGCCACCGCAGATAATGGCCGCTCCCTCACGGACCGAGCCCATGGACACCTCCGCCTTCCTGAAATCCCACATCCGCACGGTGCCCGACTGGCCAGCGCCGGGCGTGCAGTTCCGCGACATCACGCCGCTGCTGCAGGACCCCAAGGTCTTTCGCGTGCTGATCGACACCTTCGTGCACCGCTACATGGACACGGCGCTGCGCCCCACCGTGGTGGCCGGACTCGATGCGCGGGGTTTCATCATCGGCTCGGTGCTGGCCTACGAACTGGGCGTGGGCTTCGTGCCGATCCGCAAGAAGGGCAAGCTGCCCTTCACCACGGTGGAAGAAACCTACGAGCTGGAGTACGGCAGCGCGACGGTGGAACTGCACACCGATGCCGTGAAGGCAGGCGACCGGGTGGTGCTGATCGACGACCTGATCGCCACCGGCGGCACCATGATGGCGGGGCGCCGGCTGCTGGAGAAGCTGGGCGCGCAAGTGATGGAAGGCGCGGCCATCGTCGACCTGCCGGAACTCGGTGGCTCGGAGAAGCTGCGCGCCTCCGGCCTCAAGCTCTTCACCTTGCTCGATTTCGCCGGCCACTGAGCGGCTGGCCAGGCCTCAGAGCTTGCCGTACTGGGTTTCGCTCAAGGCCCCGAAATCGCTGTGCGACTCCGGCACCGGCAGCTGCGCCTGCGCTTCAGCAGGGGAACGGTAGGGTGGCTTGGCCACGCTCTGCAAGGCAAGGCGAAACGCCTCCACCTCGTCGTCCCCCACCACCTGCGCGGGCGCGCTCGACGGCGCCATGACCGGCCGGGGAATGGCCGTGGGGCTGGGCATCGGGCTGGTGACCTTGGCTTCAGGCACCAGGCCCGGCGTCATCGGCACCGCCTCGCGGGGCCGCCACGGCGGCCTTGAGCGCCATGCCGACCTGGTCGTGCACGGCCTTGCGGCGCCAGTAGACGGAGCGCACGTCCATCTCGTGCCGCGTCTGGGCACTCTGCTGGATCCAGCGCTCGATCTCCAGCAGGTATTCATCGGGCATGGCCTTGGCGGGCAACGCGAGGTCGACCAGCACCAGGAAGCTGTCGCCGTTGGCGTCCAGCGTGAGCACCTTGAACTCGTAACTGGTGGACAACACCCCCGCGCGGATGAGCGACTCGCGCACCACGGCGAACAGCTGCTCACGGCGCAGGATGCGACGCCCGCGGCGCGGCGAGATCAGCGGCAGCGTGGTCTGGCTGAACTTCTTGCGCGCACGGGTGAAAGGACCCTTGTCGGGTGTGGCGGGTTTTTTGGCCTGCAGCCAGCTCATCAAGGACATGGGCAAAGTGTGCGCCAGGGACGCGCGCGCAAAAGGTTGAAAAAGCAACACAGGACGGCCTTGATTCCGTTCGTGCCCGCGGCGCTCAGGTCACGGCGACCCGTTTGGGCCGGTTGTACATGCGCCGCGCCAGCACCGCTGACATGGCCACGCTGAGGTCCAGCGCAACATCGGGATGGCGCGAGGAGAGTTCGCGAAAACGCAAAGGGGTCAGACACCAGAGCCGGCAATCGCTGCCCGCGTGCACCGTGGCGCTGCGCGGCAGGTGGCTGAAAAACGCACCTTCGCCCAGCAACGAGCCCGCACCGACCACGGCGATGCGCACGCGCTCGCGCGAATCCTCGTAGTGCACGGTGAGGGTACCGCTCTCCACGAAGTAGACCGTGCGGTCCTTCACCCCTTGCTCGATCAGCACCTGCCCCTGCTGCAGCGCCACCGGCTGAAGGTAGTTGGCCAACTGCACCCACCGGGTGTCGTTGAGGTTCAGGGGCACCGCGTCCAGCGCGCTGCTCAGCCGCATGGACTGGGCCAGGCCTTGAATGTCAAAGCGCACGGACGTGGGCAACTGGGCGTTCATGCGGTCAAGATAACCGCGCACGACCGGCGCGCGCAAGCCTGTTCTTACCCGTGCTTACAGTTGCACTCTCGGCGGTCTCGGAGCGGCACCGAGCGGTGCGCTGGCTTCATTTGCCGATGCAAAAACGCGAAAAGATTTCGCCCAGCAGGTCGTCGGCGGTGAACTCGCCGGTGATCTCGCTCAGGGCCTGTTGCGCCAGGCGCAGTTCCTCGGCCAGCAGGTCCAGGTGCTCCGCGCGCGCCTGCAACAAGGCGTGCGAAGCGTCGAGGTGATCGCCCACGCGGCGCAAGGCCTGCAGGTGCCGCTCGCGCGCCATGAACAGGCCGTCGCCCGCGTGCTGCCAGCCAGCCAGGCTCAGCAGGCGCTGGCGCAAGGCCTCCAGGCCGGTGCCGTGTTTGGCTGAGATCGCCAGTGTGTCAGCCTGCGCGTCCGTCACGGCCACGGCGGGCGCCTGGTCCAGCTTGTTCCAGACGTGCAGCACCGGCACGTCGGCGGGCAAGGTACTGGCCAGGCTGGCCGCGATCGAGGCATCGGCCGCCTGGTAGTCCGCCCCTTCGCTGCGACTGAGGTCGTGCAGGAAGAGCACCGCGTCGGCGCGCTGGATGCGCTCCCAGGCGCGCTCGATGCCGATCTTCTCGACCTCGTCCACGTCGGGGCTGTCGCGCAGGCCGGCGGTGTCGATCACGTGCAGCGGCACGCCCTCGATCTGGATCGTCTGCTGCACCACGTCGCGCGTGGTGCCGGCCACGGGCGTGACGATGGCCAGCTCGGCCCCGGCCAGGGCATTGAGCAGCGAACTCTTGCCCGCGTTGGGCTGGCCCGCGATGACGACCTGCAAACCGTCGCGCAGCAAGGCGCCTTGGCGCGCCTGGGCCTGCACCTCGGCCAACGCGTCGC
The DNA here is from genome assembly GCA_018993155.1 of Hydrogenophaga sp. Classification (GTDB taxonomy): domain Bacteria; phylum Pseudomonadota; class Gammaproteobacteria; order Burkholderiales; family Burkholderiaceae_C; genus Hydrogenophaga. The sequence continues at coordinate 13,461 of JAGKSX010000052.1, forward strand.
GCAGCCGCTGCAACTGACCCGTGGCATCGGCCTTCTGCAGGAAGTCGATGTCTTCCTCGGGGAAGTCCAGCGTGGCCTCGACCAGCATACGAAGGTTCACCAGCGCGTCGCGCAGCGTGTGCACGCGGCCCGAGAACACACCGGCCAGCGAACGCGAGGCGCCGCGCGCGGCGGCCTCGGTGCTGGCATCGATCAGGTCGGCCACCGCCTCGGCCTGCGCGAGGTCGAGCTTGTCGTTGAGGAAAGCGCGCTCGGTGAACTCGCCCGCGCGCGCCAGCCGCAGCGTGGGCGCGTTGCTGCGCGCCACTTCCAGGCAGCGCGCCAGCAGCAGTTGCAGCACCACCGGCCCGCCATGGCCTTGCAACTCCAGCACGTCCTCGCCGGTGTAGGAGTGCGGCCCCGGAAACCACAGGGCCAGACCGTGGTCGATGGGCTGGCCCGCGCCATCGGCGAACGGCAGGTAGGTGGCCTCGCGCGGTTTCAGGTCGCGCCCCAGCAGGGCCAAGGCAAAAGCCGCCAGGCCCCGCCCCGACACCCGAACGATCCCCACGGCCCCACGACCGGGCGCGGTGGCGATGGCGACGATGGGATCACGCGAGGTGGCAAGCATGGTGGTGGAGCATAAAAGACAAAGGGCCTGCAAAGCAGGCCCGGAGCAGAGAAGGGAAACCCTCCAGGGGCGTCAAGGGTCCGGCTTCGCCGGCCCAAGACACCGCCCCCCCTTCGGGGGGAAGCCGCGTCAGCGGCGCAGGGGGGTCACCCGACTACGCTTTGAAATTCGGCATGCTGAACTTCAGCGGCACGCCCATGCTCTTGTTGATCACGGCCTGTTGCGCGATGGTCAGCACGTTGTTCGTGATCCAGTACAGCACCAGGCCGGACGGGAAGAAGAAGAACATGACCGAGAACATCAGCGGCATCAGCCACATCAGCTTGGCCTGCAGCGGGTCCGGCGGCAGCGGGTTGAGCGCGGTCTGGATCAGCGTGGTCACGGCCATCACCAGAGGCAGGATGAAGTACGGGTCGGGCGAGGACAGGTCGGTGATCCAGCCCACCCACGGCGCGTTGCGCATTTCCACACTGGACAGCAGCACCCAGTAGAGCGCGATGAACACGGGGATCTGGATCAGGATGGGGAAGCAGCCACCCAGCGGGTTGACCTTTTCCTCGCGGTAGATCTTCATCATCTCCTGCTGCATCTGCTGCGGGTTGCCCTTGAGGCGCTCGCGCATTTCCATGATGCGGGGATTGATCTTCTTCATCTTGGCCATGCTGCGGTACGCGCTGGCGTTGAGCCAGTAGAACGCGGCCTTGATCAGCACCACCAGCAGCACGATGGACCAGCCCCAGTTCGCCACGTAGCCGTGGATCTTCTCCAGCAGCCAGTACAGCGGCTTGGCCAGGATGGTGAGCCAGCCGTAGTCCTTCACGAGTTCCAGGCCAGGGGCGATGGTCTCGAGCACTTTCTCTTCCTGGGGGCCCAGGAACAGGCGCGACTGCTGGCTCTGGCTCTGGCCCGGTTCGATGGTGGTCAGCGCGGTGATGCTGCCCACAGCGAACAGGTTGTTGTCGATCTTGCGCGCGAAGTTCTCGCGCGCGACGCCATCACCCAGCAGCCAGGCCGAGGCGAAGTAATGCTGCACCATCGCCACATAGCCATCGCTCGACGACTTGACGAACTCGGCCTTGTTCTTCTCGATGTTGGCGAACTCGATCTTCTGGTACTTCTTCTCCGCGGTGTAGACCGCCGGCCCGGTGAAGGTCGAGTAGAAGGGGGTTTCGCTGCTGAGCTTGCTGCCGTCGCGCACCAGTTGCAGGTAGAGCTGGGGCGTGACCGCCTGACCGCCCACGTTCTGCACCTCGTGCTGCACGCCGATGTCGTAGCGGCCGCGCGTGAAGGTGTAGGTCTTGACCAGCTTCACACCACCGACCTCGGCCGATTCAAAGCGCACCTGCAGTTCGTTCTGGCCGTCGGCCAGGGTGGTGGGGTTGCCCACCAGCGCCATCGGCGTCTTGTGGGTGGGGAAATTGCCACCGATCAGGCCGGTCTGGGCCACGTAGATGTGCTCGCCACCCTGCGCCAGCAGCGTGAACGGACGCTCGGTCTTGTCCTTGCTCTGGCCGGTGGCCTCGGCGTGCTTGAGCAGCTCGGCGCCGATCAGCGAACCACCTTCGCTGTTGAACACCAGCTTGAACAGATCGGTGGTGACTTCGTGGCGCTGCGCCACGGCGCCCGGCGCTGCGGCCGGGGTTTCGCCAACCGGCGTCGCACCGCTCTGCGCCGCCGTCGGCACGCCGGCATTGTTGCTGCCGCTGCCGGCCGGCTGGCTGGTGGACGCGGCGGGCGCGGTCACGGCCGGCGCGGCGCCGGGGAAGAAGGTGGGCTTGTGGCCATTGTGAATCTGCCACTTGTCCCAGATGAGGACCATCGACAGACCAAAAACCACCCACAGGATGGACCGACGGATGTCATTCATGACGGGTTCTTCTTTTCGCAGGAAGGTGAAATCAGGCTGGAGAACAGCGTGGGCAGGGAGGCGGGCACCGGGTCATGGCCACCGTCGCACCACGGGTGGCAGCGGACCAGGCGCCGCAGCGTGAGGTAGGTGCCGCCCAGGGCACCATGGCGCTCCAGCGCACCGATGGCGTAGAGCGAGCAGGAAGGTTCGAAACGACAACCGCTGCCGAGCCACGGGCTGAGCAGCAGACGGTATCCCTTGACCAGGCCCAGCAGGCCCTGACGTGGCCAGTCAGACAGCATGTGGGATCTCCGCAGGCGGCGCCGCGCGTGGCGCGGAACGCGGCGGCGCGAGCAGCTGCTCCAGCTCGGCGCGCACCGCGCGCTTGAGCGCGTCGGAGGTGGCGCTGACGAACTGCTGGCGGCTGAACTCGCTGCGCAGGCGCACCACGAGCGCCGCCTGGGGCAGGCTCGCGGCCCGGTGGCGGGCGACTTCGTAGATCTGGCGGCGGATCGCATTGCGCGTGACGGCGCGCTTGGCCCAGCGTTTGGGCAGCAGCACCCCCACCCAGGCGTCGGCCACGGGAAACAAGGCCCTGCCCTCGTGCGCGCTGGAAAGCGCGGCGCGGTGCAGGGCAAAGTGGGGGGTCTTGGCCACGGGGGCGCCCGCCATGACGGCCTGGAACTGTTGCCGGGACCGCAGCCGCTGGGTCACCGCTGAACCGTCCGGGTCACACGGTGAGGGAGCCGGGCGAGTCGGCGCCGGCAGAGCACGCGCAGCCTCAGACCGCCAGGCGCTTGCGCCCCTTGGCGCGCCGGGCG
>JAGKSX010000168.1 GCA_018993155.1 Hydrogenophaga sp.
CGTGGCCTATGTGCTGCCCGGTTTCCTCGGCCGCGAGCCCTGGAAGAACGCCGACGTGTCCGCGTTTGGCGTGATGCTGGAAATGGCCGCGGGCCACAGCGGCTGGTGGAGTCCCCAGGTGCTGGGTCTGGCGGTGGAAGAAGCCGGTCCCTTGCCCTATTGGCTGGGGGCTGCCTTCATCCGGCTGCTGCCCTTCGTCTCACCCGATTTCGCGGTCCGCATCCCGTTTGCCTTGCTGCTGGCACTCACGCTGGTCTGCACCTGGTACACGGTGTACCACCTGGCACGCCAACCCGCCGCGCAACCGGTGGCCTTCGCCTTCGGTGGCGAAGCACAACCCACCGACTACGCGCGCGCCCTGGCCGATGCAGGCCTGCTGGCACTCATGGCCTGCCTCGGCCTGGCCCAGCTCTCGCACGAAACCACGCCCGACCTGGCCCGCCTGGCCTGGGTGTCGCTGCTGCTCTTCGCGGCGTCGCGGCTCGCGCACGCGGGCAGCCGTCGGCCGCTGCGCAGCGTGTTCGCCTGGGGCGTCGCGGTGCTCGGGCTGGTCTTCAGCGGCGCGCCCTGGATCGCGGTGCTGCTGGCCAGTGGACTGCTCCTGATTCTGTGGCTCTCCCGCCGCACGCCCCCCTCATCCGTTCCGCAGACCGACTGGTTGCTGGAGGCACCGGTCTCCGGGCGCGACCCGTTGCTGTCGGCGGCGCTGTCGCTGGTGGTGGTGTTCGCTGTGGCGATCTACCTCGGTCAAGTGCCCGCCCCTGCCCTGCAAACGCCTTGGGCTGAAGTGCAGTGGCGCAGCTGGGGCAAGCTGCTGGTGTGGTTCACCTGGCCCGCCTGGCCGCTGGTGCTCTGGACCCTGTGGCGCTGGCGCCACCAGTTGCTGCGGCCCCATGTGGCGCTGCCCTTGTGGGCGGCGCTGGTGAGCGTTGCGGACAGCGCGCTGTCGGACGAACGGGATCGCGCCCTGCTGCTGGGCCTGCCCGCGCTGGCTTCGCTGGCAGCCTTCGCCCTGCCCACCCTGCGCCGCAGCGTGGCCGCGCTGGTGGACTGGTTCACGCTGGTGTTCTTCTCGGGCTGTGCGCTGGTGATCTGGGTGATCTGGCTTGCCATGCAGACCGGCGTTCCCGCCAAGCCCGCCGCCAACGTCGCCCGCCTGGCGCCCGGGTTCGTGCCCGAGTTCTCCTTCCTGCTTTTCGCCGCCGGTGCGATCGCGACGGCCGCCTGGCTCTGGCTCGTGGCCTGGCGCGTCGGCCGGCACCGCCAGGCGCTGTGGAAGAGCCTGGTGCTGCCCGCGGCCGGCAGCACATTGTGCTGGCTGCTGTTGATGACGCTCTGGCTGCCTCTGCTGGATTTCGGCCGCAGCTACGGCCCGATCTCGCGGAGCATCGCGCGCCTGGTCTCGCCCCAGAGTTGTGTGCTGGTCGATGGCTTGAGCCAGGCGCAGATCGCGGCCTTGCAGTACCACGGCCGCCTGGAATTGGTGCGCACCGGTGCCTCGGATGAAAACCGGTGCCGCAGCCTGGTGGTGGATCCCGAGAACCAACGCTCGCTGGACCAGCGTGTCGACCTCACGCAATGGGCTTTCAAGGCCACGGTGCGTCGGCTGACCGACAACAAGGAAAGCCTGCTGGTCTACCAGCGCGTCAGCCGCTGACGCGCTCGCGCACCCGCGACGGGGGCAAGGCAATGGCGAAAGTCGAGCCTTCGCCCAGGACACTCTGCACCTCGATGTGGCCGCCATGGCGCTGCGCCACGTGCTTGACGATGGCCAGCCCCAGACCGGTGCCACCGGTTTCCCTCGAACGGCTGCGGTCCACGCGGTAGAAGCGCTCGGTCAGGCGCGGCAGGTGTTCTGCGGCCACGCCCGGCCCCGTGTCGTTGACGAAGAACTCCACCCAACCGTCTGCACGCCGCCGCCAGCCCGAGCGGATGCGCCCGCCGCCCGGCGTGTAGCGCACCGCATTGCTCATCAGATTCGACATCGCGCTCAGCAACTCCGTGCGGGCACCGGAGACCCAGAGATCGGGACCATCCACCGGCTCGATGTCGTGCGGCGTGGCGGCAATCGCTTGCGTCAGCCCACGCGCCTCGGCCACCACGTGGTTCAGCAGTTCGTCGGCATCGATCCACTCGCCCGGCCCGGGTGCGGGACTGCCTTCCAGCCGGGAGAGGGTCAGCAAATCGCTCACCAGGGTCTGCATGCGGTGCGCCTGCTGGCTCATGAGATCGAGGTAACGCGTGCGGTCGGCCTCTTCCAGCGGGATGCTCTGCATGGTCTCCACGAAGCCGCTGAGCACCGTGAGCGGCGTGCGGATCTCGTGCGACACGTTCGCCACGAAGTCGCGCCGCATCGTCTCGGCCAGCTGCACGGCGGTCACATCGCGCGTGATCATCAGCTTGCGCTTCTTGCCATAGGGGTGGATCTGCAGCGAAATCTTGGTGGGCTGCGATGGCCGTGGGCCGGGCCCGTCGATCTGGATCTCGTGGCCGAAATCGCCCCCCGCCAGGTAAGCGGTGAAGGCCGGGTTGCGCACCAGATTCCTCACGTACTGCCCGAGATCGCGCTGGGGGTCGAAGCCGAGGTGGTTGGCGGCGGTGAGGTTGGACCACTCGATGCGCCCGGAGGAATCGAGCAGCACCACGCCATTGGGCGAAGCCTGGATGGCGGCCAGGAAATCCTCCAGGCGCGCGTCGCTGCTTTGCGCCTTTTTCTCCAGCTTCTTGATGACCTTGCGGCAGCGCTCCACGAGCTCGCCCCATGCGCCGCTGAGATTGGGGGCCCGGGTCGCCTCGCCCTTGTTGAGCCAACGCAGCACGCGCCGTGCCCTCAGGCCATCCACGAAAGACCACACCAGGGCGCCCACGAGGCCGCCTGCGAAGGTGATGCCGGGCGACTCATGGGCCCAGCCCCAGACCGCTCCCAGGGCGACCAGGAGCAGCAATTCGATGGCACGACGGGTCATGCGGCCGGGATCGGTGCGCCTTGAGCCGGTTTTCCGGTGTGATTCATCGCCGTGAGGCGGTAGCCCGCGCCGCGCACCGTTTCCACCATGCCGGACGCTTCACCCAATGACTCTCTCAATCGCTTGACGTGCACGTCCACGGTACGCTCCTCGATGAACACATGGTCTCCCCAGACCTTGTCGAGCAGCGTACCACGGGTGTGCACCCGCTCGGCGTGTTTCATCAGGTAGTGCAACAGCTTGAATTCCGTCGGCCCGACCTTGAGCTCCACTCCGCGGAAGGTCACGCGGTAGGTGGCGGCATCCAGCGCCAGCTCACCCACCTGCACCGAGTCGTTCACGATCTCCGGCGCCCGGCGGCGCAGCACGGCGCGGATGCGCGCGAGCAGCTCCTGGGTGGAGAAGGGTTTGGTGATGTAGTCATCGGCACCGGCATCCAGGCCCTGCACCTTGTCGCTCTCGTCGCTGCGCGCGGTGAGCATGAGGATGGGCACGGTCTTGGTGCGTTCGCTCTTGCGCCATTGGCGCGCCAGCACGGCACCGCTTTCGCCAGGCAGCATCCAGTCGAGCAGGATCACGTC
>JAGKSX010000169.1 GCA_018993155.1 Hydrogenophaga sp.
CGCGGCCATGGCGGCGCACCTGCCGGCCCTGCTGATGGCCGGGGGTGCCACCCTGGCCGGCGCGGTTGCCATTGGCGCCCTGGTCGGGCCCGCGCAGGTGGCGGGCCGGTTGCTGGAGTTCGGCCTGCTTCGGCGGCTGCACCCGGTGTTCGCCGCGCGCGCCGCGGCCCTGGGCCACCCCCTGGGGGTCGCCTGCTGGATGCTGCTGGGCCCGGTGGCCGGGCCGCTGTTCGCCATCCTGCACGGCGCGGGCAACGGCATCATGACCATCGCCAAGGGCACGCTGCCACTGGTGTACTTCGGCCCCGCGGGCTACGGCCGGCGGCAAGGCCTCATCATGCTGCCCTCGCGCCTGGCGCAGGCTTTTGCGCCGCTGGTGTTTGGCGCCTGCCTCGAGCGCTGGGGCGAAGGCGCGCTGTGGATCTCCAGCGCACTGGGCCTGAGCGCCTTCGCCTGCCTGGTGTGGCTGCGCGCCACCAGGTCGCGCTGAGTCGCGGCCGTCAGGCCACGGGCGCACCGCCCTCGGGCGCCGGCCAATCCAGCAGTTCGGCCAGACGGTGCACCACCCACACCGACTCGGCCTCGCTCACCACCGTGGGCTCCACCCGCAACCCTTGCAGGCAGCGCGCGAGCACGTCGGCCTCGGTGATGCCCAGGCCGAATTCCATGTTGCGCGCGGTCTCGGTGAGCATCTGTGCCATGTCCTCGCACAGCTCATAGCGCGCGGCCAGCTCGTCGCGCGGCAGGCTGGGCTTCTGGCGCCCGGGCGCCACGTACAGCGCCAGGAAGGACGGGGGGATTTCGATCTGTGATTCGTCGGACATGCCGCACTGTAATCAATGGGCGGCGGCCGACGGGCCTTCGGGCACCTCGGCCAGCAGTCGCTCGGCCCAGGCCGGCCAGCGCACCGGGTTCTTCCACCGCACGCGCCCGGCACGGCAACGCGCCACCAGGCGCGGTGGCTGCACCACGCGGTTGCGCGGGCCCGAGGTGTCGTACAGCAAGGCCAGGTCGGCGAGCGCGACCGCTTTCGCCAGGTTCGCCAACGTGCGCGGGTAGCGCGCCAGGATGCGCTCGGGCGGCACGCTGTGGCCGCCCTCGCTTTCGCGCTGCTGCACGCGCGCGAGCAGCTGCCGGGGTTCGTCGACACAGACCACCAGCAACACGACCGCGAAACCGGCCGCCTTCGCCGCCGCCAGCAGATCGAGCTTGGACGGGTGCGAGAAGACGGTTTCGCTCACGAAGGACTCACCCGCCGCCAGGCAGGCCGCGCGCTGCTGGTCGGCCCATTGCCGCGCCATCTGCGAACGCTTCAACGGGTGGGTGATGTGCAGCAGGTGCGCGGCCTCGTGCAGGTCGGCATTGACGAACTCGGCCTCGGCCGGGATCAGCCCGGTGGCCAGCGCGGCCCGGTACAGCGTGGACTTGCCGGCACCGTTGGGGCCGGCGAGCAGGTAGAAAACCGGCTGGGTCACGCGGCGCGGCGAGCGGCCGGTGACTTGCTGCGGTTGTCGAGCACGGTCTGGCGCACGGCCTGGGCCAGGCGGCCGCTGGATTCGGCGGCCAGGAAGCGGGCCTCGATCGCATCGACCGGATCGGCCGCCGCCTCGGCGTGGCGGGCGGCGGCGTCGTAGCGGGCGATGGCTTCGCGGGCTTCCTGCACGGTCAGGCCCGTTTCTTCGGCGATGCGGCCCAGCGTGGCCCAGTACTCGATCTGGCCCGCCACCGACCGGCGCTGGGGCTGCGCGGCCTCACGTGCCTGCCGGACCAGGCCGGCGGGCAACTTGACCGAGGAAAATGCGCTGCTGCTGGAAGACGACATGAAAATCTCCTGGATGGCGCATTTTGCGCCATTTCGGATACCATGGCAACCGAGCGGATTTTCCACCCGACACCTTTCACACGCACGCGATCATGAAAAAACAGGGAACCGTGGTGCGCTGGGACAGCGAGAAGGCCTTCGGCTTCATCCGCTGCCCGCAGATCCCCGCCGACGTCTTCTTTCACCTGCGCGATTACAGCGGCCCGTCCAAGCCGCGCGAAGGCATGCAGGTGATGTTCGACGACATCCACGTGGGCGGCAAAGGCCCGCGCGCGCTGTCGGTGGAGCCGGCCCGCAACACCATCGTCACCGAGGCGCCCGCGCCGCCACCGCCCCCGGCCGGCGCCGAGCTGCTGCCACCCCGCCAGCCGGCGGCACGCTCGCGCTCGCAATGGCAGAAGCGGCGCGAGGAACGCCCCCTGTGGATCGGCCTGGGCCTGATCGCCTTCTGGCTGCTGCTGTGGCTGGTGGGCATCGGCACGGGGCGCTTCCCCTGGGTGATCCTGACCGCCGTGGTGTTGATCAACCTGGTCACGTTCTACATGTACTGGCGCGACAAGCACGCGGCCATCAACGAAGTGCAGCGCACGCCCGAAGACTGGCTGCACGGCCTGGCCGTGGCCGGCGGCTGGCCGGGCGCGTGGTTCGCCCAGCAGATCCTGCGCCACAAGACGAGCAAGCAGCCGTTTCGCCTGATCTATTGGGGCACGGTGGCGGTCAACATGCTGGCCCTGCTGGCCTGGATCTTGTGGCCGGCGTTCCTCGGCGCGCCGGCCGCCTGAGTTTCAGCGCGGCTTGCGCTTGCCCGCACCCGCCGGCGCGGAACCGGTGACGCGCGGCGGCAGGCCGGTGTGCTGCGTGAGCAGGCGGCCCTTGCCCGGCTGGGCGCCCGGCACCTTGTTGCCCACCGGCGTGCTGTTCTTGCGGCGCGCGCTCTGGTAGCTGCCGTCCGTCATCGGCTGGAAGGTGGGGATGAGGTGGTGCTTGCCGTTGCCGATGAGGTCGGCGCGGCCCATGGTCTTGAGCGCTTCGCGCAGCAAAGGCCAGTTGTTCGGGTCGTGGTAACGCAGGAAGGCCTTGTGCAACCGGCGGCGCTTGTCGCCGCGCACGATGTCCACGCGCTCGGCGCGGTCGTCGCGGTGGATGCCCTTGAGCGGGTTCAGGTTGGTGTGGTACATGGCCGTCGCGGTGGCCATGGGGCTGGGGTAGAAGGTCTGCACCTGGTCGGCGCGGAACCCGTTCTTCTTGAGCCAGATCGCGAGGTTCATCATGTCCTCGTCGCTTGTGCCCGGGTGGGCCGCGATGAAGTACGGGATGAGGAACTGCTTCTTGCCCGCCTCTTCGCTGAACTTCTCGAATAGCTGCTTGAAGCGGTCGTAGCTGCCGATGCCGGGCTTCATCATCTTCGACAGCGGCCCGCCTTCGGTGTGCTCGGGCGCGATCTTGAGGTAGCCGCCCACGTGGTGCTGCACCAGCTCCTTCACGTACTCGGGGCTCTTGACCGCGAGGTCGTAGCGCAGGCCCGAGCCGATCAGGATCTTCTTGATGCCGCGCAATTCGCGCGCGCGGCGGTAGATCTTGATCAGCGGGCCGTGGTCGGTGTGCAGGTTGGAGCAGATGCCGGGGTAGACGCAACTGGGCTTGCGGCAAGCGGCCTCGATCTCGGGCGACTTGCAGCCCAGGCGGTACATGTTGGCCGTGGGACCGCCGAGATCGGACACCACGCCTGTGAAGCCTTCCACCTTGTCGCGGATGTCCTCCACCTCCTTGATGATGGACTCCTCCGAGCGGCTCTGGATGATGCGGCCCTCGTGCTCGGTGATCGAGCAGAAGGTGCAGCCGCCGAAACAGCCGCGCATGATGTTCACGCTGAAGCGGATCATTTCCCAGGCCGGGATCTTGGTCGCACCGTCGTGCTTGCCGTGTTCGTCGGCGTAGGCCGGGTGCGGGCTGCGCCCGTACGGCAGATCGAACACGTGATCCATCTCGGCCGTGGTCAGCGGGATCGGCGGCGGGTTGATCCACACGTCGCGCGCGGTCGTGCCTTCGCCGTGCGCCTGCACCAGCGCGCGCGCGTTGCCGGGGTTGGTCTCGAGGTGCAGCACGCGGTTGGCGTGGGCGTAGAGCACGGCATCGCTCTTGACCTGCTCGTAGCTGGGCAGGCGGATCACCGAGCGTTCGCGCGGCGGCACCTTGAGCCGGCCCTTGCCCTGCAGCGCGGGGTTGGGCACGAACTTCAGCGTCTGGATGGCCGGGTTGACCTCGGCCGGCGCGGCGGCGGCCTCACCCTCTTCCTTGGCGCAGCTCTGCCCCTGGGCCTGGGCCTGTTCACTGGTGGTCTGGTAAGGGTTGATGTGGCTTTCCACACGCCCGGGCGTGTCGACCTCGCTCGAATCGATCTCGATCCAGCCCGCGGCCGTCGGGTCGCCGGGCCGGCGCACGAAGGCGGTGCCGCGCACGTCGGTGATCTGCTCGATCGGTTCGCGCGCCGCGATGCGGTGCGCCACCTCGACCAGCGCGCGCTCGGCGTTGCCGTACAGCAGCAGGTCGCACTTGCTGTCGACCACCACGCTGCGGCGCACCTTGTCGCTCCAGTAGTCGTAGTGGGCGATGCGGCGCAGGCTGCCTTCGATGCCGCCGAGCACGATGGGCACGTCCTTGAAGGCCTCGCGGCAGCGCTGGCTGTAGACGATGGCAGCGCGATCAGGCCGCTTGCCACCCACGTCGCCCGGCGTGTAGGCGTCGTCGCTGCGGATCTTGCGGTCCGCCGTGTAGCGGTTGATCATGGAATCCATGTTCCCGGCGGTCACGCCCCAGAACAGGTTGGGCTTGCCCAGGGCCTTGAAGGCCTCGGCGCTGGTCCAGTCGGGCTGGGCGATGATGCCCACGCGAAAGCCCTGTGCCTCCAGCACACGCCCCACCACGGCCATGCCGAAGCTGGGATGGTCCACATAGGCGTCGCCCGTCACCAGGATGATGTCGCAGCTGTCCCAGCCCAGCTGCTCCATTTCGGCGCGGCTCATCGGCAGGAACGGCGCCACGCCGAACCGCTTGGCCCAGTAGGGCCGGTAGCTGGTGATCGGCTTGGCGGCGCGCGCGAAGAAGGAGACGTCGATGGGGGCGTTCATGGGGCTGGCACAGACCCGGAGCGCGGGCGGCTGGAAAACCCCTGATTTTACGGGCCCACCCCCATTTCAGGGGCCTTCAACCCCATTCCCCCTCATTTGGGCCGGAGCTGCCATTCCGGCACCGACTCGGGCGCCTTGCGCACCACGCGCCGCTGATCGAGCTTCTGGGCCGCCAGCCGGGCCGTGAACTCCAGCTTCTTCAGGTCTTCCGTGTTGGGCTTGTCCTGGGGATGGAAGCTGAAGCAGCACAGCGTGCCGTAGATGTCGCCGTTCTCCAGCACGATGGGCGTGCTGATGTGCGTGCCGATCGGAAAAGGCACGCTCCTGAGCAATTCCGAGGCCAGCGGATGGGCCGAGGCATCGGCGATGAACCTGGGCAGGCGGCCATCGACCACGCGCTGGCACCAGGAGCGCTCCAGCGGCTCCGAGCCGCCCTCGCCGATCACGGGCGAGTCGGGCGCCTGGGACACATGGCGGAACACGCGCTGGCCATCGGTGAATTCGGAGACGAACACCACGTCCATCTTCATGCGCTCGCGCAGCAGGCGCAGCACTTCGGAGACCGAGTGGTCGATGAGTTCGTCGGAGGTGTCGGAAGTGGCCACCAGCAATTCGGTGACCTGGACCGTGAGGTCGTCGGCCTTGTAGCCGAGGTCGTTGAGAGGGTTCATGGCGCGTTTATAAACCGCCTCGCATCACCCTTCTCCAGTCGCCTTGTGCGAATGGGCAATCAGGCGGTCAAAAAGTGTTTCCAACTGTCTCTGCTCGTTCGCGGACAGGCAACCAAAAATCTCGGCATTGCGCTGCGCGATCAGGCGCATCACCTTTTTCCACAGGGCCCGCCCGCCGCGCGTGGGCACCAGCACCACGCCGCGCGCGTCCGCGTCGCTGGTGGACTTGAGCACCAGCTCGCGGTCCACCAGCATCTGCGCCGCGCGGCTGGCCTGGGCCTTGTTCAGGTTGGCGCGCGCCGCGAGGTCGCTCACCGACAACGGCGCGAATTCACCGATGGCGGCCAGGCAGCGCGCCTCGCTCACACCCAGGCCCATCGCCGCGTAGGCCTCGCTGCTGTGGCGGTCGGTGATCTTGTTGAGCTTGTGCAGGCGGTAGGTGAGGAAGTCCTGCAGCGAGGTGGTTTCAGCGCCCATGGTCCGTCCCCTCCCCGCTTTGCGCCAACGCGTTCGCGATCAGCGGCAACACCTGCTCGGCGCGCTCGAAGCGGCTCATGAGCGAGAGGCTGAGCATGGCGAGGAACATCGGCGCGCGCGCCTCGCCGACTTGCGAGAGCGCTTCACAGACGGCGCTGTAACTCTGGTCGAGATCGGTATCGGTCATGCGAACACTCCGGTGTCTTTCAGGGCGGCGCGCAGATGCGCAGGGTCCAGGCCATGCCAGCGGCCCATCACATAGCCGTCGGGCCGCACGAGCACCAGCGCGGGTTCATCCGGACGGCGCAGGCCGTAGCGCCGCCAGGCCTGGCCGAGGGTGTCGATGTCGGGTGGTATCTCCAGCACCGTGACACCGGCGTCGCTCAGGTCGGGGCCCGCGCCCCCGAAGGCCAGGCACACGAAACCATGGCCGAACCGGCCACTCAGATGCCAGGATGCGGCCCCATGGCCCCGCAGCAGGGCTTCGGGGGCGGGCGCGCCAGGCCGCGCGCGGTCGTCCGTCCATTCGCCGCCCTGCGCCGCGTTCAGTGGCGAACCCAGGTAGGTGATCGGGGAAGACTGGCGCGGGTTGATCAGCGAGCGCACCTGCTCGTCGCTCACCGCCAGGCGCAGCGTGGCTTCGCGCATGAGCTGGTAGGCGAAGTTCGGCGGTGCCATGAACTCGGTGCTCTTGGCGCCGTAGGCGATGTTCTCTCGCGTGGCGTGCACGCGTTCGGCGGAGTAGGAGTCGAGCAAGGCGTCGGGCGATTCGCCGCGCAGCACGCGGGCCAGCTTCCAGGCCAGGTTGGCCGCATCGTCCAGGCCCGAATTGAGTCCTCGCACACCGAAGATGGGCACCAGGTGCGCTGCATCGCCGGCGAAGAACACACGGCCGTGGCGGTAGCCGGGCAGCGTCAGGCACTTGGCGTTGTAGATCGAGATCCACAGCGGCTCCCAGGGCGCGTTCTCGCCGATCATGGCCAGGTGGCTGCGCACGCGCGGCAGCACGTTCTCGGGCTTGACCGCCTCCACCGGGTCTTCGTCGTCGCGGATCTGGTAGTCGATGCGCCAGACGTCGTCGGGCTGGCGGTGCATGAGGATGGTGGAGCCGGGGTTGGACGGCGGATCGAACCAGGCCAGGCGCTCCACCGGGCGCTGCGTCTTCTGCACCACGTCGACGATCACGTACTTGCCGTCGTACTGCGTGCCTTCGAGCTGCAGGCCGAGCTGCTCGCGCACCGTGCTGCGGCCGCCGTCGCAGGCGACGACGAAGCCGGCCTGCACCGTCTGCCGCCCTTGCGGCGTGTCCACCTCCACCTGCACGCCATCGGTCTGCGGGCGCACCGCCACCACGCTGCTGGCCCAGAGCACGCGCGATGCGTCGCCTTGCGCCTGGGCGGCCTGGTGGGCGAACGCTTCCACATGGAACTGCTGGATGTTGACCATGGGCGCGAAGCGCTGGCTCGGCTCGGCGGGCATCTCGAAGTGCAGCACCTCGGTGTCGCGCCAGTGGCTGCGGCCGCCCGTCCAGCTCAGTCCCTTGGCCACCAGCGGTGCATCGGCACCCACCCACCCCAGGATCTCCTGCGACCGCCGCGAGATGCAGATGGCGCGGCTGCCGGTGCAGTAGCTCTCGTCGGCTTCGATCACGAGGTGGGCGATGCCCTCGCGCGCGAGCAGGGCCGAAAGGGTCAGGCCCACGGGACCGCCGCCAGCGATCAGCACGGGAATGGAGGAAGGCAATTCTGGGTTCATGGTGTCCATATGGTTGCGTGCGCAACTTTATACATTTTTGGTTGCGTGCGCAACCACATGGGCATGGGGCCGCTGTCTCCGAGGCAACTGCGGCAAGCCCGGGTGCTGCCTATCATGGGGAAAACAACCCAGGAGACACGACCATGCCCAGCTTCAACACCCTGCGCATCGAGAAGGATGCGAACCAGCCGCGCGTCGCGCGCCTGCTGCTCAACCGCCCCGAACGCCTCAACGCCATCAACGACGAGACGCCGCGCGAGATCCGCGCCGCCGTGGAATGGGCCAACGCCGATGACGAGGTGCACGTGATCGTGGTCGAGGGTGCCGGCAAGGGCTTCTGCGGCGGCTACGACCTCTCGATGTTCGGTGAGGGCGAGATCGACCACCCCTGCCAGCAGGAACGCCACCCCTGGGACCCGATGGACGACTACGCCTTCATGAAGCGCAACACCGAAGACTTCATGGCGCTGTGGCGCAGTC
The DNA here is from genome assembly GCA_018993155.1 of Hydrogenophaga sp. Lineage (GTDB taxonomy): Bacteria > Pseudomonadota > Gammaproteobacteria > Burkholderiales > Burkholderiaceae_C > Hydrogenophaga. Next base: position 8,334 of record JAGKSX010000169.1, read on the forward strand.
CCAAGCCCACCATCGCCAAGGTGCACGGCGCGGCGGTGGCCGGCGGCAGCGACATCGCACTGTGCTGCGACCTGCTGGTCATGGCCGATGACGCACGCATCGGCTACATGCCCACGCGCGTCTGGGGCTGCCCCACCACCGCGATGTGGACCTACCGCCTTGGCGCCGCGCGCGCCAAGCAGATGATGTTCACCGGCAACGTGATCGACGGCCGCACCGCCGCCGCCTGGGGCCTGGCCAACGAGGCCGTGCCGGCCGACCAGCTGGAAGCGACCACCATGCAGCTGGCCGAGCGCATCGCGGGCGTGCCGCGCTCGCACCTGGCCATGCACAAGATGGTGGTGAACCAGGTCATGCTCACCATGGGTCTGGAACAGACGCAGCAGATGGCCACGCTGTTCGACGGCATCACGCGCCACAACCCGGAGGGCCTCTGGTTCCGCCGCCATGCGCAGGAAGCGGGCTTCAAGGACGCGGTGCAATGGCGCGACAGCGGCCGGCCGATTCCCGAAGGCGACGAAGCGCGCGCCCTGATCCGCGAGATGGAAAACCGCAACAGGTCATCCCCGAAAAAATGAAACCGCATGTACGGTTCATCTCGTTACCCCTCTTACGGGACGACCGAAAATGTAATCCGCATGCCGCTTAGCATGACCGCTTCATTTACAGAAGGAGCTGGCATGGCACTGCATTTTGGCAAACGAGACGATCAACCCAAGACCCTGAACACCGGCATGGCCACGCAACGTTACGGCCAGCCCGCGAGCAGCAGCACCAGCGCCTCGCAGGCCCAGCCACAGACCCCGGCCCCCTCCACCCCCGACCTGGACCTGGCCACCCCCGCCGCCACGGGCAGCGCCAGCGCCTCGTCGTCCACCCCCGAAGGCGGCAGCAAGCTCACCGTCGGCCCGAACATCAAGCTCAAGGGCGTGGAGATCACCGACTGCGACACGCTCGTGGTGGAAGGCCTGGTCGAGGCGACCATGGATTCGCGCGTGATCCAGATCGCGGAACAGGGCGAATTCAAGGGCTCGGCCGAGATCGACATCGCCGAGATCCGCGGCGTGTTCGACGGCAACCTCACGGTGCGCCAGAAGCTGGTGATCTACGCCACGGGCAAGGTCACCGGCAAGATCCGCTACGGCAAGGTCGTGATCGAGGAAGGCGGCCAGCTCTCCGGCGACATCGAATGCTCGTCCTCGGCCAGCGCGAAGTACCCCGCCTCGTCGTCGCAGCGCTCCATGGCCCTGGCGGCCTGACCGTCCGCTAGCAGCGCGGCACACGCCCGGCACGGCTCGGCCGGGCGTCGTTGCCCGCCCTCGGCGGCCCCGTTATGCTCGGGGCCATGTACGCCGAATTCTTCGGGTTGAAGCAGGACCCCTTCTCCATCGCGCCCGACCCGCGCTACCTCTTCATGAGCGAGCGCCACCGGGAGGCCTTGGCGCACCTGCTCTATGGCATCCGCGGCGGGGGTGGCTTCGTGCTGCTCAGCGGCGAGATCGGTGCCGGCAAGACCACCATCTGCCGCTGCTTCCTGGAGCAGATCCCCGAGCAGTGCCGGGTGGCGTACATCTTCAACCCCAAGCTCACGGTGGGCGACCTGCTCAAGACGATCTGCCGCGAGTTCCATATCGAGGTCCAGCACGAGGGCATCGGCCCAGCCACGATCAAGGACTACCTGGACCCGCTCAACGAGTACCTGCTGCAGAGCCACGCCAAGGGCGAGCGCAACGTGCTCATCATCGACGAAGCGCAGAACCTCACACCCCACGTGCTGGAGCAGCTTCGCCTGCTGACCAACCTGGAAACCAGCGAGCGCAAGCTGCTGCAGGTCATCCTGATCGGCCAGCCCGAGCTGCGCGAGGTGCTCGCCCGGCCCGAGCTGGAACAGCTGGCGCAGCGCGTGATCGCGCGCTTTCACCTGGGCACGCTCAACGAAGCCGAAACCCGCCAATACATCCAGCACCGCATGCAGGTGGCCGGTCTGCGCGGGCCACTGCCCTTCTCCAACCAGGCGATCCAGCGCATCCACGAGATCACGCGGGGCGTACCGCGGCGCGTGAACCTGCTGTGCGACCGTGCCCTGCTCGGCGCCTATGCCACCCACCAGGCCCGTGTGGAGCGCGCCGTGGTGGAGAAGGCGGCGAGCGAGGTGTTCGAGACCGATGCGCCCATGCCCAAGCTCCGCCGTGGGCAGGCCGCCGCGCCGCTGACCGCCTGGGCTTCGCCGCTGGGCACCCTGGGCATCGGCCTGGTGGTGGGCGCGCTGGTGACCGGCGCGCTGTTCTGGTTCTGGAGCCACAGCGCACCCAGGGCGACCGCGGCGGCACCGCCCCCCGCCACCCCCCAGCCCGCCCCCGCCGCAGTGGCCGCCCCACCCGCGCCAACGCCCGGCGCAGCAGCCCCAGCCGACACGCCCGCACCGACGCCTGCCGCGGCGAACCGCCCCGAACCCCTGCCCGGCCCACCCGAGGCGTCGGCCCTGCTCAAGAACGAAAACGAGGCCTGGCGCGAACTGGGCCCGCTCTGGGGCCAGGCACTGGCCTCGGGCGACCCCTGCACCGACGCACAACAAGCCCAGTTGCAGTGCTACCGCACCGACCGCATGACCCTCAACGGCCTGCGCCAGCTCGATCGGCCCGGCATCATCACCCTGCGCCAGGCGGGCCAAGGGTCGGGCCTGGCGCTGGTGACTGCGCTCACCCACGACACCGCCACGCTGCAGGCGGGCGACCAGCGCTGGCGCATGCCGCTCACTGCCCTGGCCGACAGCTGGCGCGGCGACTTCGCCACCCTGTGGCGCACGCCGCCGGGCCAGACCACCCGCCTGGTGGACGGCCGCACCGGCCCGGCCGCTGACTGGCTGGGCGAGCGCATCGCCAGCCTGCAGGCGGCGGGCAAGGTGCCGCCTTCGGCCCACCAGCTCTCCGCCCGCATCCAGGCCTTCCAGCGCGCCAACGGCATCGAGGCCGCCGGGCTGGCCGGCCCCATCACCTTCATGCAGGTCAACCTGGCCAGCGGCGTGGACGAGCCCCGGCTCTCGCGCCCCGGCTCCTGAGGGCCGTTCCACGATGTCCTACATCCTCGATGCCCTTCAACGCGCCGACGCGGAGCGCGAGCGTGGCCACGTGCCCGGCCTCAACAGCCAGATCGTGCCACCCCCCAGCCGAAAGGCCAGACCCGTGCGCCGTCGCAGCGTCTCCCGCACCGCCGTGGCGGGGGCGGTGCTGGCCGCGCTGCTGATCGCCGCCGGCCTGTGGTGGTGGCTGGGTCAGGCCGACGAAACGCCGGTCGCCGCGCCATCGCCAGCGCCAGCATCCGCCGAGCCAACGCCCCCCGCCACGCCCCCGGTGGCCGCCGCGACCCCAGTCCCAGTGGCCCCCAGCCCCGTCCTGCCCGCGCCCGAACCGGTGCAGCCCATCCTGGCGCCGCCCCGTGTGGAACCCGCACCCAAACGGCCCCAGGCCAGCAAGCCGCCGGCGCCCGCGCCAGCCGCCACCCCTGCCGCGCCACCACCGGCCAACGCGCCTGCCGCAGCGGCCACC